>NZ_JBFAIV010000005.1:0-361084 GCF_040654875.1 Streptomyces sp. NPDC050610 | reverse complement strand
TCAACGAACTCCGCATCAACTGGGTCTGGATGCCGCCCTGGGGCCCCGACAAAATCACCGACGACGGCCGCGAACAACTCCGCGCACTCGGCTTCCATCTCTGAATCTGCGGGTGGACGGGGCGCGTCCCGTGATCGGGCCGGGCGCACGCCCCGTAGCGGCCAGTCAGCCCAGTTCGGGGATGATCCGGTCTCCGTACGCGTCGATCGTCGTCTCCTTGGCGTCGTGCATCGCGTACAGCGCGAACTGGTCGACGCCCAACTCCCGTAGGAAGCGCAGCTTCTCCTCGTGCGCTTCCACCGGTCCCAGGAGGCAGAAGCGGTCCACGATCTCGTCGGGGACGAACGCGGTGTCGGGGTTGCCGCTGCGGCCGTGGTGGGCGTAGTCGTAGCCCTCGCGGGCCTTGATGTACGCGGTCAGGGCTTCGGGCACCATGTCCGAGTGCTCGCCGTAGCGGGTCACCAGGTCGGCGACGTGGTTGCCGACCATGCCGCCGAACCAGCGGCACTGCTCACGCGCGTGCGCGAGATCGTCACCCACGTACGCGGGGGCGGCGACGCAGATCTTGACGTCGGCGGGGTCGCGGCCCGCCTCCGCCGCCGCGTCCCGTACCGCCTTGATCATCCACTCGGTGAGGTACGGGTCGGCGAGTTGGAGAATGAAGCCGTCCGCCTCGCGGCCCGCGAGCGCCAGCGCCTTCGGCCCGTACGCCGCCATCCACACCGGGAGCTTGCCGTCGCGCACCCAGGGGAAGCGCAGCGGCGTGCCGTCGACGGTTATCGCGCGGCCCTCCGCCAGCTCGCGGATGACGTGCATGGACTCGCTGAGCGTGGCGAGGTTGTTGGGCTTGCGGCCGGCGACGCGCATCGCGGAGTCGCCGCGGCCGATGCCGCAGACGGTTCGGTTGCCGAACATGTCGTTGAGCGTGGCGAAGGTGGAGGCTGTGACCTCCGGGGTGCGGGTGGAGGGGTTGGTGACCATGGGGCCGATGATGAGCCGCTCGGTGTGGTCCAGGATGCGGCTGTAGATGACGAACGGCTCCTGCCACAGCACCGCCGAGTCGAAGGTCCAGCCGTAGGTGAAGCCGCGCTCCTCCGCGTGCCGCATCAGGTCGACGACGGCGGTGGCGGGCGGGTCGGTCTGAAGGACGAGTCCGAAGTCCATGTGTCCGCAGCCTCCTAGCTCAGGTACTGACAGGTGCCGCGCGGCACGTAACGGCCGTGCCCGGCGCGCCCGGTGAACTGCCGCTGGTCGAGTACGGCCGTACCGCGCGAGAGCACGGTCTCGACCCGGCCGGTGATCCTTTTGCCCTCGTACGCCGAGTAGTCGACGTTCATGTGGTGCGTCTCGGCGGAGATCGTCTGCTCGGCGTGCGGGTCGAAGATGACGATGTCGGCGTCCGCGCCGGGCGCGATGGTGCCCTTCTTCGGGTACAGGCCGAACATCCGGGCCGGGGCGGCGCAGGCGATGTCGATCCAGCGGCGGCGGCTGATGTGCCCGTCCACGACGGCCTGGTGGAGGAGGTCCATCCGGTTCTCCACGCCCGGCATCCCGTTGGGGATCTTCGAGAAGTCGCCGCGCCCCAGGTCCTTCTGGCCCGTGAAGCAGAACGGGCAGTGGTCCGTGGAGACCACCTGGAGGTCGTCGCCGCGCAGCCCGCGCCAGAGCGACTCCTGGTGCTCGCGGGGCCGCAGCGGCGTGCTGCACACGTACTTCGCGCCCTCGAAGTCCGGCTCCGCGAGATTGTCCGTGGACAGGAAGAGGTACTGCGGACAGGTCTCCCCGAACACCGGCAGGCCCTTGTCCCGGGCGAGCGTCAGCTCGCCCACGGCTTCCTCCGCCGAGACGTGCACGATGTACAGCGGCGCCCCGGCTACGCGGGCGAGCTGGATGGCGCGGTGGGTGGCCTCGGCTTCGAGCAGGGTCTTGCGGACCTCGCCGTGGTAGCGGGGGTCGGTACGGCCCTCCGCGAGGGCCTGTTCGACGAGGACGTCGATGGCGATGCCGTTCTCGGCGTGCATCATGATCAGCCCGCCGTTGCCGGCGGAGCGCTGCATCGCGCGGAGGATCTGCCCGTCGTCGCTGTAGAAGACGCCCGGGTAGGCCATGAACAGCTTGAAGGAGGTGACACCCTCCCCCACCAGCAGGTCCATCTCCTTGAGGGTGGACTCGTTCACGTCGGAGAGGATCATGTGGAAGGCGTAGTCGACGGCGCACTGGGCGTCGGACTTGGCGTGCCAGAGGTCGAGTCCCTCGCGCAGCGCCTGGCCGCGCGTCTGGACCGCGAAGTCCACGATGGTGGTGGTGCCGCCCCAGGCGGCGGCGCGGGTCCCGGTCTCGAAGGAGTCGGCGGAGAAGGTGCCGCCGAAGGGAAAGTCCATGTGCGTATGGGCGTCGATGCCGCCGGGGATCACGTACTTGCCGGTGGCGTCGATCGTACGGTCGGCCGTCCAGCCTGCGGCGTACGCGCTGTCCGAGGCGGCGAGGGCGACGATCTTCTCGTCCTCGATCAGCACGTCGGCGCGGGTCTCCTCGGCGGCGGTGACGACCAGGCCGCCCCTGATGAGTGTGCGGGTGGTCATGGCTGTTCCTCTCCTCCGATGCCTCTTCCTCCGGTGGCGGACTGTGCCGCTCGCAGCGCGTCTTCGAGGTGCGCTGCCCCCTCTTCGGCCTCCGCGACGGACAGCGACAGCGGCGGCGCGATGCGCAGGACGTTGCCGTCGCGGCCGCCCTTGCCGACGAGCAGGCCGTTCTCCCTGGCGCGTTCGAGGGCGACGGTGGCGGCGCGGGGCGAGGGTGAGCCGTCGGCGTGGACCAGCTCCACGCCGATCATCAGGCCCCGGCCGCGTACTTCCCGTACGGCCGGGAGCCCGGCGGCGACCGCGCGCAGCCGCTCGATGAGGAGGCCGCCGACGCGGCGCGCGTTGCCCTGGAGGTCGTGTTCCAGGAGGTAGGTGAGGTTGGCGAGGCCGGCGGCCATGGTGACGGGCGAACCGCCGAAGGTGGAGATGGAGTTGGCGTCGAGGCAGTTCATGACGTCGGCGCGGGCGACGACGCCGCCGATCGACATGCCGTTGCCGATGCCCTTGGCGAAGGTGAGGAGGTCGGGCGGGCCCGACCGGCCGTGGGCCTGCCAGCCCCAGAAGTGCTCGCCGGTGCGGCCCCAGCCGGTCTGCACCTCGTCGGTGATCCACAGGATGCCGTGCGCGTCGAGGACTTCGCGGAAGGCGGCGAGGAGCCCGTCGGGCGGGTTGGTGAACCCGCCGACGCCCTGGACCGGTTCGGCGATGAGAGCCGCGACGTTGCCGTGCGTCTGGCTGAGCATGTCCTTGAGGTCCGCCACGCAGGCCGCGATGAATTCGGCGTCCGACAGGTGCGCGTACGGGCCGTCGGTGCGGACGCCGCCGTGCACGTACAGCGTCTGGAGCGGCGAGAGGCTGGTGGGCGACCAGCTGGAGTTCCCGGTGATCCCGATGGAGGCGAAGGAACGGCCGTGGTAGCTGTTGCGCAGCGCCAGGATCTGGTTGGAGCGGCGGTAGGAGGTGGCGAGCAGCAGGGCCGCGTCGTTGGCCTCGGTGCCGGAGGTGGTGAAGAAGACGCGGGCGTCCGGGATGCCGGAGAGCTGGGCGATCCGCTCCGCGAGGTCGACCATCGGACGGTCGAGGTAGAGCGTCGACGTGTGCAGGATGCGGGCGGCCTGGTCGCTGACGGCCTTGGTGACCTCGGGAAGGGCGTGGGCGGTCATGGTGGTGAGGATGCCGCCGAAGAAGTCGAGGTAGCGGTTGCCCTCGGCGTCCCAGACGTGGCGGCCCTCGCCGTGCGTGAGTTCCAGCGGCCGTTCGTAGTAGAGCGAGAGCCAGTCCGGCATGACCGCCTGGTGGCGGGCGTGCAGGGAGGCGGGGGTGCTCATGGCTGTACCAGGCCGTCGTAGGCGTCGGGCCTGCGGTCCCGGTAGAACGCCCACTGCTGGCGGACCTCGTCGATGAGGGAGAGGTCCAGGTCGCGGACGACCAGCTCCTCCTTGGTGTCGCTGGCCTTCTCGCCGACGAACCGGCCGAGGGGGTCGACGAAGTAGGAGGTGCCGTAGAAGTCGTTGTCGCCGTACTCCTCCGTGCCGACGCGGTTGATCGCGGCGACGAAGTACTCGTTGGCGACGGCGGCCGCGGGCTGTTCCAGCTGCCACAGGTAGGCGGAGAGGCCGCGCGAGGTGGCGGAGGGGTTGTAGACGATCTGCGCGCCGCCGAGGCCGAGGGCGCGCCAGCCCTCGGGGAAGTGGCGGTCGTAGCAGATGTAGACACCGACCTTGCCGACCGCGGTGTCGAAGACGGGCCAGCCGGCGTTGCCGGGGCGGAAGTAGAACTTCTCCCAGAACCCCTTGACCTGCGGGATGTGGTGCTTGCGGTACTTGCCGAGGTAGCTGCCGTCGGCGTCGATGACGGCGGCGGTGTTGTAGTAGAAGCCGGGCTGGTCCACTTCGTAGACGGGCACGACGATCACCATGCCGGTCTCGCGGGCGAGCTCCTGCATCCGGCGCACGGTCGGGCCGTCCGGCACCGGTTCGGCCCAGCGGTAGTGCTCGTTGTCCTGGACCTGGCAGAAGTACGGGGCGTTGAAGACTTCCTGGAAGCCGATCACCTGAGCGCCTTGGCCGGCCGCCGCGCGGGCGTGCTCCTCGTGCTTGGCGATCATCGAATCGGTGTCACCGGTCCAGCTCGCCTGGACGAGTGCGGCGCGGACGATTTTGGCCATGAATTGCTCCTTTGCCAGGGCGTCAACCAGGCTGAACACGCGTGGATCAAGTGGATCTACGTGTGGATGCGACCGTATGACCCGGCACGGGGTGTGGCAAGGGTTCCGCCGACCGGGCGCGGCAGGCTCCGTCGATCCCCCTCGACTAGCAAGACAGGCAAACTTGCAAGTTTGCCTGTCGAAGTCTTACGGTGACGCCATGGCCGATCAGGAAGCCGATCAGACACAGGCACGCACCGCCGCCGACCTCACGGCCGTCGTCGGCCAGCTGTCGCGGCGGCTGCGGGCGGCATCCCCGCAGGGCGAACTCACGCCCACCCAGCGCTCGGCGCTGAGCCGGATCGCGACCGACGGGGCCGCCACGACGGCGGCGCTGGCCCGCGCCGAACTGGTACGGCCGCAGTCGATGCGGCTGACGCTGGGCTACCTGGAGGAGCGGGGGCTGCTGGAGCGCACCCCGCACCCCACCGACGGCCGGCAGGTCGTCTACTCCGTCACGGGCGAGGGGCGCCGTACGCTCACATCCCTGCGGCAGTCCAAGCAGAGCTGGCTGGCCGGGGCCATCGCGGACCGGCTCACCCCCGACGAGCAGCGGACGCTGACGGAGGCGACGGAGCTTCTGAAGCGGCTGGCGGCGGAGGCTCCGGAGGGGCTTGCCGGCACTGACGTTCCGTCTGATCCGCATGCCAGTCGGCAATCTGACGCACCGTCCGATATACGAGCCCAGCAGTGAGCCGGCTGGGCGCCCGCAGCGGCGCGGCGGCGGACACACGGGCGGCGGACACGCGGGCGCCGGTCGCCTCGGGGTTCGGGCCGCGCCTGATGACGCCGCTGCTCATCGGCTCGGTGCTCAACCCCGTCAACTCCACGATGATCGCCACCGGCCTGGTGGCCATCGGCCACGACTTCGGCGTGGGCGCGTCCTCCACCGCCTGGCTCGTCGCCTCCCTCTACCTCGCCAGTGCCGTCGCCCAGCCCACCATGGGCAAGCTCGCCGACCTGCTGGGCCCGCGCCGGATCTTCGTGAGCGGGCTGCTGGTGGTCCTGGCGGCCGGCCTGACCGGCGCGCTCGCGCCCGGCTTCGGCTGGCTGATCGCCTCCCGGGTACTGCTCGGCGTCGGCACGTCCGCCGCGTATCCGGCCGCGATGTCCATGCTCCGCGCCGTGTCCCGGCGCACCGGTCAGGAGGCCCCGCGCACCGTCCTGGGCCTGCTCTCCCTCGCCGGTCTCGGGTCCATGGCGGTCGGCCCCGTGCTCGGCGGGCTGCTCGCCGCGACCACGGGCTGGCGCGGCATCTTCGCCCTGAACGTACCGCTCGCCGCGCTCGCCCTCGTCCTCGCCCTCCTCTGGCTGCCGAAGGACGACAAGGACGGCAAGGACAACAGAGACAACGAGGAGGCCGCCGGGCGGAACTCCGGTAACGACGCCGCCGCGCACGGCACCGGCGCGGCCTCGAAGGCGTCGCTCGACGGGCTCGGCATCGCGCTCTTCGGCGCGACGCTGACCGCCACGATGCTCTTCCTGATGGACCTGGACCACCCGCGGTGGCCGCTGCTGCCCGTCGTCGCGGTGCTCGCCGCCGCCCTCGCCTGGTGGCAACTGCGCCGCCCCAGCCCCTTCATAGACCTGCGGATGCTGGCGCACAACCGGGCGCTGTCGTTCACCTACCTCCGCCACGGGCTGGCCTATCTCGTCATCTACTGCGTCATGTACGGATACACGCAGTGGCTGGAGGAGGCGCACGGCTACTCCTCGTTCCACACGGGGTTGATCATCCTGCCGATGTCGCTGGCCGCCTCCGTGTGCTCGGTCCTCGGCGCCCGTACGAAGGGCATCCGGGCGCCGCTCACGCTCGCCTCCGCGCTGCTCGCGGCGGGCAGCGCCATGCTGCTCGTCGCGGACCACACCACGCCGCTCGCCGCGCTGCTCCTGGCCGGCGTCCTCTTCGGCCTCCCGCAGGGGCTGACCTCGACGGGCAACCAGGCCGCCGTCTTCGTGCAGGCCCCCGCCGACGCGGTCGGCGCGGCGGCCGGGCTCCAGCGGACCTCCCAGTACCTCGGCGCGATCACCGCAGCCAGCCTCATCGGGCTCTTCTACGGGCAGCGGGCCACCGATGCCGGGCTGCACGACATCGCCGTCGTGTCCGGCGGGCTCAGCCTGCTGCTGATCGTCCTGACCGCCGCCGACCGCGCCTTGCGCACCCGCAAGAATTCATCCTGACCTGCCGTCAATCCCACACAGGAGAACCGCACATGCCCGCCACCACTCTCGACGCGAACACCGCGCTCGTCCTCATCGACCTCCAGAAGGGCATCACCGCCCTGCCGACCTTCTCGCCCGCCGCCGACGTCGTCGCGCGCTCCGCCGAGCTGGCCGCCGCGTTCCGTGAGCGCGGGCTGCCGGTGGTCCTCGTCAACGTCACGGGCGGCGCGCCGGGCCGCACCCAGGCCGGGATGCCGGGCGGGGAACTTCCGGCGGACTGGGCCGAGTTGGTGCCCGAGCTCGATCAGCGGCCCAGCGACATCACCGTCACCAAGCAGCAGTGGGGCGCGTTCCACGGCACCGGCCTCGACCTCGAACTGCGCCGCCGCGGCGTCACGCAGATCGTGCTCGCGGGCATCGCCACCAGCATCGGCGTCGAGTCCACCGCCCGCGCCGCGCACGAGCACGGCTACCACGTGACGATCGCGACGGACGCTGTCACCGACATGGACGCCGACGCCCACCGCAACAGCGTCGAAAAGATCTTCCCCCGGCTGGGAGAGCTGGACTCGACGAAGGCCGTCATCGGCCTGCTGGGCTGACGGACGACCGTACGACCCGGACGGCCGCCACTGTGACCGTCCGGGCCGTACGAACATCAACTCACCCTGCGCGTAGAGCAATTACGAGCGCCCCTCCCCTGCCCGCATCACCTCCGCGATCCCCATCGGCACATCCCGCCGGCGGACACCCGTGGCGTGGAACACCGCGTTGGCGATCGCCGCCCCCACCCCTACCGCGCCCAGTTCGCCGATCCCCTTGGCGCCGAGCCGGCTGGCGTGCGGATCGTGGTCGTCGACGAAGAAGACGTCGAGTTCGCGGATGTCGGCGTTGACGGGGACGGCGTACCCGGCCAGGTTCTTCGACACGAAGCGGCCGAAGCGGCCGTCGAACCTCGACTTCTCCAGCAGGGCCTGGCCGATGCCCCAGGCCAGCCCGCCCGTCATCTGGCTGCGGGCGGTCAGCGGGTTGACGATACGGCCCGCCGCGTACCCGGCGGTGCAGCGCGCCACCCGCACCAGCCCCAGCTCCTCGTCCACCCGGACCTCGGCGAAGACCGCGCCGTAGGTGTGCATCGAGTACGTACGGGAGCGGCCCGCCAGGTCCGAGCCCGCTTCCGGGCCCCAGGTCGCCTCCGCCTCCAGGAAGCCGGCGGCGGCCGGCGGGCGGCCGCCGAACCCGGCCAGCTTCTCCTTCAGTTCGGTGGCGGCGGCGTGGACGGCCGAGCCGACGCCCATCGTGGCGGAGGAGCCCGCCGTCATCCACGCGGGCGGCAGTTCGGTGTCGCCGAACCGCACCTCGACCGTGTCCGGGTCGGTGCCGAGCACGTCGGAGACGATCGTGGCGATCACTCCCGGCAGGCCGGTGCCGATCTCCTGGGTCCCGCACTCCACCCGGACGCTCCCGTCGGCGTCGAGGCGCACGCGGGCCGTCGTGGCGAAGCGGAAGGTGTCCATGGTCGCGGCGGCCATGCCCCAGCCGATCAGTTCGTCGCCGTCGCGCATCGAGCGGGGCTCGGGCGTACGGTCCTGCCAGCCGAACCGCCGGCTCGCCTGCGACAGGCACGCGCGCAACTCCCGCGAGGAGAAGGCGAGTCCGGTCATGGGGTCGGTCTCCGGCTCGTTGCGCAGCCGCAGTTCGACCGGGTCGACGCCGGTCGCGTACGCCAGCTCGTCCATCGCCGACTCCAGGGCGAACATGCCGGGCCCCTGGTGCGGGGCGCGCATCGGCGTCGGCTCGGGCCGGTCGGTGTGCCGGATGCGCCGCCGGACCTCGATGGCCGGGGCGGCGTACATCCAGGTGCTCGCCTCCGTCGCGCTCTCGGCGTAGTCCGTCTCTCGGGAGGCGGCGTTGGCCGAGGTGTGCCGCAGGGCGGTGAGCCGTCCCGCGGCGTCGGCGCCGAGCGTCACCGTCTGCCGGGTGGCGGGCTGGTGCCCGCAGGAGGTGAACATCTGAGCACGCGTCAAATACAGCTTCACGGGCCGCTCGGTGACCCTGGCCGCCGCGGCGGCGAGCAGTTGGTGCGGCCAGACGTACCCCTTGCAGCCGAAGCCGCCGCCGACGAACGGGCAGATGACGCGGACCTGTTCGAAGGGGACGCCGAAGGCGGTCGCCAGGGCCAACTGCGTGATTCCGATGGACTGGACGCTGTCGTGCACGGTGAGCCGGTCGCCGTCCCAGCGGGCGTAAGTAGCCGACGGCTCCATGGGATTGTGGTGCCGATCGGCGGTGGTGTACGTGGCGGAGACCACGGTGTGCGCTGCTGCCAGCCCCGCCTCGACGTCGCCCTTCGTCTCGTCGGGCGGCGACAGGAGCGGTTCCCGCTCGACGGCGTCGGGGGCCTCGTCGAAGACCACGGCCCGCCGTACGTCCGCGTATTCGGCCCGTACGAGCCCGGCCGCGTACCGCGCCCGCTCCCAGGAGCCGGCGAGGACGATGGCGATCGGCTGGCCCTCGTAGCGGATCGCGCCCTCCTGGGAGCGCTGCATCGGGATCGGCTGGACGAGGGGGCCCGGCGGCATCTCCGGCAGGTCCTCGGCGGTCAGCACGGCGCTCACGCCGGGCGCGCGGCGGGCGGCGTCGGTGTGCAGCGCCGCGATCCGGCCGGTCGGGACGGTCGCGCCGACCAGGACGGCGTACGCGGCGCCGTCGGCCGGGGTGTCGCCGGAGTAGCGGGCGGCGCCGGTCAGCTTGGCCGGGCCGTCGGGGCGGCGCAGGCCGGTGCGGGGCAGGGCGCTCATCGGGAGCCTCCGTTCGCGCCGGGCCCGCCCCGGCGGGCCGCGTCGCGCAGGGCGCGTACGGCTGCGCGCTGGGCGAGTTGGACCTTGTAGCCGTTGCCGGGCAGGGGCCGGGCGTCGGCGAACGAGATGGCGACGGCCGCGCGCAGCGCGTCGTTGTCGGCGAGGGCGGTGCCGCGCAGGGCCTCCTCGGCGGCGGTGAGCCGCCAGGGGCGGTGGGCGACGCCGCCGAGCGCGATGCGGGCGGAGCCGATGGTGTCGTCGGCCGTGAGTTCGAGGGTCACGGCGGCCGAGACCACCGCGAACTCGTAGCTCGCCCGCTCCCGCACCTTGAGGTAGTGGGAGAGGCGGGCCGAGGGGCGGCCCGGCACTTCGACGGCGGTGATCAGTTCATCGGGTCCGAGGGCCGTGTGGTGCTGGGGCTCCGCCTCCTCGGGCGTGAGGTGGAAGGCGACCGCGGGCACCCGCCGCTCGCCGTCGGCCCCGCTGACCAGGACGGTGGCGTCGAGGGCGGCGAGCGCGACCGCGAGGTCGGAGGGGTGGGTGGCGGCGCACTCCCGCGTCCAGCCGAAAATGGCGAGCTGGGCCGTGTCGTCCGCCTGGAGCGCGGCGCAGCCCGAGCCCGATGCCCGCTTGTTGCAGGGCAGGGCGGTGTCGGCGCGGAAGTACGGGCAGCGGGTGCGCTGTTGGAGGTTGCCGCCGATCGTGGCCATGTTGCGCAGTTGAGGTGAGGCGGCGAGCAGCAGCGACTCGGCGAGGACCGGGCGTTCCCGGGCGGCCTCCGGGTGGGCGGCGAGGTCGCTCATCCGGGCCAGCGCGCCGATGCGCAGCTGCCCCGAGGGCCCGACGCCGATGCCGGTGAGCGGCAGCCCGGTGATGTCCACGAGGTGGTCCGGGGCTTCGATGCCTTCCTTGAGCCAGTTGAGCAACTCCGTTCCCCCGGCCACCAGTTGTGTTCCGGGGGTGCGCAGGGCCGTGAGCGCCGAGTCCATGTCGGGCGCCTTGACGTACGTGAACTCCTTCATGACCGGCCGCCTCCCGACTCGGAGCTTCCGGGAGCCTCGGAGCTTCCGGCGACGACAGCGCCACGGACGCCCTCGGCACTTCGGGCGGCTTCGGCGACTTCGGCGATGGCCGCGGTGATCTGCGGGTAGGCGGCGCAGCGGCAGAGGTTGCCGCTCATCCATTCGCGGATCTCGTCGGGTGAGTCGGCGTGCCCCTCCCGTACGCAGGCGATCGCGGACATCAGCTGTCCGGGCGTGCAGAAGCCGCACTGGAAGGCGTCGTGGTCGTGGAACGCCCGCTGCATGGGGTGGAGTTCACCGTCGGCGGCCAGGCCCTCGACCGTGGCCACCTCGGCGTCCTGGGCGGCGACCGCGAGCGTCATGCAGGACAGTACGCGGCGCCCGTCGAGGTGCACGGTGCAGGCGCCGCATTCGCCGCGGTCGCAGCCCTTCTTCGCGCCGGTCAGGCCGAGTTCTTCACGGAGTGTGTCCAGGAGGGTGGCCCGCACGTCGGGCGCGGGCACCTCGTATTTGTCGCCGTTGACCGTCAGATACAGCGTTGGCTGAACGCTCGTGCCCACCGGAGTCCTCCTCCACAGGGGACGGAACAAGCACCGTCCCCTGTGTATACGCTGAAGTGGGCTCCAGGGCAGGGGTTTTGACGTCAGTTACGGTCTGCCGGACGGACCACCATGGCGGACCCGCCGCCGCGCCGGACGGACTCGGCGGCAGCCAGCCAGCGGCCGTCGGGCAGCCGCTGCACGCCGGTCGTCGCACCGATCTCCGGGTTGAGCTTGAAGACGTGCCCCAGCGCTTCGAGTTGACCTCGCACCGGGCTGTTCCACAGCGCCGGTTCCAGCTCGGTCGTCGCCGCGTTGCGCTGGCTGGCGCGGGGCGCGGCGATGGCGTCGACGAGCGGCATGCCGCGGTCGAGGTGGTTGAGGAGGGTCTGGAGGACCGTGGTGATGATGGTCGCGCCGCCGGGCGAGCCGAGGGCGACGAGCGGCCGGTCATGGCGGTCGAGGACGATCGTCGGGGAGATCGAGGAGCGCGGGCGCTTGCCGGGGCCGGGGAGGTTCGGGTCGTGGACGGCCGGGTTCGCGGGGGCGAAGGAGAAGTCGGTCAGCTCGTTGTTGAGCAGGAAGCCGCGGCCCGGGACGGTGATGCCGCTGCCGCCGGTCTGCTCGATGGTCAGGGTGTAGCTGACGACGTCGCCCCACTTGTCGGCGACCGTCAGGTGGGTGGTGTTCTCGCCCTCGTACGTGGTCGGGGCGGCCTGGCCCGTCGAGGCGCACGGCTTCGGGTGGCGCGGGTCGCCGGGCGCCAGCGGGCTGGTGAGCGCCGCGTCGTCCTTGATCAGGCAGGCCCGCGAGTCGGCGAACCGCTGCGAGGTCAGCCCCTTGGTGGGCACGTCCTCCTGCGCCGGGTCGCCGACCCACCGGCCGCGGTCGGCGAAGGCGATGCGGCTGGCCTCGATGTATCGGTGCAGGTACTGCTTCTCGCTGAGCCGTGAAATGTCGGTGTTCTCAAGGATGTTGAGGGCTTCGGCGACGGAGGTGCCGCCGGAGGCGGACGGCGCCATGCCGTAGACGCCGAGCCCCCGGTAGGAGATGTGGGTGGGCGCCCGGCGCTTCGTCGCGTAGTCGCTCAGGTCGTCGCGGGTGAGGTCGCCCGGCCGCACGACGCGTGAGGACGCGGGGTCGACGGGCGGCTTGCGTACGGTACGTACGATGTCACGCGCCAACTCCCCGTCGTACAGGGCGCTTACGCCCTTCTTGCCGAGCAGTTCATAGGTACGCGCGAGATCGGGGTTCTTGAGCGTCGTCCCCACGGCGGGCGGGCGGCCGCCGGGCAGATAGAGCGCGGCGGTGGCCGGGAAGTCCTTGAAGCGGGACTCGTTGTCGGCGGTCTGCTTCTGGAAGGTCGCGTCGACGGTGAAGCCGTCGCGGGCGATGCGCTCGGCGGGCTTCAGCACCTGGCGCAGCGACCGGGTGCCCCAGGCGTCGAGGGCGGTGTCCCAGGTGGCGGGCGTGCCGGGGGTCCCGACGCTGAGGCCGCTGGTGACGGCGTCGGCGAAGGGGATGGGCTGCCCGTGCTCCAGGAAGAGGTCCTCGCCCGCGCTCAGCGGGGCGCGCTCGCGCCCGTCGACGGTGTACACCTTGCGGTGCTCGGCGTTGTAGTAGACGAAGTACCCGCCGCCGCCGACGCCCGCCGAGTAGGGCTCGGTGACGCCGAGGGCGGCGGCGGTCGCCACGGCGGCGTCCACGGCGTTGCCGCCGCGCCGGAGCACGTCGATGCCGGCGGCCGACGCGTCGGCGTCCACGCTGGAGACAGCGCCGCCGTAGCCGACGGCCACGGGCGACTTCGCGGGCGTACGGTCACCGGCGGGCGTACGGCCAGTGGGGGCGGCGGTCGTGACGGGGTGCCGGTCCGGGGCGCCGTGCGCGGCGGCGGCCGGCGCGATGCCGAGCCCGGCCACGAGGGCGGCCGTCGCGCCGAGCGCTGACAGGCGGCGGGGGGACGTCGTTCGGGGGCTGGCCATCCGTGGAACCTCCGGGCAGATGACAGAGGCCGGAGCGTAACTCGCGCATCCCCCGCCACGACAGGGCGCGTACGGCCCCGGCGTGGCGCATCCGGCCGCCGACGCGCGGGGCCGCCGACGCGCAAGGCCGCCGACGCGCGGGGCCGCCGGGAGAACGGCCGCTCCCCGCCACCACCGGCAGACCGGCCCCCGGCCCGGTCGTCCGTCCGGTCAAGACGGCGCTCCCCGCCACCGCCGACAGGCCCTGCGGCTACCGGAGCAGGTCCGTCTTCACCGAGAACACCACTCGCTCCTCCTCGCCCTCGGTGAGGCCCCAGAGCTCCTGGGTCCCATACCAGAGGGAGAGGTCCTGGGGGCGGAACGCCCAGTCCTTGCGGGACTTGATCGTCCAGTCGGCGGGGGACCCCGCGACGCCGACCGTGGCGAACCGGCGGTTGGTGAGGCTTCCCTTGGACATGTTGACGAACAGCGTGTCCCCGTCGGCCTGCACGCCCTGTACGTCGCTGATCGCGTTGGCCCCGTCCTGGGTCACGGTCGACTTCCACCCCTGCACCGCCTTCGGCTGGAGGCGGTAGTCGTCGCCGAACCGGTAGCGGTAGAGCTCCGTGCCACCGTTCGGGGAGCCCTTGGAGGTCTTGTACGTACCGCCGACGAGGGAGGCGCCGCCCGTGCTGTGGCGGTCCAGGGAGAGGAAGTGGAACGAGGCGCCGCCGGAAAGATAGCTCCGCACCTCCGGCATGACGTACTGGTAGTCGCCGCCACCGCCGTCCTTCTTGCGGTAGATCTTGCGGGTGTCGAAGACCCGGATGCCCGGCTTGTCCGCGCCCGGTCGCGTCTGGCCGTTCCACGCGCCGGTGTCGGACATGAAGAGGTACGGGCCGTACCAGGCCAGCCCGCCGGCGTGTCCGTAGATCCGCCGCTGCTTGCCCGCCCCGTCCACCCACACGGGCAGCACGAACCGGTATTTCTTGTCGTCGAGATTGGCGAATGCCAGCTTCACCGAGTTATGGCGGTAGTCCGTCGTCCCCTTGGGCGAGTTCTGCCACGTCCAGCTGATCACCGCGGCGCGGTTCTTCCCGCCGACCGGAATGCCGTCCAGCTGCGCCTCTCCGGAGGTGGCGATGCCCTGCGGCACCCAGGGCATCGACTCCACATTGCCCTTGTCGCCCTGGGCCGCGGTGTCCCAGCAGAACATCGAACCGGTCGGCAGCGCCGCTCCGGGCAGGTTCCCGGCGCGCTTCGCGCACGCGGCGTCGTTCTGGCCGGGAAGGGCGGTGCGGTCCGTACCGGTCAGCGCCCCGTCGATTCCGACGGGCGCGTATTCCGCGGCCGGCGGCGTGGTGAACTGGTCCGCCTTCTCCGTCAGCGTGTAATGAGCGCCGGACACTCCCAGGTCCTGGAGGGGCGGCCGGGGCAGCGAATCCGCTCCGGCGGGAACCGCGGCGAGGGCCGCCATCGTTATGCCGCCGACCACGGCCGTTCTGGTGGCTCTGCTCGCTCGTTTCAGCCGGGCGGGGCAAGAGAATCTCATCGATCATCCCATCGGGTTCGGCGGGCACCGCTGCCCACGGAGTGGTGGTCTGTCAGGCGGGGAAAGTGGCGGACCGGGCCGCCGTGCGGTGCCGGACGCCTGGACACCCAGGGCCCGCGGAGCGGGGAGTCACGAATGAGCCCCTCCCCAACCCCCGCGCCTTCCGCCAACTCATTCGGTTCCCGAGGAAGTTACCAGATAATTCCGGCCCTGCTCCGTGCGGCAATGCATAGGTTTCAGGCATGGGCCGATACCTGTACGGCATTCCTCCGCGGTCTGGCCCGAATTCGGCTCCTCCGCACGGCAGGAGTGAGAGCGAAAAGCTATACCGGATGCGAGTGGTTGCTCTTGGACACTCCCGCCGGGCACATGCGAAAGTCGGCACCGTCGTCACTGCGATTCCCTTCGCATGAAAGGTGTACCGTGACTTTCCTCGGTCGAGGCCTAGCGCTCTTCCTGTTGTGTGCGGCACAATTCATAGCCATCCTCGACTTCTCCATCACCACCGTCCCGCTCCCAGAGATTCAGCGGGAACTGGGTTTCAGCCCCGGGGGCCTTCAATGGGTCGTCAATGCCTATGGCGTGGCGATCGCGGGATCTCTGCTGCTGGGCGGACGGGCCGCGGACATCTTCGGCCGAAGGAGAATCTTCGTCGCCGGAACGGCCCTCTTCACAGTCGCCTCACTGGTCGGCGGCTTCGCCTCCAGTCCGCTCATGCTGATCATCACGAGGGCTCTGCAAGGGCTGGGGGCGGCGCTGTTCTCGCCGGCCGCGTTCTCCTTGCTGACGACCACGTTCCCATCGGGGAAAGAGCGGAATCGCGCGTTGGGGGCATGGGCCGCCGTGGCGGCGAGCGGGCTGGCCGCCGGAGTGATCCTCGGCGGATTCATCACGGACGTACTCGGCTGGCGGTGGGTGCTGTGGATCAACGTCCCCCTCGGCGCCCTGGTGGTGGCCCTCGCGCGCACCCTGCCGAAGGGGCTGCCCGAGTCGCGGTCGAGGCCACGTCTGGACGTGGCCGGAGCACTGCTCGTGGCGGGCGGACTCACCGCGCTGGTCTATGCCTTCGCCAACAGTGAGCATGCCGGACTGGGAGATCCGCTCACCCTCGGCCTGGGTGCGGTGGCGCTGGTCCTGCTCGCGGCCTTCGTGCGGGTCGAGTCGAAGACGACCGATCCGCTGATGTCCCTGGGCCTGTTCCGGAAGCGTTCGGTCACCGGTGCCAACGTCGTCTCCCTGCTGGCCAACACCGGGCTGGGGCCGACCTTCATCATCGTGGCACTGCACATGCAGATCGTGATCGGCTTCACGCCCCTTGAGACCGGCCTCGGGCTGCTCCCCATGGCCGGCGCCTTCCTGCTCTTCAGCGCGTGGGCCGGCCCGGCGCTGGTCGCCCGGTTCGGCGCCAAACCGGTGATCGTCGCGGGAATGACGCTGTTCGCCGTCGCTCTGGGAATCCTCGGGTTCTCGCTGTCCGCCGACGGGGCATGGGCTGCCACGGTGCTGCCGGGGGCCTCGCTCGCCGGAGCGGGATACGGGATCGCCTTCCCGGCCTGGACGGTCGCGGGAATCGAGGACGTCGAACCGGAGGACCACGGCCTGGCCGGCGGGATGCTGACCACTACGCAAGAGGTCGGGTCCGCCGTCGGGCTGGCGATCGGGCTGTCGGTGGCCGCCGGGCTGCCGGGGGCCGAAGGCTACAGTCGGGCGGTGCTGCTGGCCGGCCTCCTGACCGTCGTCGGGGTCGTGGCGGCCTTGGTGATCCTGCCGCGCCGTTCCGGGAGTTACGGGGCCGCCGGCGCCGAAGGCTCGTCGACGGGTGTACCGGGGCGCGAGTCCGAGGCGCTCAGCACGGCCGCGACGGACTGAGGGCGCGCACGAGTACGCTCCTGGCCCATGACAGTTGATCTGCGGCAGTTCCGCTACTTCATATGCGTCGCGGAGGAAGGAAACTTCACCAGGGCTTCAGCCCGCCTCAAGGTGGCGCAGCCGTCGCTGTCCCGGCAGGTCCAGCAACTGGAGCGGGAGCTCGGGTTGCGGCTGCTGATCCGGCACCCGCACGGCGTCACGCTGAGCACCGCGGGCGCCGAATTCCTGGCCGACGCGCGCGCCGCGGTGGAGGCGTTCGACAGTGCCGTCAGGGCGGCCAGGCTCGCGGGCGCGGGGAAGAGCGGCCGTCTCACGGTGGGCTTTCTGGTCGCCGCCGCCATGGAGTTCGCCCCGCTGGTGCTCAAGACGTTCGACCGGCGTTTTCCCGAAGTCGACGTCGAGGTGCGTGAGTTCGACTTCAACGACACCTCCGCGGGCCTGGCGGACGGGTCGACCGACGTCGCCTTCCTCCGCCTCCCGCACGGCGCCGCGGGCCTGGAGCATCTCGTACTCGCTCACGAGAAGCTGGTCGCCGCCATGGCGGTCGGCCACCGCCTCGCCTCGAACGACGAGGTCAGTGTCGACGACCTCCTGAACGAGCCGCTGATCGCCTCGCCCGGCGGCGGGCCGTGGCGGGACTTCTGGATGTTCAACGACCGGAGGGACGGCGCTGACGCGGTGGTCGGCGCCGAAGCGAGCTCGTTCGAGAGCGAGTTGCAGGCGGCCGCCGCCGGCCGCGGCATCAGCATCACGACCGAGCGCGCGCGCCGCTTCTACTACCGGCCGGATCTGGCATTCGTCGACATCAGTGACGCGCCGGTGTCCACCATCGCCCTGGCCTGGCGCTCGGACAGTACGTCCCCCGTCCTGGAGCGGTTCGTGTCGGTGGCCGAGGACGCCGCCGGCCACCCCGTCGAGGACGGCCACGGCCCCGGAGCCAGCTGACTCAGAAGCGGGGCGTCGCACGCGGGGGCGTCCCCGCCTCCGGGCCCGTACGCGCCGGGGCCGCCTCTCACGCCCGTACCGCACGGTCCGGCCGCGGCACGTGGTATCGGTCCCCGCGCCCGTACGCACTCAGTCCACCGGCGTGCCCACGCGCAGCCGGTTGCCGTCGGGGTCGCGGAGTTCGATTTCGCGGGCCCAGGGGGCTTCTTCCACGGGCACGCCGAACTCGGCGGCGATGGCGTCGACGTCGCGGACGCGGAGGTAGATCAGCGTGTCGGGGCGGGCGTCGCCCTTGTGCTCGGAGAGGAACAGCCGCACCTCGCCCCGGGCGACCTCGACGAACGCGGGGAGGTCCGGCTCGAAGCGGTGCTCCCATTCCCGGGTGAAGCCGAGGCGCTCGTACCAGCCGAGGACGGCGGCGGCGTTCTCGACGCGCAGGATGGGGACGACTTCCTCGACGATTTCCTCTTGGGCCCGTGGTTCCTCTTGGGACTGTCGTTCCTCTTGGGCCCGTCGTTCCTCTTGGGGCTGTCGTTCCTCTTGGGGCTGTCGTCCCTCTTGGGCCTGTTCCTCTTGAGACTCTCGCATTCCGCCATCGTCCCAGGCCCGCCCCCGTCCCAGACCCGCCGCCGCTCCCGTACCCGTCCCCGTCCCCGTACCCGTGTCGCGGAGCGCCTCAGTGCTGGAGCACCTTCGAGAGGAACCCCTTCGCCCGGTCGGTCTTCGGGTCGCCGAAGAACTCCTCCGGCGGGGCGGACTCCACGATGCGCCCGCCGTCCATGAAGACCACCCGGTCGGCGGCTCGCCGGGCGAACCCCATTTCGTGGGTGACCACGAGCATCGTCATGCCCTCGTCGGCCAGGGCGACCATGACGTCCAGGACCTCGTTGATCATCTCCGGGTCCAGGGCGGAGGTGGGCTCGTCGAAGAGCAGGGCCTTCGGCTCCATGGCCAGCGCGCGGGCGATGGCGACCCGTTGCTGCTGGCCGCCGGAGAGCTGGGCGGGGCGGGCGCCGGCCTTGTCCGCCAGGCCGACGCGCTCCAGCAGGGCGCGGGCCCGTTCCTCGGCCTCGGCGCGGGAGACGCCCCGGACCTTCACGGGACCGAGTGTGACGTTGTCCAGGACGGTCTTGTGGGCGAAGAGGTTGAAGGATTGGAAGACCATGCCGACGTCGGCGCGCAGCCGCGCCAGGGCCCGGCCCTCCTCCGGCAGCGGGGCGCCGTTCACCGCGATGGTTCCGCCCTCGATGGTCTCCAGGCGGTTGACGCACCGGCAGAGGGTGGTCTTCCCGGAGCCGGAGGGGCCGAGCAGCACGACGACCTCGCCGGCGCGTACGTCCAGGTCGATGTCGTGCAGGACCTGGTTGTCGCCGAAGAACTTCTGTACGCCGCTGACGCGGATCAGAGGTTCGGCGGCGCTGTCGGGCGGCCCGCCCGCGACCGGCTTCGTCAACTGATTGCCCGTCATATCACTGTCCTCCGGGGCCGTCGTAGACGTTCCACGGCAGCGGCAGGTAGGGCGAGGAGCACGGCAGGCCCGCGACGACGTGGTACTCGCCGGTGGTCAGGTCCACGATATTGGAGGCGATGGTGCTCGTGTGCAGCAGCGGGTCGGTCTCGGCGACGGGGTGGTTGCACACCGAGTGCGGCAGCCCGAAGTGGTCGGTGAGGCCCTCCTCGATCACCTTGCGGATCTCCGCCGACTCACTGCGGTCGCGGGCCTGGCGGAGCGCGGCCTCGATGATCGGGACCCGGTAGAGCGAGTCGACCGAGAACGGCCGGTACGTGCGCTCCAACTGCGGCGGGACGGGGGCCTGGTAGTGGTTTCCGTGGACCAGCATCCCGTCCTGGGGGTACAGCCACTGGTGGCGGCCGGGAGTGGTCTCCAGGTCGATGGCGATGCCGTCGCGGTGGGTGAGGAGGAGGTTGGTGGGGATCTGCTGGCGGGCGGTGAAGGGGACCTGGAGGGCGTCCTTGTAGTTGGCCTGGTCCAGGATGCGCCGCCGGATGAAGGGCTGCGGCACGCCGATCTCGTCGCCGAACCGGCCGCCGAGGCCGTTGGCATTGAGGGCGATGCCGGCGGAGTTCGCGCCGTGCCGGCCGATCTGCCCGGCCTCGACCACCATCACGACGGTCGGCCGGGGCGGCTGGACGATGCGGAGCGCGACGAGGGTGGGTTCGGCGCCGGTGCGCCAGTCCCAGTTCTGCCCGCACCAGACGTGGCCGTCGCCGGCGGCGGGCGGCAGCAGGGCGAAGGAGGAGCAGCCGTCGGCGTCGGGCTCCTGGCCTTCCGCCGCCGGTCCCGCGGGCTCGTCGCTCGTAGCCCCCATCCGCGCGAAGGTGCGGTCGTAGACGATCTCGCCGCGGGCGTTGAGCGCCATGAGGTCGAGCAGCCCGGTGCCCGCGCCCTCGGCCACCCCGCGCAACTCCTCCAGCAGGTCCGGGGCGAAGTCCTCCACGCAGGGCAGCCAGAGTTCGGCGCGGCGGGTGACCTCGTGCCATTCGAGCCCGGGGGTCTTGGCGAACGAGGCGCGGTAGAACGAGAGCGCCGCCTCGATCTGGGGGCGGGCGGCCTCGCCGTACTGGCGGCCGCGTTCGCGGGGCGACCCGGATATCTCGATCAGCGGGATGGGAGGTGTCTGCATGGGCTTCCCTCAGAAGTGGCGCGCTCGGCGTGTGTAGCCGTCTGTAGCATCCGCTACGAGTTGTTCCGGCTCTCGTAGCCGCTTACGGCCCGATAGTAGCGAGCACTACAGAGGAGTCAATAGCTGTCATGAAAACTACCGCCACCGGTTCGGGCGATACCCCGGCCGGCTTCCACGCCCGCGTCGCCGAGCGGCTGGCCCAGCTCTCCCCGGCGGAGCGACAGGTCGCGGAGTACCTGCGCAACCACGTGCAGGACGTGCCGTTCGCCACCGCCGAGCAGCTCGGGCAGGCCGCGGGCACCAGCGATGCCACGGTGGTGCGTACGGCCAAGGCCCTCGGCTATACGGGCCTGCCGGAGCTCAAGCGCGAACTCGGCCGGCGCTTCGTGGACAGCAGCCGGCCGTCCTCGGTGCGCCGCCGGTCCACCTCCGGCGACACCGACGCGACGCTGGACCAGATCTTCGACGAGGCGGTGGACCGGCTCCAGCAGACCCGCCGGCTGGTGGACTCGGCGGCCTTCGGGCAGGCGGTGGACCTGCTGGCGGACGCGCGCGCGGTGACCGCCTTCGGCGTCGGCGCCTCCGAACTGGCGGCCCGCCACCTCGCGCTGCGCATGGGGCGGCTGGGCATTCGGACCCGCGTCGCGGCGGCCACGGGCTTCCAGCTCGCGGACGCGCTGCTGCCGGTGTCCGCGGGCGACGTCGTGGTGGTGTACGCCCCCGGCCGGCTGCTGACCGACATCGAGGTGGTGCTGGACCACGCGACGCAGGTGGACGCGGCGAGCATCCTGGTCACCGACTCGCTCGGGCCGGTGCTCGGCGACCGGGTCGACGTCGCCCTGACCGCCCTCTACTCCGGCGGCGGCATGGCCAGCGAGGAGCTGGCCTCGATCGTCCTCAACGACGCTCTGCTGCTGGCCCTCAAGGAGCGGGGCGGCGCCCGCGCGGCCGACGCGGGCGAGACCCTGAACCGGCTGCGCACCTCGCTGACCGGCCGCGATCCCGCCGTGTACGTACCGCGCAGACAGCGGCGGGACCGGCGCGCGGACACGCTCGGCGACTGACCGGCGACGGGCGGGAACCGCGGGGGCGGACCGGCGCGGGACGGTACGCGACCCTCCGCATACCGAACCCGAACAAACTCTTGACACGGTGCGGGGCCCGACTATGGTGAAGCGCACTACAGAGCTTCATGTGTTCGTAGTTTCTACGACACAGTCTCTGGTTGCCCCCTCCGCCCGGACGCCCCCTTCCAGGGGACAGGTCTACCGTCCGCGGCCGTGAAAGGAACCGGTCATGACTCTCCGGAGACCAGCTGTGCTCGCGGCCGCCATCGCCTGCGCCGCGTCCCTCACCGCCTGCGGCTCCTCGGAGCTGCCCGACAAGCCCGGCGACGGCGCGAAGTCGGGCGACTCCCTGCTCTCGCGCACCCCCGTGGGCAAGGACCTGCCCAGCACGCCCACCCTGGAGCGCATCCGCAAGAACGGCCATCTGACGGCGGCCACCTCGGACACCGACCCCGGCTTCTCCGAGAAGAACCCGATCAGCGGCAAGTACCAGGGCTTCGAGGCGGACCTGACGGCGATGCTCGCGAAGTATCTGCTGGGCAAGCCGGAGGTCAAGCACGTCTCGATCAACGCGGACACCCGCGAGGCGCTGCTCCAGAACGGCACGGCCGACGCGGTCGTCTCCACGTACAAGATCACGCCGGAGCGGATGCACAAGGTCGCCTTCGCCGGCCCGTACATGAACCTCGGCCAGGCCGTCCTGGTCCGCAAGGGGATGAAGGGCATCGACAAGGCCGCCGACCTCGACGGCCGCAAGGTGATCACGACGGCCGGCCCGTCCGTGGAATCCCTGAAGAAGGTCGCGCCGCACGCGACGCCGGTCATCTTCCAGACCATCAGCCAGTGCCTCCAGGCCCTGCGCGACGGCCGCGGCGACGCCTTCATCAACAACCAGGCGGTCATCGTGGCCCGGGCGCAGAAGGACACCGCCCTTGAGGTGCTGCCCTTCACCTTCGGCTCCGCCTCGTACGGCATCGGGCTGCCCAAGAACGACCCGAAGTTCACCGAGATCGTCGACGACTTCCTGCGCACCGTCGAGGAGCAGGGGCTGTGGAAGCAGTCCTGGAAGGACAACGTCAGCCCGCTGACGAAGCAGCCGGTCCCCGAGCCCCCCAAGCCGGGGAACGCGGGCGGCGACCCGTCCGCCCCGGCCAAGCCCACCGCCTCCACCGGCTCCTGAGAGGACGGCCGTGAACGTCGTCGCCGACCACTTCGGGGAGATCCTGACCGGGTTCGGACGCACCGTCCTGCTCACCCTCGTCAGCTTCGCCGCCGCCCTCATCCTCGGCGGCCTGCTCGGCCTGTGCCGGGTGTCGCCGCTGGGCGTACTGCGCTCGACGGCAGCCTTCTACGTGCACACGGTGCGCAACCTGCCCCTGCTGCTGGTCGTGGTGGTGACCGTGTTCGTGCTGCCCCAGCTCGGGCTCACGCTGTCGCTGAACACCTCCGTGACCGTGGGGCTGGCCGCCTACATCGCCAGTTACGTCTGCGAGATCCTGCGCTCCGGCATGGAGACCGTGCCGGCGGGCCAGGTCGAGGCGGCCCGCGCCGTGGGCCTGACCACCTTCCAGTGCCTGCGCCTGGTCGTCCTCCCGCAGGCGCTGCGCTCGATGGTGCAGCCGCTGGGCAACATGTTCATCGCCACCGCGCTGGGCACGGCGGTGGGCTCGGTCGCGGGCGTCAACGAACTGTCCGGGGTCATCCGGCAGCTGAACGTGCAGTACGTCGAACCGCTCGCGCTGTTCGCGTCCGCGACGCTGCTCTACGTCGCGCTGACCCTGGCGGGCGGGCTGATCACCGGAAAGCTGGAGCGCCGGCTGAGGATCCACCGATGAGCGGGACGACTCCGGGCGGGACGACCCCTGGTGGGGCAACCCCCGCTGAGACGCCCCCTGGTGGGACGGCCCCGGGCGGCACGGCACGGGGTACGGGCGGGACGGCGCCTCGGAGCACAAGCGCCTCGGCGCGGGGGAGCGCGAGGAACTCGGCACAGCAGCACACCAGCGGGACGGCACGGAGCACGGAAGAGAGCACAGCAGCGATGACCCAGACCCGGCCGCGGCCCCAGCCGGCGGGCCCCGCCCCGGCCGCCGGAGAAGCCCAAGAGACCAAAGAGGCCAAAGAGGCCGTAGCGGCCGGGCGAGGCGCGCGGGAGCGGCGCTCCCCGCGCCCGGACCGGGCCGGCCGCAGGCCGCTCGGCGGCGCGGCGGGCGTGCTGTTCGAGCCGCCCGGAGCGCGCGGCCGGCGGCAGCGGCGGATCGGATCGGCCGCCGCCGCGGCCCTGATCGCGCTGTTCGCCGCCGTCGTCCTGCTCCAGCTCGGCCGGCACGGCCAGTTGGACTGGGCCCGGTGGCAGCCGCTGACCCAGGCGTCGATCCAGCAGTTCCTGTTCAGCGCGCTGGGCGACACCCTGCTGGCCGGTGTGGTGTCGATCGCCATCGGGCTGCCGCTGGGCGCGGTGATGGGCCTGCTGCGGCTCTCCCGGCGACGGTTCGTATCGCTGCCCGCGGGGGCGGTCGTGGAGCTGCTGCGCTCGCTGCCGCTGCTGTTCGTCGTGTACTTCTTCCTGCTCGGGCTGCCCTCGCTGGGGCTGCGCATGCCGCCGTTCTGGCAGCTCGTCATCCCCATCGTGCTGCACGGCATCGGCAACTTCGCCGAGATCTTCCGGGCCGGTGTGCTCGCGCTGCCGCGCGGCCAGAGCGAGGCCGGGTACGCGATCGGGCTGCGGCACGGGCAGGTCATGCGGCTCATCGTGCTGCCCCAGGCCGTACGGGCGCTGCTGCCGACCATCATCGGGCAGGCCGTGCGCGCCCTGAAGGACACCACCTTGGGTTACGTGGTCAGCTACCCCGAGCTGATGCACCAGGGCAATGTGCTGGGCTCGTTCCTGGAGAACGACTTCCTCCAGGTGTACTTCGAGGTGGCGGTCATCTTCATCGTGATGAACTGGCTGCTGTCCCGGCTGGCCGAGTGGGTGGAGACCCGGACCGGCCGCACGCCCCGGCCGAGCCGCGCCGCCAAGGCGGCACGGCGGACGGCTTCGGCCTGACCCCATAGCGCCGATCGGGGTACGGCGGCGGCCGAATGCCGCCCCCCATATTGGAGTCCAAAAAACCAATTAGCTAGAATACGGACGTGCGACTGACCAAGAGCACCGACATCGCCCTGCGCATCGCCATGCGCCTGGCGGTGGCGGGCGACACTGAGGCCCCGACCACCCGCGAGGTGGCCGGGGCCGTCGGAGTGCCGTACACGCACGCCGCGAAGGTGGTCAGCAGGTTGCAGCACCTCGGCGTCGTCGAGGCCCGCCGAGGGCGGGGCGGCGGCCTCACCCTCACGCTCGCCGGCCGTACGGGCTCGGTGGGCGGCCTCGTCCGCGAGCTGGAGGGCGTCGGCGACGTCGTCGGCTGCGAGGACGATCCGCCCTGCCCGCTGCGCGCGGCCTGCCGGCTGCGTTCGGCGCTGCGCCGGGCCCAGGAGGCGTTCTTCGCCTCGCTCGATCCGATCACCGTTCAGGATCTGGTCGCCGAACCCACCGGTCCGGTCCTCCTCGGCCTGAGCCCCCGCCCCGGCAGCTGATCCCCCATGCCCTGTGCCGCCGGTCTTCCGCACCACCTAAAATACGAATTCAAAATGCAAGTTTGGAGCCGCTGATGTTGTCACCCACGTCGGCCGAGACCGTCCGCGCCACCCTGCCCGCGGTCGGAGGCGCCATCGGAGAGATCACCCCGCTCTTCTACGACAAGCTCTTCGCCGCCCACCCCGAGCTGCTGCGCGACCTCTTCAACCGCGGGAACCAGGCCAACGGCGCTCAGCGCCAGGCCCTCGCGGGCGCCTTCGCCGCCTTCGCCACCACGCTCGTCACCCACCCCGACACCCGGCCCGACGCGCTGCTCTCGCGCATCGCGCACAAGCACGCCTCGCTCGGCATCACCGCCGACCAGTACCCGATCGTGCGCCACCACCTCTTCGAGGCCATCGCCGAGGTGCTCGGCGACGCGGTCACCGACGAGGTCGCCGCCGCCTGGGACGAGGTGTACTGGCTGATGGCGAACGCCCTGATCAGCATCGAGTCGAAGCTGTACGCGGAGGCGGGCGCCCCGGACGGCGACACCTGGCGGCGCTACCGGGTCGCCGCCCGCATCCCGGAGACCGACGAGGTCGCGACCTACGTCGTACGGCCCGTGGACGGGGGCCCGGCGCCCGCCGCGCGGCCCGGCCAGTACGTCTCCGTGCGGGTGCGGCTCCCCGACGGCGCCGGGCAGATCCGCCAGTACAGCCTCTCGGGCGAGCCCGAGGGCGGGCTCCAGTTCTCGGTCAAGCGCGCCACCGGCTCGCCGGACGGCGAGGTCTCCAACCATCTGCACGACCACGTCGGACCGGGCGAGACGCTGCTGATCAGCGCCCCCTTCGGCGATGTCGCCCTGGCCGACGGCGACGGCCCCGTGCTGCTCGCCTCCGCGGGCATCGGCTGCACCCCGATGATCGGGATGCTCACCCGCCTCGCCGCCACCGGCTCCACGCGCCGCGTCCTGGTCGCGCACGCGGACCACAGCGAGCGGACCCACGCCTTCCGCGACGAGTTGAGCCGACTCACCGCCGTGCTGCCCGCCGCCACCGCGGACGTCTGGTACGAGGACCCCAAGGGCGACTGGCCGGCGGACTGTACGGGCCTGGCCGACCTGGCCGCGCTCGACATACCCGCCGGCACCGTCGCCTACCTCTGCGGCCCGCTCCCCTTCCTGCGCGCGGCCCGCACCCAACTGCTGTCCGCCGGGGTACGCCCCGCCGACGTCCACTACGAGGTCTTCGGGCCCGATCTTTGGCTCGGCGGGGATGAGTAATGGGTCGCCCGTCAGCCTGGCGAGACGGCCATCCACCACCGAGTGTTACCAGTCCGTAACTCGCTGATGGGTTACCCCAAGTAAGAACCTCTGGTGACTCTCCAGCCACTTCGGCACCCCCACAGTCATGCGAAGTCTGGAGCGGCTCATGGCGTCCCCACGCGTCCCCCACCCCCGGCAGCCCCTGCGCGCGGCAGCGGCCGGCGCCGTGTCCGCCGCCGCCCTCGTCGCGGCCGGCCTCGGCACGGCGCCGAGCAAGCCCTTCGGCGTCGATCTGGAGCTGTTCTCCACGATCAATAGGTGACCGTGATCCGGCGCGCCGGCCCGTCGACCCGGATTCGTCCTCCGACGGGGATCACGAACTGCGGGTCGGTGTGGCCGAGGTCGACGTCGAAGACCAGCATGGCGTCGGGCGCGTACTCCCGGAAGGCCCGCAGGACGGCCTCGCGCTGGCCCCAGCGGTAGCCCGCCTTCTCCTCACCGGCGAGCCGCTTCTCGAACGACCAGCTCTTGGCCCTGCCCATCAGCAGCGCGGGGAACTGCTGAAGCAGCCCGCGTTCGCCCATGTTCCGCAGAATCCGGTAGACCTCGTCGGCTGACGGCAGCTCCTCGGACGTCTCCAGGAAGAGCACGTCGCCGGCGTACGCCTCGACCGGCCGCACCTCCCGGTCGGCCATCAGCAGCCAGGAGATGATCTCCAGGTTGCCGCCCCAGCTGATGCCCTCGACCACCCGGTCGCCGTTGTGCCAGGTCCAGCCGTCGGCGGGTCCCAGCTCCGGTTCGGAGTCGAAGGTACGGGGGTCTTCCCAGGGCCGGTTGACGTCGCCGGACGCGCTCGCCGGGGTGAGTTCGTACGGGCCGGAGGTGAACAGCGCCGCCCTGAGCGAGTCCGCGGTGAGCGGGTGCATGGCGCCGGGGCGTCCGTACTCGGCCATCACCGTGCCGCCGTGGTAGCCGACGATGCCGGAGTTCCGCAGGAACAGCAGCAGGTTGGTGTTGTCGCTGTAGCCGAAGAACGGCTTGGGGTTGGCGCGGATCAGGTCGCGGTCGAGGTGGCGCAGGACGGTCAGCTGGTCGTCGCCGCCGATGCTGGCGATCAGCGCCTTGATGTCGGGGTCCGCGAAGGCCGCGTGGAGGTCGGCGGCCCGCTCCTCGGGCGTCGCGCCCATCGTGCGGGTGGTCGGGTACTCCACCGGCTTCAGCCCGAAGTCCTCCCGGAGTCTGCGCAGCCCCAGTTCGTAGGGCTGGGGGAAGACGCCGGGCAGGCCGGCCGCGGGGGACAGCACCGCGACCGAGTCTCCAGGGCGGGGCTTGGCGGGGTAGGAGGGGTCCGTCATCCGGTGATGGTAGGAGGCGCGGGGCCCTCGCGGCAGCGAATTTCGCCGGGCCCTCCCCCTCGCACGAGAAACCTTGCGTGGCACGCATCTTTGCGTGGCGCGCACTTTTTGCTACGGTCGTTCCATGGGGCTACGCGAACGGAAGAAGGCCGAGACACGCGCCGCGCTCAGCTGGGCGGCGGTACGGCTGGTCGTCGAGCGCGGGCTCGACGACGTCAAGGTCGAGGACATCGCCGAGGCGGCGGGCGTCTCGCCGCGCACGTTCAACAACTACTACTCCAGCAAGGGCGAGGCGATCGTCGCCCGCCACCTCGACCGCTGCCTCGGCATCGCGGAAGCGCTGCGCGAACGCCCGGCGGAGCCGCTCTGGGAAGCGATCCCCCGCGCCGTGCTCCCCCAGTTCGAACCGGACGCCGCGGCGGCGGCCCACCCCGTTCCCGACTCCGCGAAGTGGACGGAGGGCGTGCGCGTGATGCTCGCCGAACCGGCCTTGCAGGGCGAGATGCTGCGGGCAGGGGCCATCGCCGAGGCCGAGATCGCCGCGGCCGTCGCCGAGCGTACGGGCACCGACCTGGAGCAGGACCTGTACCCGCACCTCGTCGCGTCCGCGGTCGTCGCCGCCATCAACACCGCCATGGCCCACCATTCCCGTACGGACCCGCCGGTATCGGTACGGCGGCTGCTCGCGGACGCCCTCGCCCGAATGGCGGCGGGTCTGCCCACTCCCTGACCATCCATCGCGAAGGAACAGCCCGGCGGGCCGCCGGGCCGATGTTCCCTGCCCGGAAAAGGAGTTCAACCATGATCGACGTCGTCATCGCGGGCGCCGGCCCCAACGGCCTGATGCTCGCCTGCGAACTCGCCCTGGCCGGTGCGCGCCCGCTCGTCCTGGAGCGCCACCCCGAACCGGTCGACGAACAGCGCGCGAACGGCCTGGTCGGCCAGGTCATCCGGATGCTCGACCGGCGCGGCCTGTACGAGCGGCTGACCGAGCCGGGCGCCGTGCCCGAGCCGGCGCCCGGCTTCGTCTTCGGCGCGTTCCCGCTCGCACTGCACGACCTGCCGGACAACTCGCTCTACGTCCTGCCGGTGCCGCAGCTCCGGATCGAGAAGATGCTCGCCGAGCGCGCCGCCGAACTGGGCGTCGAGATCCGCCGCGGCCACGAGGTCGTGGGTCTGACGCAGGGCGAGCGTTCGGTAGTGATCGAGATACGCGACCGGGAGCCGGTCGAAGCGGCGTTCCTGGTCGGCGCGGACGGCGGGCACAGCGCCGTCCGCAAGCTCGTCGGGATCGACTTCCCCGGCGTGACCGCGGACGACTCGGTGTCGCGCACCGGCCATGTGAGCGTGCCCGAGGACATGGTCGGGGCCGACGGCGGGCTGACCGTGCCCGGCTTCGGCGTCGTACCGCCGTTCCAGCATCTGCGCACCGAGCGCGGCCTGTTCACCTGGGCGCCCTTCCCGGGCCAGGACCCGAAGGTCAGCACGGCGGAGTGGGACCAGCCGGCCGAGGGCGAAGCGTCGCTCGGCGAACTCCGGGCCAGCGCCTCCCGCGTCCTCGGCGTGGACGTGCCGCTCGCCCCGCCGACCGGCCCCGGCCCGCACCTGATCCGGCGGCTGTTCGGCGGCAACACCAGGATCGCGGCGCGGTACCGCGCGGGCCGTGTCCTGCTGCTCGGGGACGCCGCGCACGTGCACTCGGCGATCGGCGGTCCGGGGCTCAACATGGGCCTCCAGGACGCGGTGAACCTCGGCTGGAAGCTGGCGGCGGAGGTGCGCGGCCACGCGCCCGCGGGGCTGCTGGACACCTACGAGTCGGAGCGGTCCCCGGTGGCGCGGCGGGTCGCCATGCACACGCAGGCGCAGTCGCTGCTCACCCGGCCGGGCGGCGATGTGACCGCGCTGCGCGAACTGTTCGGGGAACTGCTCGGCCACCCCTCGGCCCGGCAGCACATCGCGGACCTGCTGTCCGGTGCGGACACCATGTACGACATGGGTCCGGCGGCCGGTCCGCTCGTCGGCCGCTGGGCGCCGGACCTGCCGGGTCTGCGCGAGCTGACCCGTACGGCCCGCCCGCTCCTCCTGGACCCGACCGGCGCCCTCGACACGGGCCCCTGGGCTCCGCTGGCCGACACGGTGACCGTCCCGGAACTCGACACCGCGCTCCTGCTCCGCCCCGACTGCTACATCGCCTGGCAGGGCACCACGGACGACGGCCTGCACAAGGCGCTGGGGGCCTGGTTCAAGCCCGCCTGAACAGCGCGAACGTGCCGCGGCCCCGCTACTGCTGCGGAGCGCCCGGCAGCAGCGTCCCCGGCTCGGCGGCGTTCACCTCCACCGCCTCCGTCTTGAGGTTGCGCTGCTGCCGCCTGGCGACCCAGTTGGCGAACCAGGACAGCAGCATGCACATGCCGATGTAGATCGGCGAGATCACCATGACGACGGGGATGAACGGCAGGTCGTAGTCCAGGTTGGAGGCGATCAGCTTGCCCGCGTGAAGGAACTCCTCATAGGTGATGAGGTAGCCGAGCGAGGTGTCCTTGAGGGCCACCACCAGCTGACTGATGATCGTCGGCAGCATGGCCCGTACCGCCTGCGGCACCAGGACATGCGTCATCACCTGCGTCTTGCGCATCCCCAGCGCGTAGGCCGCCTCGCGCTGCCCGCGGTCGACGGAGTGCACGCCCGTACGGAACACCTCGGCGAGCACCGAGCCGTTGTACAGCGTCAACCCGGTGACCAGGGCGGGCAGCGGCTGCACCTTGAGCGCCACGAAGACGAAGAAGATCATCACCAGTACGGGCATCGCACGGAAGAACTCGACCAGCAGCGTCGCCGCCCAGCGCACCGGCCGGTGCTCCGAGAGCCGCCCCGCCGCGAGCACGGCGGCGAGCGCCAGGGCGAGCACGGCGGAGTACGCGAACGCCTTCAGCGTGTTGCCGAGGCCGCGCAGCAGCAGCTCCTGGATGCCCTGGTAGATGAACGGCGTCCACTTGCGGGAAGTGAACTGGTCGGTGTCGAAGAGGAGGTAGAGGGCCCAGCCGATCAGGGCGAGGATCGCGGCGGTCGCCAGCAGCCCGTAGACCCGGTGGCGGCGCCGGGTCCGGGGGCCCGGCACGTCGTACAGGACGGTGTCGCTCATCGGGCCACTCCCCAGCGCTTCTCCAGCACGTTGAAGACCGCGCTGATGGTCAGGGTCACGATCAGATAGCCGACGGCGATCCAGACGAAGGACCAGATGATGCTGTAGCCCAGCTCGTTGAGCGTCTTGTACGTCCCGAGGAGTTCGGTGACGCTGAACGAGCCGGCGATCGCCGAGTTCTTGGCGAGGGCGATCAGCGTCGAGCCGATCGGCGGGATGACGGAGCGGAACGCCTGCGGCAGCACCACGCCGCCGAGCGTCTGCCCGAAGGTCATGCCGAGGCTGCGCGCCGCCTCGCCCTGCCCGACGGGCACCGTGTTGATGCCGGAGCGGACCGCCTCGCAGATGAAGGCGGAGGTGTAGCAGCCGAGCGCGAGGACGGCGAAGAGCTGGAAGGGCAGAACGAGCCCGAACCTCGGCAGTCCCAGCAGGACCGCGAAGAACAGCAGCGTCAGGGGGGTGTTGCGCAGCACGGCCACCCATACGGTCCCGAACGCGCGCAGCGAGCCGACCGGCGCGACGCGGAACGAGGCCATCACGAAGCCGAGCACGAGCGAGAGGAGCCCCGCGTAGACGGTGAGTTCGACGGTGCCGAGCAGGCCCTTGCCGTACAGGGAGAAGTTTTCGGTGAGTACGTCCATGGCGGTCCTTGCCTCAGCTCGCCGGGTAGCGGTCGACGGCGGGCGGCTTCGGGGCGGGGACCCCGGACAGGCCGAGGGTCGCGTCGTACGCCTTCTTCCAGTCGCCGTTCTTCTCGTGCGCCTCGATGGCGTCGTCGAGCGCGAGGCGCAGCGCGTTGTCGGCGCGCGGGACGCCGATGCCGTACGGCTCCTTCGAGAACGGCTTGCCCGCCAGCTTCAGCTCGTCGGGCACCTTGGCCGCGTAGCCCATCAGGATGCTGTCGTCGGTGGTGACCGCGTCCACCTGATAGGTGAGCAGGTTGTCGACGCAGATCGAGTACGTGTCGTACGCGACGGCGTCGGCCTTGGGGTAGTCGGCCTCCAGGCGCTGGAGCGGTGTGGAGCCCGCGGCCGAGCAGACCTTCTTGCCGTCGAGGTCGCGGGGGCCGTGGACGTCCTTCTCGTCGGTCCGTACGAGCAGCCCCTGGCCTGCCATGTAGTACGGGCCGCCGAACCCGACCTGCTTCTTGCGCAGGGCGTTCACGGTGTAGGTGCCCACGTAGTAGTCGATCTGGCCGTTCTGGAGCGCGGTCTCGCGGTTGGCGGAGGCGATGGTCTTGAACCGGATCGTCTTCGGGTCGAAGCCGAGGGAGGCCGACATCATCTTGGCGATCTCGACGTCGAAGCCCGAGTAGCGGCCGCTGGCGGGGTCCTTCTCGCCCAGATAGGGCTGGTCCTCCTTGGCGCCGACGACGAGGTGGCCGCGGGCGCGGGCGCGCTTCCAGGTGGCGGAACCGGGCAGCCGGAAGCCGTCGGCCACCCGGTAGACGGGCAGGGCGCTGGCCGGCGGGCCCTTGACGGGCGGGCTGCCGGACTTGCCGCAGGCCGCGGCGGCGAGGGCGAGCCCGGTGAGGGCGAGGGCCGCCGCGATCCGGCGGGGCCGGGGCGGGAGGCCCGCGGGGCGGGAAGCCGTGGGGCGGGCGGTCATGGATCGGACGGCCGTGGGGCGGACGGCCGCTGGGCGGGGAGTCGTGCGGCGGGAGGCCGTGCTGCGGGAAGCCACGGTTCGGGAAGCCGAGTTCATGTCCGCTCCCCCGCTCAGTGCTTGAGGATCTTGGACAGGAAGTCCTTGGCGCGGTCGCTCTCCGGCGCGGTGAAGAACTCCTCGGGCTCACGGTCCTCGACGACGCACCCGTCGGCCATGAACACGACCCGGTTGGCGGCCGAGCGGGCGAACCCCATCTCATGGGTGACGACGACCATCGTCATCCCGTCGCGGGCGAGTTGCCGCATGACCTCCAGCACCTCGTTGATCATCTCCGGGTCGAGCGCGGAGGTCGGCTCGTCGAAGAGCAGCGCCTTGGGGTCCATGGCGAGCGCGCGGGCGATGGCGACGCGCTGCTGCTGGCCGCCGGAGAGCTGGGCCGGATACTTCCCGGCGTGCGAGGCGAGCCCGACGCGCTCCAGCAGTTCGCGCGAGCGCTTGTCGGCCTGTTCCTTCTTCCGCCCTCTGACCTTGATCTGCGCCAGGGAGACGTTCGCCAGCACGCTCTTGTGGGCGAAGAGGTTGAAGGACTGGAAGACCATGCCGACCTCGGCGCGGAGCCGCGCGAGGCTCTTGCCTTCTTCGGGCAGCGGCTTCCCGTCGAGGAGGATGGTGCCGGACTCGACCGGCTCCAGGCGGTTGATGGTCCGGCACAGGGTCGACTTGCCGGAGCCGGAGGGGCCGATGACGACCACCACCTCCCCGCGGCCGACGGTGAGGTTGATGTCCCGCAGGACGTGCAACGAGCCGAAGTGCTTGTTCACATCACGCAGCTCGATCAATGGATCGACGGCCATACCCAGCTCTACCCACTCTCAACCGTGTCGCGGTCACCGCAAACTATCCATCCCAATACGGGACTTCCGGGACGACACGCACACGACGGGGATTAACCGACTTTTGGCGACAGAACCTAGGTACGCAGAGCGGGCCTGGGTACCTAGCCTGAGGGGCACTTCGTGCGAAAGGACCCCAGGTGTGTGACCTCAGGCCCGTCTACCAGCGCATCGCCGACGACCTCCGGCAGCGGATCGACGAGGGCTCCCTGAGCGTCGGCGACCGCATCCCCTCCCGCTCCGAGCTCAAGCGCGCGTACGACGCGAGCGATCAGACGGTGGACCGCGCGGTGCGCGTGCTGAAGGCCGCCGGGTACGCGGAAGGGCAGTTCGGGCGCGGGGTGTTCGTCAGCGACCGGGCGCCGCTCGGCGCGCTGCTGCGCTCCACCGGGGCCGTCGACTCCCCCTTCGCGACGGTGATCCGCGGGTACGACCCGGAACGCGAGCGCGACGCCGACATGTGCCCGCCGCTCGACCGGGCCGCTTTCGACCGGGCCTCTTTCGACCGAGCGTCTTTCGACGGGGCCTCGGACACATCGCTGACCTGGGAGGCCACCTCCACCGAGATGGCCGCGCCGGACCGGATCGCCGTCCGGCTGGGGCTGGCCCCGGACACCGGCGTGCTCTGCACCCAGTACGAGTACCTCGCCAACCGGCGCCCCGTGCAGCTCGCCACCAGCTGGGAGCCGCGGTCGGTGACCGAGGGCACGGACGTCGCCCACCCGGAGCGCGGCCCGTACGCCCGGCGCGGGGTGCGCGGGCGGCTGGCCGCCATCGGCATCCGGGTCGTACGGGCACAGGACCTGGTCGGGTCGCGGCCGGCGACCAGCCGGGAGGCGGAGGCGCTGGGCTGCGCGGTCGGGCAGTGCGTGACGGTCGTCGAGCGCACGCACTTCGACTCCGACGACCGGGCCGTGGAGACCGCCGACATCGTGGTGCGGGCGGACCGGTGGCGGCTGGAGTACTCGATTCCGTTCGTCAGCTAACGGGGCGGGGACCGGGAGGCGGCCGTCGGCCGACAGCCTTCCGGGGCCTGAGGACCCGTCGCCGACCGACAGTCTTCCGCGGTCCGAGAGCCCGACGTCGGCCGGCGGCTGTCCGGGGTCCGAGAGCCCCGTCGTCTGCTAAAGAGCCGTCCGGGCCCGAGAGTCCCGTCGTCAGCCAGGGGCAGTGCCCGAGAGCCCGTCATCCCTCCGTCCCGTCCCGTCCGCGCGCACGCAAGAGCGCCGGCATGCCGGGCGTAGTCCGCCGTCCGGACGGTCCTCCGTCCCACCGTGCCCGAGGGCGCCCGTCAGCTCTCCGCGATCTCCGCGTACAGCTGGGACAGCTCGGGCGCGCCCTCGGCCGCCCACGCCTGTCCCGCCTCGACCACGTCGGCCTCCCGGCCGTTGCCGAGCAGGACGACGGGCTGGCCGTCCGGCCGGACGCGCCAGCCCGCGCCGGCGACCGTGCGGACGACGACCGTGCCCAGATACAGTCCGGCGTCGTTGCCGAGCCACGGCAGCAGCTCCGGGTCCTCGCGCCAGCGCGGCTGCAACTGGTCCAGCGCCGCCAGCGACGCGGCCGAGTCGTCCAGCACCACCCCCGCCGACTGGGCCTGGGCGCGCAGCAGTTCGCACTCCGAGAGCAGTTCGGCGATGCCTTCCGGATCCATGTCGAGCGCCCCGGCCGGCGTCATCCCGTGTTCCGGCCCGTGCCGCTTGCGCCAGTTGTCCAAGAAGGGAATGTTCATACCGCACAGGTTCCCACCCGTGCGGACGCCCTCACCACAGGCGCGCGGCACACCCTCTTGGCCCATTGGGCCTCCTTGACGTCGCCCAGGCGCCTCTTTAGCTTCATCCCGCCATAGCAGGGTCGCCACCGGGGCCTCTGGAGCGCCCCCTCTTCACACACCGGCTTCATGGACCGGCGCGCGCACGGGCCGCACGGACCGGTTCACGCGCCGACGGGATACGGGAGGCAGCACACATGCTCGTACACACGTTCCACGGAGCGCGCGGCGGGAACGGCCGGCACAGACCCGCGGCCGCGGCCGGGCTCGTCGCGACGGGCGTCGCACTGACCCTGGCCGTCACGGGCGCGCCCGCCCTCGCCGCACAACGCCCCGCCGAGCCGCTCCCGTTGGAGCGGCTCTTCGACAATACGGCCGTCAGTGACGACGCCCGGCCCGGCGCCGCGGACTTCGACGGCGGCGGCAACTCGCTCTCCGCCCAGGACCTGGCCGCCGCGGGCTGGACGCCGGGCCGCGCCCTCGGCTTCGACGGGGCCCGGCTGCGGCTGCCGCGGTCCGCCGCCGGGACACCCGACAACGTGCGCGCCGACGGGCAGCGCGTGCGGCTGGCCGGGCGCGGCGACGCCGTCTCCTTCCTCGTCGCCGGTACGGGCGGCGGCGCGGCGAGCGGCAGCGGCACGGTGCGCTACCGGGACGGCTCGCGCGGTACGTACGTGCTGACCGCGCCGGACTGGCGGACCGGCCCGCTCGCGACGAAGGCGGTCGCGCTGCCGCACCTCAACTCCCCCGCCGGGCAGCGCACGGAGAAGGCCCGGCTGTACGTGGTGACGGTGCCGGTGGCGCGCGGCCGGGAGATCGCGTCCGTGGTGCTGCCGAAGGCCGCCGGCGCGGCGGCCGGTCTGCATGTGTTCGCGGTGGCGGTACGGGCCGAGCCCAAGGGGTGGACGGGGAGCTGGGCGGCGTCCGCGTCCGGGTACACGGCGGTCGGGCCGTGGCGGGACCGGACGCTGCGGCTCGTCGTGCATACGAGCGCGGGCGGGCCGCGGGCCCGTATCCGGCTGGCCAACACCTTCGCGGGGCGGCCCGTTGCGATCGGGCACGCGAGCGTGGCGCTCCAGGCGAGCGGCGCCGAGGCGGCGGGCCGGCCCGTGCCGCTGCGGTTCGGCGGCCGGGCGGGGGCCGAAGTCGCGGCGGGGGCCGAGCAGTTCAGCGACCCGGTGGGGTTCCGGGTGCCCGCGGGGGCCAATCTGCTGGTGAGCGTGCACCTGCCGGGGACGGTGAGCGCGCTGCCGGTGCACACCCTGGCCCTGCAGCGCTCCTATCTGAGCGCCGACGACAGCGGGGACCGTACGGGCGAGCGCGCCGGCGGCTCGTACGGCCAGTCGCTCGCCACCTGGCCGCTGCTGACCGGGGTGGACGTCGGGGGCGGGCCGGGGTCGGTGGTGACGCTCGGCGACTCGATCACCGACGGCGCCAACTCGACGCCCGACGCCAACCGGCGCTGGCCCGATCTGCTGTGGCGCCGGCTCGCGGCGCAGCACGCGGTGCCGCGGCTGGGGGTGCTCAACGAGTCCATCTCCGGGAACCGCGTGGTGACCGACCGCTATCCGGGGGACGGCGTGTCGACGATCGCCAGCGGGGTGAGCGCGCAGCACCGGCTGGACCGCGATGTGCTGGGCCAGACCTCGGCCCGTACGGTCCTCGTCTTCGAGGGCGTCAACGACGTGCGCGCGGGCACCTCGGCCGAGGAGGTCGTCGCGGGGCTGCAGGCCGTCACGGCGCGGGCGCACGCGCGGGGGCTGCGCGTGGTGATGGCCACCGTCGCGCCGTGCGCGGGCGAGACGTACTGCACGCCCGCGGCCGACAAGCAGCGTGTGAAGGTCAACGCCTTCATCCGCTCGGGCGAGGGCCGCTTCGACGCCGTGGTGGACTTCGACGCCGTGATCCGCGACCCGGACCGCCCCGAGCGGATGCTGCCCGCCTACGACAGCGGCGACCATCTGCACCCCAACGACGCGGGGATGCGGGCGTTCGCCGACGCGGTCGAGCTGCGGGATCTGCTGGGGTGAGCGGGGCGGGGCGTCCCGCCGCTCACAGGTCCAGGTCGACGACGACGGGGGCGTGGTCCGAGGCGCCCTTGCCCTTGCGCTCCTCCCGGTCGACGTAGGAGTCGGAGACGGCCTTGGCGAAACCGCCGTTGCCGTAGACGAGGTCGATGCGCATGCCCTTGTTCTTCGGGAAGCCGAGGGAGCGGTAGTCCCAGTAGGTGTACGGGCGGTCGTACTTGAGCGGGCGGGGCACCACGTCGGACAGGCCGGTCTCGCGGAGGGCGGCGAGCGCGTCGCGCTCCGCGGGGGTGACGTGCGTCGCGCCCTCGAAGAGGGCCCGGTCCCATACGTCCTCGTCGGTGGGCGCGACATTGAAGTCGCCGAGGACGGCGAAGGGGCGCTCCCCCGCGGCGTCGTCCGCGACCGCCGCCTTCAGCGCCTCGAACCAGCGGAGCTTGTACGCGTAGTGGGCGTGGTCGACCTCGCGGCCGTTGGGCACGTAGACCGACCAGACGCGGGCGGGGCCGCAGGTGGCCGAGACGGCGCGGGGCTCCTGCGCGCCGTCGTACTCCGGGCCGCCGGGCAGCCCGACGACCACGTCGTCGAGGCCGACCTTGGACAGCAGGGCCACGCCGTTCCACCGGCCGGTCGCGTTGACGGCGGCCTCGTAGCCGAGCTCGCGCAGCGCGTCGAAGGGGAACTGCGCCTCGGCGCACTTGGTCTCCTGGACGCACAGCACATCCGTGCCGCTGCTCTCCAGCCAGGCCAGCAGCCGGGGCAGCCGGGCGGTGATCGAGTTGACGTTCCATGTGGCGATGCGCATGCCCGTAAACCTACCGCCCGGGTCCGACAGTCACCGTCCGGCGGTGCCGGTCCAGGTCATCGCCCGAGTCACAGCCCCGGTCACGGCTCGGGCCGCGGCTCCCGTCACGGCTCGGGCCGCGGCTCCGGTCACGGCTCGGGCCTCAGATCCGGTCACGGTTCGGGCCTCAGCTCCGGTCACAGCCCGACGCTCTCGCCCGGGGCGAGCCGGAGGTGGTCCGCCCCGGCGACCCCGGGCCCGTCCGGGCCGAGCATCCGGTCGTAGACGGGCCGGGCGAGGCCGGTGAGCAGCGCGTCGTGGACGTCGAGGGCGCGCCGGGGCCCGATCTCGCGGACGTAGTCGATGATCTCGCCGACCTTGTTCCACGGAGCCATCACCGGGACCAGCAGAGTGTCCACGGACTGCCCGGGGAGGGTCAGCGCGTCGCCGGGGTGGAAGACGGAGCCGTCCACCAGATAGCCGACATTGGTGATGCGCGGGATGTCGGGGTGGATGACGGCGTGCAGCTGACCGTGGACCTGCACGTCGAAGCCGGCGGCGGTGAAAGTGTCACCGTCGCCGACGGTGTGGACGCGGCCCGGGAAGGCCGCGGAGACCTGGTCGGCGACGCTGCGCAGCGTCCAGATCTCGGCGGCCGGATTGGCGTCCAGGGCGGCCCGGAGCCGGCCCTCGTCGAAGTGGTCCGGGTGTTCGTGGGTGACCAGCACGGCGTCCGCGCCGACGGCCGCGTCCTGCTCGCTGAAGCCGCCGGGGTCGATGACGAGGGTCTGGCCGTCCTTCTCCAACCGGACGCAGGCGTGGCTGTGCTTCGTGAGGTTCATGCTTCCATCCTGCTACGCGTGCGGGCTGGTCTCCTCCCGGATCACGCGCTGCGCCACGGCGAAGGCGGAATTGGCGGTCGGCACCCCGCAGTAGACGGCGGTCTGGAGCAGCACTTCCTTGATCTCCTCGGGGGTGAGGCCGTTGCGGAGCGCGGCGCGGGTGTGGAAGGCCAGCTCGTCGAGGTGGCCGCGGGCGGCCAACGCCGTGAGGGTGATCACGCTGCGGGTGTGCCGGTCGAGTCCGGGGCGGCTCCACACCTCGCCCCAGGCGTAGCGGGTGATGAAGTCCTGGAAGTCGCCCGTGAAGTCGTCCTTGGCCGCTTCGGCGCGGTCCACGTGGGCGTCGCCGAGCACTTCGCGCCGTACCTTCATGCCCGCTTCGTACGCCTCAACGGCGGGGCCGCCGGTCGCGACGGGCTGCTCGGCGGAGGCGATGGCGGCGACGGGGCCGCTGGGCACGGCGGGCGCCGCGGTGGGCGGCGGCGGGGGCGTGAGCTGCGGCTTGGGCACGGGCGGGGTGATGGCGTGGGGGCCGGTCTGCTCGTAACCGCTCTGCCAGGAGGTGGTGAAGTGCCGGACCAGCAGATCGGTGACGGCGGCGGGCTGCTCGACGGGCGCGAGATGCGAGGTGCCGGGAACCAGGGCGAGCCTGGCGTCGGGTATCCCGGCGACCAGGACGCGCGCGTCGGCGGGCGGGCTGACCTGGTCTTCCGCGCCGACGAGCACCAGGGTCGGCACGCCGACGCGGCCGAGCTCCGCACGCACGTCGAAGGAGGCGAGAGCCTCGCAGGCGGCGATGTAGCAGCCGGGGTCGGTGGTACGGACCATCTGTACGGCCCATTCCACGATCGCGGGCTGGGCCGCGGCGAAGCCGTGGGTGAACCAGCGCTCCGGCGCGGAGCGGGCGATCGGGTCGAGCCCGTTCGTACGGACCACCACGCCGCGCTGCCGCCAGGCGTCCGCGGTCCCGAACCGGGCGGAGGACGCGACGAGGGCCAGCGAGGCGAGGCGGTGCGGGTGGCGCAGGGCGAGGTCGGCGCCGATCGCCCCGCCGATCGAGCAGCCGACGTAGCCGAATCTCTCGATGCCCAGCTGGTCGAGGGTGACCAGCAGCCGGTCGGTGAGGTCCCCGACGGCGGTGGCGGGGTGCGCGGGCGCACCGCCGTGGCCGGGCAGGTCGAAGCGGAGCACACGCCAGTGGCGGGTCAGCTCCGGGATCTGCCGATCCCACATATGCCAGGTCGTCCCGAGGGACGGTCCCATGATCAGGACCGGGGCCTGCTCCGGCCCGTCACACCGGTATTGCAGGGCTTCAGTCGTCGTCTCGCTCACGCTCCGCACGCTCTCATCTCTCACAATCAGTCACAACCGCCGGGCCGTGCCGCCTGCGCGTCCGGCACCGCCCAGGGGTCAGTTGTGCAGGTCGCGCCCGGTGCGGACCGTTTTGATGGTAGTCGCGGCCTGCCCGGCCCCGGTGCCGATCACCAGCCGATCGTCTCGACGGGAGTGGTCATGGTAGCGGTGCGCTCCGCGGACGCCCGGAGGTACGTACGTGCTCCTCTCGGCGGCGGGCCCGGGGAACTGGGCGCGGTACGGGAACTCGGCGGGCTCCGGGCCGTCCGGTGAAGGCCGGGTCGCCGGTCGCCGGGCACGAACAGGAACGTACGGGCGGCGGCGAGGGCGGCCGTCATCGGTCCAGTCTCCGCAGCGTGCCGGTCGCGGTTCGCCGCCCGTAGGCGTCGCGGACCGCGGTGACGGTCTCGCCGTCCTCGCCGGGGGCCGCGCCGACCACCATGCCCTGGTCGTCGAAGAGCGGGGAGGTCAGCCGGTAGTCGAACGACACCCGGCCGGAGACGCCGCCGGCGCGTGCCTTCTCGGCCATGGCGATCGCCTGCAGCGGGCCGTGCGTGAGCAGGCCGGGGTATCCCTCGACGTCGCGGCAGTAGTCGCGGTCGTAGTGGATGCGGTGCGCGTTGTACGTCAGGGCCGAGAACCGGAAGAGCAGTACGGGCGAGACGTCGATGGCCCATTCGTCCGGGGAGGCCGCCACGGGCGCGCCGGGCTCAGCGGCCGCGGAAGGCTCAGGGCGCTCAGCCGGCAGCGGCCGGTACACGATGTCCTGCTCCTCCTCTACGACCACCTCGCCGCGCTGTTCGATCCGGTGCCCGACCACCACGAACGTGAGCGGCCCGGAACGGCCCTTTTTCTCATGGACGGAGAGGACCTTCGTGCGGCGGACCGCCTGTTCGCCGCAGCGCAGCACGCCCCGCAGCCGGACGCGCCCGCCTGCCCACATGCGCCGGCGCCCGGGCCCCGGGTGCGCGGGGACGCCGCCGCGGAACGGGTGCCCGTCGGCGGCGAGGTCGGTCAGCGCCGGGCGGTCCAGCAGGTAGAGCCAGTGCCACAGCAGCGGCAGCCCCTCCCCCGCGTCCAGGTCGGGCACCGTGACGCCGAGCAGCACGCCCAGGTCCCGGGCGGGGCCGGGCAGGATGGTCTCCCGGCGTTCGACGGTTTCCTCCGCGTCCCTGCGCCCATCGGCCGCGCCCCCGTACCGCCCGGTCGCGCGCGGGCCGAACTCCGTACGCAGGGCGGTGTTGTGCTCGCCGAGGGCGGGCACCGGGCGCATCAGCGCTTCGCGGCCCTCCACCTCGACCGGTGGCAGCAGTGCGCGCACCGGCCCGCCCGGGGTGTCCACGGCCCGCCAGCGGTCGCGCGCGGTCAGCTGGGGGTGGCCGATCAACTCGTCCGGGGTGCGCAGCGTGGCGTTGGCGATTCCGGCGGCGTCGAGCAGGTCGACGGCTTCGGCGGCGGTCAGCCGGGCGAACGCCGACTCGATCGCCGCGGTGACCTCGGCGTCGTGCGCGACTCTGGCCACATTGGTCGCGAACCCGGGGTCGCCTTCGAGCTCCGGCCTGTCGAGCACGGTCCGGCACAGCGCGGACCACTCACGGTCGTTCTGGACGCCGAGGAAGACCGTTCCGTCGCCGGTGCGGTAGGGGCCGTAGGGCGAGATCGAGGGGTGCCGGGCCCCGGTCCGCCGTGCGAGTTCGCCGCCGTAGTGGGAGAAGTAGGCGGGCTGGCTCATCCATTCCCCGAGCGCGTCGAGCATGGCCACGCCCAACGTCGCGCCCCGGCCAGTGCGTTCGCGTTTGTACAACGCCGTCAGGATGCCGCTGTACGCGTACATGCCGGTGGCGATGTCGGCGATCGAGAGCCCGGCCTTCGCCGGTTCCGCCGGTGTGCCGGTGGCCATCACCAGCCCTGTCTCGCACTGTACGAGCAGGTCGTACGCTTTCTTGGCGCGGTACGGCCCGGTGGGGCCGTAGCCGGACAGCGAGCAGTGGATCAGTCCGGGCCGGGCCGCGCGGAGGGTGGCCGCGTCGAGCCCGAGGCGGTCGGCGGCGCCCGGCGCGAGATTCTGTACGAAGACGTCGGCACGGGCCAGCAACGCGTGGAGCAGCGCCCGGTCCTCGGGGGCCTTGAGGTCCAGTTCGACGCTTTCCTTGCCGCGGTTGAGCCAGACGAAATAGCTGGACTGCCCGTGCACCGTACGGTCGTAGCCGCGGGCGAAGTCGCCGGCGCCCCGGCGTTCCACCTTGATGACCCGTGCGCCGAGGTCGGCGAGCTGGCGGGTGGCGAACGGCGCCGCGACGGCCTGTTCGAGCGAGACGACGGTGATGCCGTCGAGCGGGTGCGACACGTCGGCCCCCTTTCAGGTGCTCGGATGCTGAGGTGGTGAGGTGCTCGGTCGCTCGGTTTCCCGGCTACTCGATTGCCCGGCTGCTCGATTCCTCGGAACGCTCAGATGCGGTGGCGCTTGACCAGTTGGCGGGCGATGACGTTGCGCTGGATCTCGTTGGTGCCCTCGCCGACGATCATGAGCGGGGCGTCCCGGAAGTAGCGTTCGACGTCGAACTCCGTCGAATAGCCGTAACCGCCGTGGATGCGAACGGCGTTGAGGGCCACCTCCATCGCCGTCTCCGAGGCGAAGAGTTTGGCCATCCCGGCCTCCAGGTCGGCCCGTTCGCCGGAGTCGTAGCGGCGCGCGGCGTAGCGCACGAGCTGGCGGGCGGCCTCCAGTTTGGTGGCCATGTCCGCCAGGTAGTTGCCGATCGACTGGTGCTGCCAGATCGGCTGCCCGAAGCTCTCGCGCTCCTGGGCGTAGCGCAGCGCGTCCTCCAGCGCCGCGCGGCCGACGCCGACCGCGCGGCACGCGACCTGGATCCGGCCGATCTCCAGGCCGCGCATCATCTGCGCGAACCCGTGGCCCTCCGCGCCGCCGAGCAGCGCGCCGACGGGGACGCGGAGGCCGTCGAAGGCCAGCTCGCAGCTCTCGACGCCCTTGTAGCCGAGTTTCGGCAGGTCGCGGGAGATCTGGAGACCCGGGCCCTGTTCGACCAGCAGGATGCTCACGCCCTTGTGGGCCGGTTCCGCCGAGGGGTCCGTCTTGCACAGCAGCGCGATCAGCTGGGAGCGGCGGGCGTTGGTGATCCAGGTCTTCGAGCCGTCCACGACGTACTGCTCGCCGTCGCGGCGGGCGACCGTGCGGATGGCCTGGAGGTCCGAGCCGCCGCCCGGCTCGGTCAGCGCCATGGTCGCGCGTACCTCGCCGGTCGCCATCCTCGGCAGGTACGTGTCCTGCTGCTGCCGCGTGCCGAACGCGGTGATCAGCTTGGCGACGACGGTGTGCCCGCCCATCGCGCCGGCCAGGCTCATCCACCCCCGGGCCAGTTCCTCGGTCACGGCCGCGTAGCACTGCGCCGACACCGCCGCTTCCCCCCAGGGCTCCGGGACCGCGAGGCCGAAGACGCCCATGGCCTTCATCTGCTCGATGAGCTGCTCGGGGTAGGTGTCGGTGTGGTCCAGTTCCCGCGCGACCGGCTTCACCTCACGGTCGACGAACTCGCCCACCAGCGAGACGATCGCGCTTTCCTCTTCGGTGAGCCCGTCCATGGTGTGGTCTCCGCTCCGCCTCGGAAGGTGCCGGCCCCGCCATCATGAATCATGATTCTCCGGGGAGAGAAATACCTTCTCGTGATGGAGGCATGCGCGGCCGCGATGGACCTGAGACAGCTCAAAGCCCTGGTGACCGTCGCCGAGGCGGGCAGTGTGACCCGCGCGGCGGAACTGCTGCATCTCGTCCAGCCCGCGGTGACCAGGCAGATCAAGTCGCTTGAGGACGAGCTCGCCGTCCCGCTGTTCGAGCGCACCCGCACCGGCATGCGGACGACCGAGGCCGGCGAACTGCTCGTGGCACGCGCCCGGCGGGCCTTCGCCGAGCTCGACCGGGCCCGTGCCGAACTCGCCCCGACTGCGGGTGCGTTGACGGGCATCGTGACGCTCGGGCTGCTGGAGAGCACCGCCGAACTGCTCGCCGAACCGCTCGTCGACCGGATCACCCGCGCCCACCCCGGCATCGAACTCCGGCTGCGGATCGCCTACTCCGGGCATCTGCGGCGCTGGCTCGACGAGGGCGACCTGGACCTGAGCCTGCTGTACAACCTGACCGGCTCACCGTCGCTGAACGTCACCCCGCTCGTCCGGGAACGGCTCTGGATCGCCGCGCCGCCGCAGGCCGGTCTGCGCCCGGACACGCCCGTACCGTTCGCCGACGCCGCCGCGCGGAAGCTCGTCCTGCCGGCCCCGGGCCACGGACTGCGCACCCTGGTCGACGGCGGCGCGCGGCGGGCCGGCGCCGCGCTGAGCAGCAGCGTGAGCACCAACTCGATGAGCCTGCAGAAGAAACTGACGCGCGCCGGTCACGGCTGGACGATCCTGCCCGCGGTCGGTCTCACCGAGGAGATCGCCGCCGGGCTGCTCTGCGCCGCTCCCCTGTGCGCGCCCGAGGTGTGGCGGTCGGTCGTGCTCGCACGACCGCGCACCGGGCGCGTACCGGCCGCGGTGGACGTCGTCGCGGGCGAAGTGATCCGGCAGGTCGGGGTCGCCGCCGCCGAGGGCCGCTGGCCCTCGGCGGAACCGCTCTCCGACGCCGGGCAGCGGTGAGCGCCCGGTCCGGCCCGTCGGCGGAAGGACACGTCATACGGGCAGCGGTGAGCGCCTGTCCCGCCCGTACCGCACGTGCCTCAGGCGAGTGTCTGTGCCACGCCTGTCATAGGAGGACGCCTGCGGCACCCGCGTCACACGCTCGTCCCCGCCCGGCGCGCGTCACGGTGCGCTGGTCGAGACGATGAACACCCTCGGGTGCTCCGGGTCGTCCGCGTTCGCCGTGATCTGGAGGGTCGGCAGCGGCTTCTTCTGCGTGTGCACGGTGCCGCGCCATTTGTGGTCGCCCTCGAACTTCCAGCCGACCTCGTCGGCCTGGTCGTCGTCGATGGTGACCTCGCCGTCCTTGAGCTCGTCCGGCGCGCTGCCGACCTTGTTCAGGAAGGTCTCGAAGCCCTCGGCGGAGGTCGTGAACTGGAGGTACAGCGAGCTGTGCTTCCAGGAGTTGGTCTCGTAGCTGGCCACGTCCGCGGAGTACGGCGGAATCCAGACGCCGTAGACGCGGCGCTGGAGCCGGGAGGGCCAGCCCTCCTCCAGGCCGGTCTTGGCGGCCTGCTCCTGCTTGGCGTCGCCGCCACCGCGGCTCTGCATCGCGGAGATGTAGAGGTAGCCGGCCGGGATCGCGATCAGCAGGAAGACGATGAGGGGCTTGAGCCAGCGGCGCGGCGGGCGGCGGCCGGGGCCCGTGGAGCCGCCGCCGCCCGCGTCGTGCGGCGGGTCGGACGCGGCGGTGCGGTCGGCGGCGATCATCCGCGGCCCGTCTGCCCGCGCGGCGCGAGCCGCACGGTGACCCCGGCGCGCTCGTACCGCTCCACGCGGCGGCGGTTCGCGCGCCGGAAGCGGCGGGCGACGAGCCGGGCCAGGTCGGCGGCGCCCACCATGCCCGCCTCAGGGCCCAGCTGGGCCTTGACGATACGGGCCTCCGGCCGGTAGCCGCGGCCGGTGAGGTGGCGGCGGAAGGCGTCCCGGGCCGGGCCGATAAGCAGGTCGTCGGCGGCGCTGACGCCGCCGCCGATGACGAAGCAGGAGGGGTCGAGGGCGGCGGCGAGGTTGGCGATGCCGACGCCGAGCCACTGGCCGATGTCCTGGAGCAGTTCGACGCACATGGCGTCGCCCTGTCGGGCCAGCTCGGTGATGAGCGGCCCGGTGATCTCGTGGACGTGGCCGCCGACCCGCTCGATGATGGTGTGCGCGACCGGGGAGTCGGCGGCGGCGAGCTCGCGCGCCTCGCGGACCAGGGCGTTGCCGGAGCTGTACTGCTCCCAGCAGCCGCGGTTGCCGCACGGGCAGCGGTGGCCGCCCGGCACGACCTGCATATGGCCGAACTCGCCCGCGACCCCGTATTTGCCCCGCTTGACCTGGCCGTCCTCCAGGATCGCGCCGCCGATGCCCGTACCGAGCGTGATCATGACGAGGTGGTCCTCGCCGCGGCCGGCGCCGAACCGCCATTCGGCCCAGGCTGCGGTGTTGGCGTCGTTGTCGACCATCACGGGCACCGCGAGCCGGCCGGCCAGCCGGTCGCGGAGTGGCTCGTCGCGCCAGGACAGGTGGGGGGCGAAGAGCACGCGGGAGCGGTGCGCGTCGACCCAGCCGGCCGCGCCGATGCCGACCGCGTGCACATCGTGCCGGTCGGAGAGGTCCAGGACCAGCTCCGTGATGGTGTCCTCGACGACCTTGGGGCTCTTGGACTTGTCCGGGGTCTCGGTGCGCACCTGCTCCAGGATGTTGCCGTCCGCGTCGACGACCCCGGCCATCACCTTGGTACCGCCGATGTCGATGCCGACGGTCGGCACCCGGGGCGCGGTCAGGTGCGAGCGCCGCTCGCGCGTCCCCACGGTCTTGAGCACGGTCGCCCGGGCGGAGCCCCGGTGCACCCGTTCGCGGTACATGCTCATCGCCTGCCCCCTTCGCCGGATTCTGCGCCGGCCGCTCTGCGCGCCGCGCTCGCCGCGCGGCCGGTGCGGGCCACGCTCACGGTGCGGGCGGTGCGTTCGCCTGGGGTGCGTGGTCGCACGAGTCGTCGTCCCTGCGGGTGTCTCGGGAGGCGCGTCGCCTCGGTCCTGCGGTCGGGCGTGGCGGGCTCGGCCCGCCGTGGCCGATTGTGCCTCACACGTGGTGTGCGGCGCGCGGTCACTCCTGGTCGCGGTCCGCCGTGGAGGCGCCGGACGGCCGGTCGCCCCTTTCGCCGGACGGCGGTACGTCTTCCGCGGCGTCCCCCTCGACCGGTTCTTCCACCGCGCGGCCCCCGATGACGTCCGGGCCCGGCGCGCGCGCCAGCTCGTGGCTGAGCTGCTCCAGCTCGCTGCCGCCCGCCATCTGCCGGGTGAGCTCGTCCAGGGCGATCTCGGATTTGGCGTGGCTGCCGGCCATCGCACCGCGCTTGAGCAGGATGAACCGGTCGCCGACGAGGTAGGCGTGGTGCGGGTTGTGCGTGATGAGGACCACGCCGAGACCGGCGTCACGAGCGGCGGCGACGTACTTGAGCACCACTCCGGACTGCTTGACGCCGAGCGCCGCGGTGGGCTCGTCGAGTACGAGCACCTTGGCGCCGAAGTAGACGGCGCGGGCGATGGCCACGCACTGCCGCTCGCCGCCGGAGAGGGTGCCGATCGGCTGGTCGACGTCGCGCAGGTCGATGCCCATGCGCAGCAGCTCGGCGCGGGTCGTCTCGCGCATCCGCTGGACGTCGAGGCGCTTGAAGGGCCCGGCGCCCTTGGTGGGCTCGGAGCCGAGGAAGAAGTTGCGCCAGACCGGCATCAGGGGGACGACGGCGAGGTCCTGGTAGACGGTGGCGATGCCGCGGTCCAGGGCCTCGCGCGGGGAGCCGAGGCCGGCCGGTTCGCCCTCGATCTCGAAGGTGCCCGCGTCGTGCCGGTGCAGCCCCGCGATGATCTTGATGAGGGTGGACTTGCCGGCGCCGTTGTCGCCCAGCACGCAGGTGATCTCGCCCGCGTGGACCTCCAGGGACACCCCTTCCAGGGCGCGGATGTTCCCGTAGAACTTGCTGACGTCGGTGAGCTCGACGAGAGCCGTCACTTGCTTGCCTCCGCACGCTTGCGGACCCATGCGTTCAGCAGGGTCGCCAGGAGGAGCATCCCTCCGAGGAAGAACTTGAACCAGTCCGGGTTCCACTGCGCGTACACGATGCCCTTGCTGGTCATGCCAAAGATGAACGCGCCGACCGCGGACCCGATCGCCGAGCCGTAGCCGCCGGTCATCAGGCAGCCGCCGATGACGGCCGCGATGATGTAGAGGAACTCGTTGCCGACGCCCTCGCCGGACTGCACCACGTCGTAGGAGAAGAGCAGGTGCTGGCCGGAGACCCAGGCGGCGAAGGCGACCGCCATATAGAGGCCGATCTTGGTGCGGTTGACGGGGACGCCGACCGCGCGGGCCGCGTCCGCGCCGCCGCCGACCGCGAAGATCCAGTTGCCGACGCGGGTGCGCAGCAGCACCCAGGTGGCCAGCGCCACCAGGGCGAGCCACCACACGATGGTGACCTGGAGGTCGACGGGGCCGAGGGAGAAGTGCGAGGCGAAGAGGGCGCGGGCCGAGGAGAAGCCCTCCATGTCGCCGATGGACTTGGTGGAGACCGTGCCGCTGATCAGCTTGGTGAACCCCAGGTTCAGGCCCGTGAGCATCAGGAAGGTGCCGAGCGTGATGATGAAGCTGGGCAGCTTGGTGCGGGTGAGCATGAAGCCGTTGAAGAACCCGATGGCGAGGGTGACCAGCAGGGACACCCCGACGCCGACCCAGACATTGGCCGTCATCTGGTAGCTGAACATCGACGAGATCAGCGCCGACGAGGTGACCATCACGCCCGTCGACAGGTCGAACTCGCCGCCGATCATCAGCAGCGCCACCGGCACCGCCATGATGCCGATCGTCGAGGACGCGTACAGCACGGTGCTGAGGCTGGACGCCTGGAGGAAGTTGTCGGCGACGATCGCGAAGAAGACGAAGACGGCGATCGCGCCGACGACCGAGCCCAGCTCGGGGCGGCCCATCAGGCGGCGCGCCGGCGAGCGGTGCACCAGTCTCTCGTCCCCCGCGGCCGGTGGTGTGTCGGTCGGCGGGGCGCTCATCGGGTCCCCCGCTTCGTGTACTTCTCCAGGTCGGCCGAGTCGTCCTTGGTGATGATCTGGGGGCCGGTGAGGACCGGCTTGCCGCCGCCGAGCACGTCGGCGTTGTACTTGTAGAGCCACAGCACGTCGACGGCCTCGTACCCCTGAAGGTACGGCTGCTGGTCGACGGCGAACCCGAGGGAGCCGTCCGACAGGGACCGGGCGACCTTGGCGTTGAGGTCGAAGGTGTCGACCTCGGCCTTGCTGCCGGCCTGCTCGGCGGCCTTGACGGCGGTGGGGGCGAAGGGTGCGCCGAGGGTGACGACGGCGTCGACGTCCTTGTCGGACTGGAGCTTGGCCTCGATGGAGGCCTGGACGTCGGGCATGTTGGTGCCGTCGACGTAGAGGTTCTCCAGGTCGCCCTTGAAGGTCTTCTTCGTGCCCGCGCAGCGCTGCTCGTGGCCGACGTTGCCCTGTTCGTGCAGGACGCAGACGGCCTTCTTCTTGCCGCGCTCGTTCAGCTCCTCGCCGACGGCCTCGCCGGCGATCGTCTCGTCCTGGCCGATGTGGGTCAGCGCCCCGAACCGCTTGGACTCCTCGGAGCCGGAGTTGACCGTGATCACGGGGATGCCGGCCTTCTCCGCCTTGGCCACGACGGCCTTGAGCGCGTCGGGCTTGGCGAGGGTGACGATCAGCCCGTCGACCTTCTGGTCGATGGCGGCCTGGACGAGCTGGGCCTGCTGGTTCGCCTCTTTGTTGTGGGAGTAGAGGAATTTGATGTTGTCCTTGGCGGCGGCCTGCTTCGCACCGTTCTGCACGATGTCCCAGAAGGTGTCGCCGTCGCCCGAGTGGGTGACCATCGCGAAGGTCCAGCGCGGCGTGTCCACGGCGGCCCGTCCCTGGGCGGCCTTGGCGGCCCGCTCCTCCGCCCGTTTGCCGCCCGTACTGCTGCACCCTGCCAGGGTCGCGCCGAGCACCGCTGCCAGCACGGCGCTGAACGCACGTACCCCTGTCCGAACCCTTGCCACGAGGACTTGCCCTTCTCACTGTCTGTCACGGTGCGGCCGGGCCCGAAAGGATTCGGGCCCGGCCGCCCAAGTATCCGTTACCAGTGTTCGCCGGGGGGCCAGCGGGTCCCGCGAGCGGCGAACTCCTCCAGAGCCGGCACGTCCGTATCGGTGACGGCGGCGGGGCCCGCAGAGAGCGGTTTTCCGCCATCGGGGAGGTCGCGCGGTCCGCGGCGAGGCCGCCGGCGCGCGTACCGGGAGCCGCTGCCGTACGGGTCCTACGCATCGTGGTCCGCCTTCCGCCGCGGCCGCCCGATGGCGGCTGGGGGTGTTCTAACGGCGCGCGGACCGCCGCGTCAAGACTTTGTCAGAACATTCTGACCGCCGGGCCGCACGGGCGTACGCGCCGAAGTGCGGCCGAGCACTCACGGCCGACGGCCCACGACCGACGGCTCACGACCGACCGCTCACGACCGTACGAGCAGCTGGAACTCGAAGGCGTACCGCGAGGCGCGGTAGACGTGCGAGCCGAACTCGACCGCCCGCCCGGTGTCGTCGAAGGTCGTCCGCTCCATCGTCAGCAGCGGAGCGCCCACCGGCTCGCTCAGCCGCTCCCCCTCCTCGGCGGTGGCGGCGCGGGCCCCGACGGACTGCCGGGCGCTGTGCAGCGTGATACCGGCCGCGCGCATGAGGCGGTAGAGGCCGGTCTCCTCCAGCGCGGCGCCGTCGAGGTCGAGCAGCCCGGCGGGCAGGTGGTTGCGCAGGTGGGCCATGGGTTCGCCGTGGGCGAGGCGCAGCCGCTCGACGAGGACGACGTCGGCGCCCTCGGGGACGCCGAGGGCCGCCGCGACCTCCGCGGTGGCGCTCTCGGCGGAGTGGCGCAGCACGCGGGTCGCGGGTCGCTGGCCCGCCGCTTCGAGGTCGTCGTAAAGGCTGCTCAGCTCCAGCGGGCGCTTGACCTGGCTGTGCAGCACCTGGGTGCCGACGCCCCGGCGGCGGACGAGGAGCCCCTTGTCGACCAGCGACTGGATCGCCTGCCGGACGGTGGGCCGGGACAGGCCGAGCCGTCCGGCCAGCTCGATCTCGTTGCCGAGCAGGCTGCCCGGCGCCAGCTTGCCGTGCTCGATCGCCGCTTCGAGCTGCTGGGAGAGCTGGAAGTAGAGCGGCACCGGACTGCTGCGGTCCACGCTGAACTGGAGGGGTTGATCCTTCGCCACGCAGGGAGCCTAGCCGGATGAACTGATGACGGGAAGTCCTGAGGTCTGATTGTCCGGACAAATGAGACCGGGGTGAGCCGGTGCCTTGGGACGTCGGCGGGACGGGGTGTCTAATGATCGCCGTCCGCGGCCGCCCGGCCCGGACAGGGCGACGCGGAAGGACTGGCTTGATGAACGGCATGAACAGCATGAGCGGCATGAACCGGCGCGCGGCGCGCCTGGCCGTCGTGGGCGCACTCGGCGCGATGTTCGCGGTGGCGCTCCCCGCCGCTCCGGCGCTCGCCAAGAGCGGCACCGAGATCCGGATATCCCAGCACATGGTGCGGGTGGGGCACATGTTCGGAGTCCGCGTCAGCGGCTCCGAGAGCGGCGGCCGCGGCCGCTACCTGCGGGCCTGTGTGCAGGGGCGCTCGGGCTACCACGGCCGCTGGCGGACGGTGAAGTGCGGCAAGGTCACGGCGCACCGGGCCCGCGTCGACGCCCGGCTCACGGGCCGGCACCGCGGCACCTTCCAGTTCAGGGGCGTGCTCTACGTCCTGTCCGGGCCGCACGACACACACCCGAAGGCGGGGCCCGCCTCGGCCCCGCAGACCGTGCGCGTGCACTGACGAGAACGTGCGCTGACCGTACGAGCACCTCTGCCCGTACGGGCGCTCTGACCGTACGAGCGCCCTCCGCGGTGGCCCGGTGGCCGTCACTTCATCCACTCGTCCCGGAATTTGGCGAACGTGCCGTCGTGGGCGGCCAGATGGACCCATTGGTCGACGTAGTGCTTGAACTGCTCGTCCCCGCGCGGCAGCGCGTACGCCTTCTCCGAGAAGGAGAAGGGCTTGTCGGGGTGGACCGAGCACAGCTCGGGATGGAGTTTGGCCTGGTACCGGGTCTCGCTCGCGTCCGTCATCATCACATCGGCGCGGCCCGCGACGATCTCGTCGAAGATCGTGGTGTTGTCCGGGTGGACGGTGAGCGCGGCGCGCTTGATGTGCGCGCGGGCGAACTGCTCGTTGGTGCCGCCCGGGTTGACGATCACCCGCACGCCCGGCCGGTCGATCTGCCGCAGGGTCCGGTACGCGTCCTGGTCCGCGCAGCGCACGACCGGCGTCTTGCCGTCGGTGAGGTAGGGCTCGCTGAAATACGCCTTACGGGCACGGGCCGGCGTGATGGAGACGCCGCCCATGCCGATGTCGCAGCGCCCGGCCGACAGGTCGTCGACCAGCTTCGCCCAGGTCGTGGCCACGAACTTCGCTTCGGCGTCGAGGCTCTTGGCAAGTTGCCCGGCCATCTCGACGTCGATGCCCCGGTACGTGTGCGTCCGCGCGTCGAGACGGCTGAACGGCGCGTAGTCGCCGGTGGTGCAGACGCGCAGCACCCCGCGCCGCGGCACGGCGTCGAGCAGCGAGCCGTGCCGCGATTCGGGCCGGGCGGCCGTACCGGAACCGACGGCGAGGGCCGCGCCCGCCGCGGTCGCGGCGAGTGCGGCGGCGAGGGCGGACAGGGTGACGGCACGTCGCACGGCTTCTCCTTGGCGCTCGTACGCACACCGGTCCGGCGGTGTGCGTGATCGTCGAGGCGCTCAGCGTGGCAGAGCGGTGCGCTGTGGTGAAGGACGCGCGGAGCGGCGGTCGCGCGTGCGCGTCAGGGCTGATGAGGTGTCAGAGGAGCACGGGCCGGGGTTCAGAAGCTCACCGGCAGCCGGTACGGCCCCCGGATGAGCATGCCCTCGCGCCAGGCCAGCGCGGCCGGGTGGGCGTCGAGCGCGAGGTCCGGGCAGCGCTCCAGGAGCGAACGGATGGCGACACGAGCCTCCAGCCGGGCGAGCGGAGCACCGAGGCAGTAGTGGATGCCGTGGCCGAAGGCGAGGTGGCCGCGCGCGTCGCGGCGGATGTCGAACCGCTCGGGCTCGGTGAAGCGGTCCGAATCCGTGTCGGCGTCGGCGATCGTGGCCAGGACCACCTCGCCGCCGCCCGGGATCAGGGTGCCACCGATCTCCATGGGTTCCGTGGTGAACCGGAACGTGGAGGTCTCGACCGGGCCGTTGTAGCGCAGCATCTCCTCGACGGCGTTGTCGAGGAGCGAGAAGTCGGCGCGCAGGTCTGCCAGTTGATCGGGGTGCCGGAGCAGGGCGAGGACCCCGTTGGAGATCAGGTTGACGGTGGTCTCGTGCCCCGCGACCAGCAGCAGCCAGGCCGTGGCGAGCAGTTCGTCGTGGGAGAGCCGGTCACCGTCCTCGTCGATGGTCCGGATCAGACCGCTCAGCAGATCCTCGCCGCCCTCGCCGCTCTCACCGCTCTCACCGCTCTCAGCGCGCTTTTTGACGATCAGCCGGTCGAGGTAGGTGCGGACCTCTTCCATCGCCTCCATCTTCTCCGGGTACGGCGCGGGCCCGACCACGAAGTTCGACCAGGTGCGGAACTCCTCGCGGTCCGCGTAGGGCACGCCGAGCAGTTCGCAGATGACGCTCATCGGCAGCGGGAAGGCGAGCGCGTCGACGAGGTCCGCGCCGCGCGCGCCGTCGGCGACCATCGCGTCGAGGAGTTCGTCCGTGAGCTGCTGCACCCGCGGCTCCAGCGCCGCCACCCGGCGCGGAGTGAACGCTCGTACCACGAGCTTGCGCAGCCGGGTGTGGTCCGGCTGGTCGGTGTTGAGCATATGGGAGCCGAGCGGCTCGAATCCGAGGTTGGCGTTCTCGGAGGCGTTCTCCAGCCGCTTGGACAGGCGGTCGTCGCCGAGCGTGGCGCGCACCTCGTCGTAGCCGACGACCAGCCAGGCCGGGATGCCGTCGGTGAGCAGCACGCGGTGGACCGGGCCGCGCTTGCGCAGCTCGGCGTAGACGGGGTACGGGTTGCGTACGAAGTCCTCGCCCATCGCTGACAGGTCGATGATTTCGAATGCTTCGGTTGTCACGGGGACCCCCATTCGACGGAATATCACCGGAGTAACGCCCGGACGGATCACGATCGTTCCCAGGTTTCCTCAATGCTGCTGATGGTAAGGGCAGTTCCGGACGGTTCAGCCGGAACTGCCCTTTGTTTTTGCTCCCCGCCCCGTTGCGTAGCCGCCCCACCGCCCGAGCCGTTCGGCTACCCGAGCCGTTCGGCCGCCCAAGCCGATCGGCTGCCCGAACCGTTCGGCGACGGCGCGCGTCGGCACGCGGTCGGCACGAGGGGCAGTAGCCGCTAGCCGAGGACGGCCGGCTTGAGCACCTCCTCGCACCACTGGCGGAAGCCGGTGGGCGTGGCGTCGGGGGTGCTCGGCTGGGCGGCGCCGTAGAAGCCCTGCTCGTTCAGGGCCGCCATCATGTCGGCGGCGCCCCGCGCCCAGTTCTCGCTCGCTCCGGCGCCCAGCAGCTGCGCCCGGTAGGCCGGGCCGTCGACCGGTTGGAGGCGGACCGGCCGGTCCAGCACCTCGGAGACGATCCGGACCATGTCCTCGGGTGACAGATCGTCAGGCCCCGCCAGCGGTACGTCCTCGCACCCGGTCCAGGAGTCGTCGAGGAGCAGCCGGACCGCCATGGCGGCGATGTCGCGGGTGGTGCAGGTGCGCAGGACGCCGTTCCCCGGCAGGGCCAGCAATCCCGCGTCGCGGATCAATCCGGTCTGGCCCAGCAGGTTTTCCATCAGGAACGGGGCGCAGAGCGCCCGGTAGTGCACGCCCATCTCCGCGATCGCCTCGTCCATGGCGAGCGAGGCCGAGATGATGCCGGCGTTCTTCGCCACGCCGCGGCCCAGGGTGGAGACGCCGACGACCCGCTCGACGCCGAGACCCTGCGCGCCGGTCACCGCGCGCAGCGGCTCGGTGAAGTCGCGGAAGTGGCCCTCCACACTGGGGACCGCGGGCGTCGGGGGAACCAGCCAGAACACGCGGTCGGCCCCCTGGCACGCCTTCTTCAGTGTGCCGGGGTCGGCGTGCGTTCCCTGTACGACCTCGACGTTCTCGCGCACGTGGGCGGGGAGGCGGGCGGGGTCGCGGGCGATCACCCGGATTCCGGCCGCGCCGCTCGCGCCTGCCCCGGCACCGGCGCCTTCCCTGACACTTTTCCCGGCACCGGCGGCGTTCGTGCCGCCCGTGGCGTCGAGGAGGCGGTCGAGGACCTCCCGGCCGATCTGGCCGGTCGGGGTGGTGACGACGATCATGAACAACTCCACTGAAGGATGCGGGGGAACCGCTGCTGAGGGGTGCGGGGGAACCGCTGAGGAATACCCGCACCGACGAGTGCGCGGCGGGGATGTCGTCGAGCCTGGTGCACGGGCGCCCCGAACAGAAGGACCCATCCGCTCCCGCTTGTTACCCTCAGGGCAATACCGTCCCGCCACCGCGCCGCGGGGACCGAACAGAAGGGGTGAGGGCATGGAATCCCGACCGCTGCGCTACTTCGTCGCCGTCGCCGAGGAGCTCAACTTCGCCCGCGCCGCCGAGCGGCTCGGCATCTCCCCGCCGCCCCTGTCCCGCGCGATCCGGCAGCTGGAGACGGAGATGGGCGTCACGCTCTTCGAGCGGAGCACCCACAGCGTGGCGCTGACCCCGGCCGGCGCGGTGCTGCTCACGGAGGCGAAGATCGCCCTGGACGCCCTCCAGGCCGCCGAGCGGCGGGCCCAGCGAGCGGCGGCCGCGGAGCCGAAATTGATCCTGGCCGTCAAGGCCGACGGGGACGCGGGGCTCCTGGAGCCGATCCTGACGCGCTTCGCGTCGGAGCCCGAGGCCGTACCGGTCGCCGTCCGGCTGTGCGGCTGGCACGAGCAGGCGAACCTCCTGCGCCGCGGGGAAGCCGACGCGGCCCTGGTCCACGAGCCGTTCGACCGTACCGGCCTGGACAGCGAGGCGCTGACCGCCGAACCGTGCGTCGCGGCCCTCGCCGCCACTCACCGGCTCGCCGGCCAGGACCACCTGACCCTCGCCGACCTCGGCCTGCTCCCCGAGGAGCTGCCCGGCTTCGTGCACAAGACCCGCACGGCAGGCCGCGACCTCGCCCAACTGCTCACGCTCGTGGCCCTGGGCGGCCCCACTCCCCTGCTGCCCACCTCCGTCGCCGCCCGCTACCCGCGCCCCGGCGTCGTCTACCGCCCGGTCCCGAACACACCGCCCGTGGTCCTCGCCATCGCCTGGCCGCAGCAGTCCCGCTCGACGGCCACGGCGGCACTGGTCCGCACGGCGCTGTCCGTGGCGGAGGACTTCACGCGGAACGCGTCGTAGGAGCCTCTTCCCAGGAGCCGCTCAACCGGACGTCGACCGGACGCCGGCCGGGCGTCAACCGGGTGTCAGCCAGGTGTCAGCCGGGCGCTCACACTTCGCACGGGGCTTGAGCAGGTCCTCGAAAAGGGCGTCCACCAGCTCGTCGGGGATGCTCGCCCCCATCAGAGCGCGATAGACGATCGGGCCGAGAAGAGCGTCGAGAGCGGCGTCGGGTCCGAGGCTCGGCGCGACCTCGCCGGCGTCGATGACCTGCGCGAGCATGGCGCGTTCCTGGTCCCGGCGCGGGCCGAGACAGCGCTCGTGGAAGCTCTTGGCCGTGGCGGGGTGGTGCTGCGCCTCGGCGATGAGCGCGAGCAGGACCTTGCCCGCCGGGTCGTGGGTGAGGAAGCGCGCGTAGCCGCGCAGGTAGCCGCGGACGGTTTCGGCCGTGGGCCGCTCCGTCGGGACGGGGAGGCTCTTCTCGCTGTCCGCGATGAGCGTGTCGAGGAGGATCTCGACCTTCGACGGCCACCAGCGGTAGATCGTCTGCTTGGCGACGCCGGCACGGCGCGCGATGGCCTCGACGGTCAGGGCGCCGAAACCGTGCTCTTCGAGCAGATCGTCCGCCGCGTGCAGCACGGCCAGCCGCGCAGCCTCGTCGCGCCGACTGCCGGAGCGCGGTCTGCGGGGCTGTGAGCTGGTATCGGGCACGCGGGACACCCTACCCGCCGCCGCCCAGCGCCTCAGGGCGTTGTCTAGACGCGACGTCGCGTCTACTCTAAATCGCACCACGGCAAAGGAGCTCATGTGTCCACCACGCCCAACCGCCAGGCCCTCGTCATCGGCGCCTCCAAAGGACTGGGGCTCGTCCTCGTCGACGAGCTCGCTCGCCGCGACTGGCACGTCATCGCCACGACGCGCCAGGACGGCGGCGAACTGCGCGCGGACGCCGACGCCTCGAACGGCCGGCTGACCGTCGAATCACTGGAGATGAACAGCCCGGAGCAACTGGCCGCGCTGCGCGAGCGCCTGGCGGGCCGCCGGTTCGACCTGCTCTTCGTCAACGGCGCGATAGACCGGGGCAACCTGTCGATCGACCAGGTGCCGACCGACATGTTCACCGAGGTGATGATCACCAACGCGCTGAGCCCGCTGCGCGTCCTGGAGTCCCTGCGCGACCTCGTCGCGCCCGGCGGAACGGTGGGGGTCATGTCCTCCGAGCAGGGCAGCATCTCGCAGAACACCGAGGACGGCTACGAGCTCTACAAGGCCAGCAAGGCCGCGCTCAACCAGCTGATGCGCAGCTACGCCACCCGGTACGCCGACGACGGGCACACCAAGCTGCTCATCGACCCCGGCCACAACCGGACCGGGCTCGGCGGCTTCGACGCGCCGCTCGACCCCAAGGAGAACATCCCGGCCGTCGTCGACGTCCTCGAAGCCCAGGCCGGCGCCCCCGGCCTGCAGTTCCTGGACCGGCACGGCGAGCCCGTGCCGTGGTAGAGCTCCGGGCCGAAGCGGCGGGGGGCGTTGCTCCGGCCCGTTCGCCGGCGCCCTCTCCGACCGCCCCCCCTTCGGCCCCTCAAGAAAGCTCGGCTCAGGAAAGCTCGGCTTAAGGAAACTCAGCTCAAGGAAGCCCGGCTCAAGGAAGCCCGGCTCAAGGAAGCTCGACGTCCGCCAAGCGGGCCAGCAGGTCCGACGCGCGCTTGGCCACGGCGTCGCGGTCGCCTTCGGAGAGGGCGCTGCCCATGCCGCAGGCCACGGCCCCGGCCGCTATCCACTCCGGGGCGTTCTCAAGGGTCACGCCCCCGGTGGGCAGCAGGGCGGCCTGCGGCAGGGCGGCCCGTACGTCCTTGATCCAGCGGGGGCCGTACGCGGAGGCGGGGAAGAGCTTGAGGGCGTCCGCGCCCAGTTCCATGGCGGTAACGATCTCGGTGGGCGTGGCGACGCCGGGGAAGACGGGGATGCCGTACCGGTGGCCGGTGCGGATGACCTCGGCGTCCAGCCCCGGGGAGACCAGGAAGCGGGCCCCGGCGTCGATGGCCATACGGGCGGCCGGCGCGTCCAGCACCGTGCCCGCGCCGATCATCACGTCGTCGCCGACCTCGCGGGTCAGCGTGGTGACGGACTCCAGCGCGAACGGTGTCGTCAGCGAGATCTCCAGACTGGTGATGCCCGCGGAGAGCAGGGTGTCTGCCGTCGCCGTCGCGTGGTCGTAACTGTCACTGCGGATGATGGCGAAGACCCGTTGCGCGAGCGCGGCCTGGGTGATCTCCCAGCGGTACACGGCAGTTTCGCCGCCCTTCTTGATCTGGGTTCCTGCGGTGGTCGGTGGTGGAGGCCCGCGGTGGCGCGGTCGGCGGTCGCCGGCCGGCGGGGCCGGTGGTCAGCGGTGCACGGCGTCCGTGCCGTCGGTGAAGGCGGCGAGCGCCCGGTCGCGGGCCGCCGCGGTGGGCAGCCCCTCGGTGTCGGTGGCGGTCTGCACGCAGAGCGCGGCGACGCAGGCGGCCTCGGCGAGCGCGCGGGGCTCGGGCAGCCCGCGCAGTACGCCGGAGAGGTAGCCGGCGGCGAAGGCGTCGCCCGCGCCCACCGGGTCGGCGACCGGCACATCGTAGGGCGGCCGGTCCCAGCGGCCCTCGGCGGTGACGGCGGTGGCCGAGTGGTCGGCGCGTTTGATCACGACCGTACGGGCCCGGCCCGCCAGCAGTTCGGCGGCAGCCTCGTCGGCGGGCCGGCCGGTGAGCGTCTCCAGCTCGCCGTCGCCGGCCAGCACCAGGTCCGCCTCGGCCAGCAACGGCCCGACGATCTGCGCCCACTGGGCGGCGCCGCCCAGCTTGCGCCGCACGTTGGGGTCGAAGGAGACCAGTGCGCCGGCGGCGCGCGCGAGTTCGATGAGCCGCTGGGTGGCGGCTGCGGCGGACGGCGAGAGCATCGGGGTGATGCCGGATATGTGCATCAGCCGGGCGCCCGCGAGGGCCTCGGGGCGGATGTGCTCGGGCGCGAGCTGGGCGGCGGCCGAGCCGGCGCGGTAGTACTGCACGTCTATGGCGCGGTGCGGGTGGCTGTCGCGCAGCAGCAGGCCGGTGGGGGCCGTCTCGTCCAGGTCGACATGGCCGACGTCCACGCCGTCGGCGCGCAGTTCGCGCAGGACCGCCTCGCCCGCGGGGTCCGTGCCGAGCCTGCCGATCCAGCGCGTGCGGTGCCCGAGCCGGGCGAGGCCGGTCGCCACGTTGGACTCGGCGCCCGCTACGGAGCGTCGAAACCGCACGGCCCGCTCCAGCGGGACACCGGGCTCGGCGAGCATGAGCAGCATCGCCTCTCCGCAGGTGACCGCCTCGGGCGCGTTTGTCACCGATGCCACTGATGTCACCGAGTGCCTCCCCGATCGCTGTTTCTACCGAAACGTTATCGGGAGGTTCTGACAATCGGACCCCGGGGGGAGCCGCCGGTTGCGAGAAGGCGTGCGAGAGGAAGCGTAGCGGCGCCCATGGTAACGGCGTCGGGCCCGGCCCGGCCCAGTTCGATCGCCGTGCGCTCGTAGGGGTGGCGCAGTGCGTAGGCGGCGGCCGCCGCCCGTACGTCGGGCAGCAGCCGGGGGCCGAGCAGCAGCCCGGCCCAGCCGCCGAGCACGATGCGCTCGGGGTTGAAGAGGTTGACCAGGTCGGCGATGCCCGCGCCGAGGTACTCGGCGGTCTCTTCGAGCAGCCGGACGGCGGTGAGGTCGGCGGCGTCCGCGGCGGCGAGCAGTTCGGCCAGCGCGCTCTCCTCGGTGTGGGCGCCGAAGCCGCCGGGCGGCGCGCCGCCCGCCTCGCGCCAGCGGTCCAGGATCGCCACGGCCCCGGCGTACGCCTCCAGGCAGCCGCGCGCGCCGCAGCGGCAGCGCCGCCCGCCGACCTGGAGCGTCGTGTGCCCCCACTCGCCCGCCCCGCTGGTCGCGCCGGCGTACGGGCTGCCGTCCGCGACCACGCACGCGCCGACGCCGGAGCCGATCAGCGCGATGACGGCGTTGCGGGCGCCGCGCCCCGCGCCGAACCACAGTTCGGCCTGGCCGAGGGTCTTCGCGCCGTTGGCGATGTGGAGCGGGAGGTCGGTGGAGCGGCGCAGCAGCGCTTCGAGGGGGACCGCGTCCCAGCCGATGGTCTGCCCGTGCACTACGGCGCCGCCGCCTACGAGGCCGGGGCCGGGGCCGCCGACGGCTTCGCGTACGGGGCCGGCTTCCCGTACGGGGCCGCCGTCGCGTACGAGCCCGGGGCCGGGTCCAGATGAACTCGCCGCCGTCCGGCGGCCGTTGCGGGCGAGCGGAATACCGGCGCGGCTCTCGACGGGGCGGCCGTCGTCCTCGGCGGTCCCGTACTCGACGATGCCGGGCACGCCGATGCCCACGCCGAGCACCGCCCCCGCGTGCTCCGGCGCCTCGCCGAGGACCGTGGAGAGTCCGTCGAGGATCAGCTGGACGACGAGGCCGACGTCGTGGCCGCGGGGGCCGTCGTGGGGGCCGTCGTGGGGGCGGTCGTGGGGGCGGTTGTGAGCATGGGGATGGGCGCGGTCGAGGGCGGAGGCGCCGCCGGGAGCGTGCCCGGCGATGTCCAGGGGCCGGTCCGTACGGGATATCTCGCGCAGGGCCAGGTCGAAGAGGCCCACCCGGATGCGGGTCTCCCCCACGTCCACGCCGATGAGGCAGCCGCTGCGGGGTGCGACGCGCAGGAGCGTACGGGGGCGGCCGCCGTCCGAGCCGACGGTGCCGGCCTCCTCGACGAGGCCGTCCGCGAGGAGTTCGCCGACGACGTTGGTGATCGAACCGGAGCTGAGGCCGGTGACCGGGCCGAGTTCCTGTCTGCTCAGCGGGCCCTCGAAGTACAGCCGGCGCAGCACGGCGGACCTGCTGCCGCGGCGCAGGTCGCGGACTGTGCGCTGATCGCGTTCACTCATCGTGACTTCCTCCCTGGCCTGAACATATCGCTGCGCGGAGTCTTGACGCGACCTTCTCTCACTACTTAACTCACGGTTTGAATTAAGGCACGAAAGGGACACGAAAGAAGCACGGAACGATTCAGCTCACGAAATGCGGCTCTTGAAAAAGCGATGCCATCGGACACCGGACCCAACCACCCTTGAGAGGGGCCACCGACCATGCGCAGAACCCGGGCCACCGCAGCCGCCACCCTCGCCGCCGCCCTCGCCGGAGCCGCCACCGGCTGCGGCGGCGGCGGCTCCGCGGGAGGCGGCGGCAGCAGCAACGACAACCCCGAGCAGCTGACGTACTGGGCCAGCAATCAGGGCGCGACCGTCGAGGAAGACAAACGGGTGCTGATCCCCGAGCTCAAGAAGTTCCAGCGGCGGACGGGCATCGCCGTCAAACTCGAAGTGATCCCCTGGAGCGATCTCCTCAACCGCGTGCTCGCCGCCACCATTTCCGGCCAGGGCCCCGACGTCCTCAATATCGGCAATACCTGGTCCGCCTCGCTCCAGGCAGGGGGCGCGCTGCTGCCCTTCGACGACGCGGCGTTCAAGGCCATCGGCGGCAAAGGCAGGTTCGTACCCTCGGCGCTCGCCGCCACCGGCACGGCGGGCAAGGACCCGGCGGCCGTGCCGCTCTACTCCCTCGCCTACGGCCTTTATTACAACAAGAAGCTCTTCGAACAGGCCGGGATCGACGCCCCGCCCGCCACCTGGGACGAATTGGTGGCCGACGGCAGAAAACTCACCGGCCACGGCCGTTGGGGCCTCGCCATCGAGGGCGCCAGCTACTCCGAGAACTCCCACCACGCCTTCGTACTCGGCAAACAGCACGGCGCGGATTTCTTCGACCGCGCCGGCAGACCCCGTTTCGACTCGCCCGGAGCGGTCGCGGCCGTGAAGCAGTTCGTCGATCTCCTCGGCAAGGACGGAATCGTGGCCCCGGGCAATGCCGAATACGCCACCCAGCGATGCGTACGGGATTTCGCCGCCGGAAAGGCCGCCATGCTGATGTGGCAGTCCGCGGCCGGCGCCCTCAAGGCGCACAACATGACCCCGAAGGATTACGGAGTGGCGCCCGTGCCCGTACGGACCAAGGGCGCCACCGGCGGAAAAGGCGTCAACTCGATGGTCGCGGGGATCAATCTCGCCGTATTCAAGAACACCGACAACCACGACGGCGCGCTGAAATTCGTGGAGTTCATGACCTCGACCGAGGAGCAGAAGCGGCTCAACAGCAGTTTCGGCGCGCTTCCCCCGGTGAAGGAGGCGCAGCGGGACAAGGCGTTCGCCACGCCCGATCTCACCGTGCTCCGCGAAACGCTGGCCAAGAGCGCCGCGCCGCTGCCCATGGTGCCCGAGGAGAGCCAGTTCGAGACACTCGTGGGCACGGCGATGAAGGAGCTGCTCGCCGACGCCGCCGCCGGCCGCAAGGTCGGCGAGGCGAGCGTCAAGGAGCGGCTCGCCAAGGCCCAGCAGCAGATGCCCCCGCGGTGAGCCGGGTCAAGAGCCGGGCCGCGAGCCGGAGCGAGCGCGGGACCCGGGACGAGAGCAGGGACCGGGGCGGAAGCGGGCCTCGGGACGAGAGCGGGAGCCGAGGCACAAGCGGGACCCGGTTTCGCGCCGTCGTCGCCCGGCTGCGCCGCGTCGGACTGCCCTACCTCCTCCTGCTGCCGGCCCTCGTCCTCGAACTCCTCGTCCACCTGGTCCCCATGGCCGTCGGCGTCGTGATGGCGTTCAAGGGCCTCACCCAGCAGTATCTGCGCGACTGGACCACCGCGCCCTGGGCCGGGCTCGGCAACTTCCGGATCGCCGTCGACTTCGACGCCCCCGTCGGCGCGGCCCTGCTGCACTCCTTCTGGGTCACCTGCTGCTTCACCGTCCTCGCCGTCGGCCTGGCCTGGCTGCTCGGCACGGCGGCGGCGGTGCTGATGCAGGACCGGTTCCGCGGTCGCGGCCTGCTGCGTACGGCCTTCCTCATCCCGTACGCGCTGCCCGTCTACGCGGCCGTCATCACCTGGTCGTTCATGTTCCAGCGCGATACGGGGCTCGTGAACCATGTGCTCCACGACCAGCTCGGCATCCTCGGCTCCCCGCCGTTCTGGCTGATCGGCGACAACAGCTTCGCCGCGCTGGTGACCGTGTCCGTCTGGCGGTCCTGGCCGTTCGCGTTCCTCATCCTGACGGCGGGGCTCCAGAACATCCCGCGCGAGCTGTACGAGGCGGCCGCCATGGACGGCGCGGGCGTCTGGCAGCAGATCCGCCGGATCACCCTGCCCTCGCTCCGCCCCGTCAACCAGGTGCTGGTCCTCGTGCTGTTCCTGTGGACCTTCAACGACTTCAACACGCCGTATGTGCTCTTCGGCAAGTCCGCCCCCGAACCCGCGGACCTGATCTCCATCCACATCTACCAGTCGTCGTTCGTCACCTGGAACTTCGGTTCCGGCGCGGCCATGTCCGTACTGCTCCTGCTGTTCCTCCTCGTGGTGACGGCCGGGTACCTGCTGGCCACCGCGCGCGGCAGAAAGGAAACCGATGGGTGACACCGCGCAGTACTGCCCGCAGCACGCCGTTCGGCACCGCTCCCCCGACGCCTGCCGCGACGCCGTGCGGCGCCGCTCCCCCAACGCCCCGCCCCGCTCGTTCCTTTGGACCCGGCGGATCGTTCTCACGCTGCTCGCCGTCTTCGCGCTCACCCCCGTGTACGTGATGCTGAGCAGTTCGCTCAAGCCGCTCAAGGATGTTCAGGGCGCGTTCAGTTGGATTCCGAGTGGCTTCACTCCGCGCCCGTATCTCGACATCTGGCACACGGTGCCGCTCGCGCACTACTTCATCAACTCCCTTGTCGTGGCGGTCTCTTCGACGCTGTGCGCGGTGGTGGTCGCGGTCTTCGCCGCCTACGCGATAAGCCGCTACCGCTTCGCGGGCCGCCGCTTCTTCTCCGTCACGGTGCTCTCCACCCAGATGTTCCCGGGCATCCTCTTCCTGCTCCCGCTCTTCCTGATCTTCGTCGGCATCGGCAACACCACGGGGATCGCGCTGTACGGGTCGCGCGGCGGGCTCGTCCTGACCTACCTGACCTTCTCGCTCCCCTTCGCCATCTGGATGCTCATCGGGTACTTCGACTCGATCCCCCGCGACCTCGACGAGGCGGCGCTCGTCGACGGCTGCGGGCCGATCGGGGCGCTGCTGCGCGTCGTCGTGCCGGCGGCGGTGCCCGGCATCGTCGCCGTCTGCGTCTACGCGTTCATGACGGCCTGGGGCGAGGTGCTCTTCGCCTCGGTCATGACCAACGACACCACCCGCACCCTCGCCGTCGGCCTCCAGGGGTACGCGACCCAGACCGACGTCTACTGGAACCAGGTGATGGCCGCCTCACTGGTCGTCAGCGTTCCGGTGGTCGCCGGATTCCTGCTCCTCCAGCGCTACCTCGTCACCGGGCTCACCGCCGGAGCCGTCAAATGAACCGCCGGATACGCGCGCGGCGCGCAGGGTGAACGAGATACGCGCGTATCCGAAACAGCCTGTCTTCAGGGGTAGTTGACGAGATTCGCCACGCTGCGAGAGGAATTCGAGGGCCCGCCGGCGCCGTTGATGATGTGGTGGATCGTTCCGGTGCCGCCCAGCGACACCGTCACCATGTCGTGGAACCTGACCCCCGGTGCCCGCGGCACCTCGAAGGCGTGCTCCGCGGCGACGGCGGGGTTCACGTTGAAGAAGCAGTAACTGCCCAGCCCCCACGCCTCATGGCGGGTGACGGAGTCGGCCACCTTGTACGCCGCGTAGCCCTTGGTCTTCCCGTTCATCCACGCGCCTTGGTCCGGCGGGTCGTACGGCATCTCGTTCTGGAAGAAGTACGTGCGTCCGCCGTCGCCGTTCCAGACGGTCTGGTGCTTCTGGTAGTGCTCGACGAACAGCCCGTACATGGTGACGTCGGCGCCGTTCACGATGAGCCCGTTCGCGGCGGTGTTGGTCTTCCAGCCGACGCCGTCGCCGTGGTCGGCGCGCCACAGCCACAGGTGGTCGCCGATGACATCGGAGCTGTTCACGACCAGGCTCTCGGCCGCCTTGCCGACGCCCGCGCCGCCGATCCGGAAGAACACGTCGTGCAGTGACGTCGGGTTCGCGGTGTGGCGCCTGGCGGAACCGGCCGGGCCGACCTCCATCAGGACGGGCGACTCGACCGGGCCCGCGTCGATGAGCAGGCCCGCGATCTTCACCCCGTCGACGTCGCCGACGGACATCGCTGTGACGCCGCGGTCGGGGACGAGGGTCGCCAGGCCCAGCCCCAGCACCACCGTGTCGGGCCGGGTGACCTCGATCGTCCGGTCGAGGTGGTAGACGCCGGGCGTGACCAGCAGGTCCTTGCCCTGGGCGAGCGCCGCGTTGATGTCGGCGGCGGTGGCCCCCGGCTTCACGACGTAGAACCGGCTCAGCGGCAGTGACGAACCCGGCTGCGCGCCGCCCGCCCAGGTGGTGCCCCGCGTGCCGGTGCGCAGTGCGGGCACGAAGACCTGGTACGCGCCGCTCTTATCGATGTAGAGGAAGGGCTTCTCGCGGACGACGGGGGTGCGGTCGACCCTGGTGTACGCGGGGTCGGGGAAATCGCCGGCGGGCGCGTTGCGCGCCCCGACGAAGACCATGTTCCAGTTGGCGCGCGTCCAGCCGCCCCACTCGGTGTTGCGGGAGATCCACTGCTGCTGGGTGCCCGGCAGCACCTTCCCGTCGACCTTGGAGTCGGCCATGAACCCGCCGCTCGCCCAGCCGCCGTCATCCAGCCGCAGGTCGCCGCGGACATGCATCCGGCGGTACGGGGCGGCCTGCGACACGGCCCAGCGGTCCGCGCCCGAGGCGGGGGTGACGGACAGGTTCTCGGCGCCGCGCCAGAAGTTCTGGGTGGCGTTGCCCTGGAACCAGTCGGCCTCCGCGTGCACCGCGCCCTTGATCGTGACGTCGTCGGGCGAGAGCCCGAGCCCGGCCACCTGGGTGTAGAAGCCGACGTTGGCGTCCACGTCGTACGAACCGGGCTTGAAGAGCAGCGCCTGGCGCGCGCCGCCGAACTGGCTGCTCTCCTGCCGCGAGAACACCCCGTTGAGCTTGGCCTGCACGGCGGCCCGCGGCATCGAGAGGTCGAAGACGCTCACATTGGGGCCGAGGTCGGGGGTGCCGGGCGGCCGGCCCAGCGTGCCGAAGACGAAGGACTGCGCGGCGGTGCCGTTGCAGGTGCGCTGCTGGAGCTGGACGCTGTCGCCGGTGGCGGCGCCGGGCACGTCGAGGCACTTGCCGCTGTGGCGGTTGACGAAGTGGTACGAGCCGCCGGACTCGGCGACGGTCCGCCACTGCTGGTTGCCGCCCCCGCCGTACGCCCAGAGCCGCACCGGCGCGCCGACCGCGGCGGACACGTCGGCCACGTCGGTCACGTCCCAGGACCGCGCGTCGTCGCCGCGGCTGCCGACGCGCTGGTATCCGTCGCCGACGGCGGTGAGCCGCCACTGCTGGGCGGCGGTGCCGTTGCAGGTGTACTGCTGTACGGCCGTGCCGTTGGCGGTCCCCGCGCCGCGCGCGTCCACGCACTTGCCGCTGCCCACGCTGACGACGGGCGTCCAGTCGGTGGGGGGTGCGGCGGAGGTGGCGAGGTGGGCGGCGGGGGTGGCGGGTTCAGGGGCGGGGACGGCGGGCGCGGGGGCGGCGGGTGCGGCCGCTTGGGGGGATGGGGCGAGTGCCGTGGGCGCGGTTGCCCGGGGCGTGGCAGCGGCCGGGGTCAGCGGCAGGAGCGCCGCGAAGGTCATGGCCACCGCCGCCGGTACGGCCGTGAGTGACCACGCCCGTCTCCGATGGGGTGGAGCAGGAGTTGCGTGTGGGTACGTCACGGCGGGCTCCTCGGCAGGGCGGTGGCCTTGTCTGCGTTGTTGGCATGCACCTGACAGGCTGACAGGCCGTCCAGTGCACAACGCCGCCGCGTCGAGGCCCTTATCCACACTCATTTCACGACTTAGCCCATCGGCCTCGCCCATCCGCTTCCGCTTCCGCTTCCTTCATGGGTTAATCCAGGGCTTAATTCACTACTTAATTCACGCCTTAATTCACGCCTTGATTTAACTCATGAGGTTCTGGAGCGTCAAGAGTCACGGAACGCCCCCAGTTCACCCGGCGCGGCGCGGTACGGCGCGGTCCAGCACGACGCGACGAGATCCAGCACGACCGACGAAGCGCGCCGCATCGCAGCACCGCATCGGGGGACCGCAGCCGGGCGCCGCACCGCAGCACGGAACAGCACTGCACGGCGCGACACACGAGGGCGCGGCAGAGCAATGGCGCGGCGCACGATGACACAACGCAAGACGGCGGCCGCGTCGCGATCGGAATCCCGGAGCGGCCGCCGAATGGGTGACGGTTGATCAGCAGCTGTAGTCGACCTCGTTGAAGCTGCGGTAATGGTCGGAGGTGTAGTAGTCCTCCTGCTTCTTCTCACCGGCGACGATGCGGCGTGCGCCCCGGTCGGGTGAGCCCGGCGTGATGACGGTGTACTCGTGGTAGTAGCCGCTGGACTGCTTCGGCAGCAGCCCTTCGCGGTTGGAGAAGACGGTCCCGTCCTTCGGGTACGGGAAGGGTCCGCCGGCCTTGATCAGGTCGAGGGTGTCGTGGGCCTGGCTCGGCAGCGCCTTGTAGCAGACGGTTCCGACCGACTTCACGGCGGCGGAGTGGGCCGCCCGGGCGACCGCGTTCGCCGGAGCCGCCACGGCCGCCGGAGCGGCCGCGGCCGTGGGGGTGACCGTAGGCGCGGCGGCCGAAGTGGCCGCGATGGCGGGCGAGGAGACGAAGAGGGCCGAGGCCAAGGCGGCGACGGCGCCGATGCGGGTGATGTGTGGGGGGATTCGCATGTATCCCAGCATGACGCGCGTAGACCGGGACATGTCAATGCCAAGTAATCGATGTTTCCCATCCGTTCACACGAAAACCGGAGACGTCGGAGGTCTAGGCGCGAGACGCACTCGGGCGTCACCATGCCGGAGAGGTTCAGCATTGCGAACTGGAGGCAGATACGTGACCGGACTTCCTCGCAGATCCTTCGTCGGCACGGCCATCGGCACAGCCCTCGGCGTCGCCGCGGGCGTCGGGACCACGGGCTCGGGCACCGCGTGGGCGACATCAGGCACCGCCCGGGCCGCCTCGAACACCGCGTGGGCCGCGCCGGGCGCCGAAGGCCACGCCGCCGGAGGCTCGTACAAGGATGTGCACGAGAGCGCCGTGCGCGCCGCCGCCCTGCGCTGGCGGGCGCTGCCCGCGAGCTGGCGGGAGGGCCCGTTCCTCGCCGATGGATTCCTCGGCTGCCAGGTCTACCGGGGCGAGCGTCCGTCCACGCTCACCGTGATGATCAGTCACACCCAGGCGCAGGACGAGCGCGGCCGGTGGCGGGCCGGTACGGGGTACGCGCGCATGCCCATCGGCTCTTTCACGCTCACCCTGGCCGGGGAGATCACCGCCGTCGACTGGACGCTGGACCTGTGGGACGCCGAGCTGCGCGGCACGGTCACCACCACCCGCGGCAGCCTGCGGTTCTCCGCGCTCGTCCACAACTCCCGCTCCACGCTGCTGATCTCCACCCGGCCGAGCCCCGGCGAGGAGGCCGCGGCCTGGACGTTCGACTGGCTGACCGCGGCGACCACCCGCAACACCGACGACCGCACCGGGTACACGCCCAACCCCGACCCGCGCGTCGGGACGGCCGGCGGCACGCACTTCGTCGAACAGCCGCTGCTGGCGGGCGGCGGCTGGACCACCGCCTGGCGCGAGCGCCGCACCGGCACGGGCCGGATGTTCGCCGCGCACCTCGCGCACCGCTTCCCGGGCGACACGGCGGAGACGACGCGCCGGGCCGTACGCGAGGTCGCCCACGCACTCTCGGCCGACCCGGACGAACTGATCGCCAGTCACCGTGCCTGGTGGCACCGCTACTTCCGGCGCAGCTTCCTGTCCGTGCCCGACAAACGGCTCCAGAGCTTCTATCTGATCCAGCTCTACAAACTGGCGTCCGCGACGCGCGCGGACGGCCCGGCGCTGTCGGAGTGGGGCCCGTGGTTCCCGGCGGTGGGCAACAACTGGACCGCGCTGTGGTGGAACCTCAATGTGCAGATAGCCAGTTGGCCGATATACGGCTCCAACCATCTCGAACTGGACTCGGTGACCGGCGCGTTCCGTCGCTTCGAGAGGAATCTGGAGCTGTCGGTGCCGGAGGAGTACCGCGACGGGCGCAGTTACGCGCTCGGCCACCCCTCCGACTGGCAGCTGCGCCCCGGCGCGTGGACCGTGGGCGTACCCGGCACGGACCACATCTCCGACAACTTCGGCAACCTCACCTGGGGCCTGCACAACGTCTGGCTCGCCTACCGGCACTCCATGGACCGCCGCGCACTGCGCGACGTCCTCTTCCCGATCCTGGCGAAGGCGGTCAACTACTACGCCCGCTTCCTCCACGAGGGCCCCGACGGCAAGCTGCACCTGCCGATGACGCGCTCGCCGGAGTACGCGAACGCCGCCGACTGCACGTACGACCTCTCGCTCATCCGCTGGGGCGCCGCCACCCTGCTGGAGTCCGCGCGGCTGCTGCGCGTCCCGGACCCGCGCGCGAAGCAGTGGCGGGCGATCACCGAGCGCCTCGTGCCGTACGCGCGGGACCCCGAGGACGGCGTGATGATCGGCGCGGGGGTGCCGCTCGCCGGCTCGCACCGGCACTTCTCGCACCTGCTCTGGCTCTATCCCTTGCGCGAATCCACCTGGGAGCGGAGCGCCGACCGCGCGGTGATGCGGCGGACGTTCGACCACTGGACGAGCATGCGCGACGCGTGGCACGGCTACAGTTTCGCGGCGGCCTCGTCCATGTGCTCGGTGATGGACACCCCCGAACAGGCCCTGGATTTCCTGACGTTCTTCACCGACCGCAATATCGTCGCGGACACGGAACTGCTGCCGAACACGATGTACCGGGAGGGCAAGAACTTCGCCCTGGAGACGCCGCTGACCGCCGCGCAGTCGCTGCTGGACATGGCGGTGCAGAGCCACGGCGGCGTGGTGAAGGTGTTCCCGTCCGTCTCGCGCCGCTGGTCCGACGCCTCGTTCGCGTCGCTGCGCACCCAGGGCGCGTTCCTCGTGGACGCCGACCGCGGCCACGGACGTACGAACTGGGTACGCGTCCACAGCGAGGCCGGGGCGCCGCTCGTGCTGGACCACGGGATGCGGGGCGACCTGGACGTACGGCGCGAGGACGGCCGCCGGCTGCGCTGGCGCCGGGTCGGCGCGGGCCGCATCGCGGTGGAGCTGCGGCGGGGCGAGACGGCGCTGATCACCAAGCGCGGGCAGCGCGCGCATCCGGGCCCGCGCGACGTACCGGCGAACGGCGAATCGGCCCCCTGGGGGCTGCCCGGCTGATTCGGCGCGCTTCGTCTGATTCCGCGACGCGGGCCGCCGGTTTCGCGACCGATTCCGCGACGCGGGCCGGCCGGTTCCGCGACCGATTCGCGCTGGTTCCGCGACACGATTCGACTGGTTCCACGACGCCGGTCGACTGATTCCGCGACACGATTCGGCCGGTGCCACTCTGCGGCGGCTGGTTCCGCTCGGTGTCTTTGCCTGTGAGGCAATACTTTTGCCGCTGAGGCACGACCGGGCTATACCGGACACATGACCATCCAGTCCGACACCGAGGGCGCGGGCCCTGCCGACGACGTGCCCGCCGTCGCCCCTCAGCTCCGCGCGCTGCGCAAGCGGAGCAATATGACGCTGGAGCGCGCGGCCCAGCGGGTGGGGCTGTCGCCCGCCCACCTGTCCCGGCTGGAGACGGGGCAGCGGACGCCGTCCCTGCCGATGCTGCTGGCGTTGGCACGTACGTACGGGACCACGGTATCCGACCTGCTGGGCGAAGTCCCGGCCGAGCGGGACCCCATCGTGCGGGCCGACCGGATGGAGCCGCAGGAGGCGGCCGGCTGGACGTACTGGCGGGCCGGCGGCTCGGGCCGCGCGATGCAGGCCCTGCGGCTCCGGGTGCCGCAGGGCGAGGGCCGGCAGGAGTCGCTGGTCAGGGTGCATCCCGGCGAGGAGTGGCTGTACGTGACCGAGGGCCGGCTGCGGCTGACGCTCGGCGAGACGGTCTACGCGCTGGGCCCCGGCGACGCGGCCCACTTCGACTCGCTGACCCCGCACCGGATCGCGGCCGCCTCGCCGGGCGGTGCGGAGCTGCTGTTCGTTCACACGCTGATGCAGAGCGGGGTGGCCGAGCTGTGCCTCGGCGACGTCGCGCAGGCCAGGAGGGGAATGCCATGAGCGATGCCACGCGGGACCTCGAAGCGGAGCGGGTCACGGGCTCCGGGACGGTGCCAGAGGCCGCGGGCGCGGAGGCGACCCCGAAGGCCGCGGGTTCCGAAGCGCCGGTGAGGGCCGGGAGCGCGGAGCCGACCGGAGCCGCCGAGTCCGCTCAGAGCGCCGCGACGCCTGCTGAACCTGCCGAGAGCACTGGCCCCGCCGAGAGCACCGGCACTATCGAGGGCGCTGCGCCCGCCGAGGGCGCCGGTCCCGCCGAGGGCGCCGACGGCTCCGTACAGCCGTCGGCGGAGAAGACCGCGGAGAAGGTGCCGGAGCAGATGGTCGAGGAGGACCGGGCCCCGATGGCGTTCACGATCCGGGTCTTCATCTACCTGGTGGCGGTCCACTTCATCGTCGGCTTCTTCTTCCTGATCTTCTACCTGGCCGGCGCACGGTCCCACTAGCCGACCGGGCGGTCCGGTCGTTCACGGCGCGCGGGTCGGACCCCGGGGGCCGCACGGCAAGGTGGTTCTGGGTCCACCTCTGTAGGGGTGCTGGACCACTGGTGGGGCGAACGGGCCGTTCATAGCGTTGTGTTCATGATGGATGACACGAACGAAGAACGAAAAGGTGCCACCCGGCGGACGGCGCTGCGTGGGCTGGGACTCGTGGTGGGTGGCACGGCGCTGGCCACCGGGCTCGGAGCCTCGCCGGCCGCGGCGGCCCCGCGTCGCAGGCTCGGAACTTACGTGCTGGTGCACGGTACCCACAGCGCCGGCGCGTTCTGGATGCCGATCGCGCGGGAACTGGGGCTGCGCGGCCACCGCGTCGTCATGGTGGACCAGCCGCGGCACGGCGCGGAGGCTTTCGTGGCGGAGTCGTACCAGCGGCAGGACCTCGCAGCGATGGCGGTCGAGCCCTCCCCGCTGAAGGGCCTCGGGCTGGACGACTACGAGGCGCGCGTCACGGGCATCGTGCGGCAGGCCGCGCGGAACGGCCCGGTGGTGCTTGTCGGGCACAGCCTGGGTGGCGTATCGGTCAGTCGTGTCGCCGACGCCGTCCCGCACCTGCTGCACCACATCTGCTATATGGCGGCCTTCTGTCCCAGCCGCGTCCTGCCCACGGCGGACGCCTGCACGGCGGCGCCCGAGAACGCGAACGCCGTCAGCCCGGTGGAGCTGACAGTGGGTGACCAGGACCGGCTCGGGGTATTGCGGCTGAACTTCCGTACGGGTGTCAGCGGTGAGTTGGCCCTCCTGAAGGAGATGATCTGCGCGGACTACCCCGATCCCGACTTCCGCCGGTTACTGGCCGGCATGCAGACCGACGAGCCCGCCGCCGCCTATGCGGGCCGAGCGGTCGGCCGGGCCGGCACCTGGGGACGCGTTCCCCGCACGTACCTGCGTTTCGGCAAGGACCGTACGATCGCCACCGCGCTCCAGGACAGAATGATCGCGGAAGCCGACGCGTCCACACCCGGCAACAGCTTCCGCGTGCACGACTTCCCCGGGGCGTCACACGTCGGCCCGCTGGATCCCACCCCGGTCGCGGACGTCCTGGACACGCTCGCAGGGCAGAGGGGCTAGGGCCTGTGCGGCGGATTATGTGACCTTCTAATTGACCGCTCATTTGTGGCCTTGGTCAGGTCATGCGTCGGGGGGGATCTGACGATCCGCCGGACAGGGCCTAACCCGCGTGCGTGGAGAACAGTCCGCCGGTCGGTCCCTGCTTGTCGCCGCCCTGCGCCTTCTTGAGCGCGTTGGCGAGGCCTTCGATGGTCAGGGACTGGAGGATGACGCGGCCGTCGCCCTCCAGCGTGGCGAGGGAGAGGCCCTCGCCGCCGAATACGGCGTTCATCAGCCCCTGGCGGTTGAGTCCGCCGATGCGCTGCACGCCGTAGTGGATGCCTTCCTCGAAGGCGACGATGCAGCCGGTGTCGACCTCGATCTTGCCGCCGAAATCGGCCGGGTTGAGGTCGATGAAGTTTCCGGCGCCGCAGATGACGACGGTGCCGCGGCCGGTGAACTTCTCCAGGATGAAGCCCTCGCCGCCGCTCATGCCCTGCCGTCCGCCTTGGAAGGCGATGCCGAACTCCACGGTCGACTCGGCGGCGACGAAGGCGTCCTTCTCGGCGAACCAGGCGCGGTTCCCGTCCAGTTCGAGGGCGCGCATCTCGCCGGGCAGTACGCCCGCGAAGCCGACGGTGCCTTCGCCGCCGGTGGAGGTGAAGTACTGGAAGGCGAGCGATTCGCCCGCGAGGGCGCGCTGGCCGACCTGCATCGCGGTGCCCATGGCGCCCCGCAGCATGCCGCCGAGCCCGCCGCCGCCCGCGCCCGTACCGCCGTCCTGCTGCCCGCCGCCCGGTCCGGAGAGCCGGGTCTCCATCGTGACGTTCGCCGTCTTGAAGAGGAACTTTCCGGCCTCGCAGTAGACGGTCTGGCCGGGTTCCAGGGTGCAGACGGCCATCTGCATGGCGTTGCCGACGATCTCTTGCCGCAAGGTCACAGCAGGTTCTCCTGACGGGTCATGAGGGAGCACGAGCACACATCGAGCGAATGGGGCGCGGCGGAGCCACCCCACCCAGCGGAGTCGCTCCCCAGCAGCGGAGCCACCCCGCCCAACGGACCAAACGACGAATCCGACGGATTTGGTTCCGCGCTCCGGCGACATCGCCGCATACGGCGTGCACAACCATTGCCACGCGGTGTGATGTCGATGAATCATGCACCGAGTCTGCTGCGCACGCGCCACAGGAAACCTCGTTCACCCGAGAGGACCACAGGATGCTCAGAACGCGCCAGGCGGCGGTCGCCGCCCTCGCTCTCTCCCTCGCAGCTCTGCCCCTCAGTACCGCCGGAGCGACGGACCGCGGCGACCGCGGCGGCGGGAGCACGTCCGCCGGCCCGGCCGCCTCGTCCGCGCCCGGGATCACGCCTACGCCCCAGTCCGTACACGCCCGCCACGGCGGCGTGACGATCACCCGCACCGTCGACCTCGTCACCGGCCCGAAGGCCGATCCGGCCGCGGTCGCGCTGGTGCGGCGCGCCCTCGAACAGGCCGGCGCGCACCGCGTCGAGCTACGGTCCGCCGCCCGCCCGGGGCGCCTGGCGGTGTACGTGGACGGTCCGTCGGCGGCGAAGGCGCTGCGCGGCCTGGGGGCGCGCGGCACGGCCGGGCTGCCCGCCGAGGGGTACGCGCTGGTCATCGGCAAGGGCCGGATCGCGCTGGCCGGGGCCGACGCCACCGGCACGTACTACGCCGCGCAGTCGCTGCGCCAGCTGCTCCCGCACACCCGACACCCGTACGCGCACGTCCGTGGCGTCACGGTCCGGGACTGGCCGGCCACGCCGCTGCGCGGGGTCATCGAGGGCTTCTACGGCACCCCGTGGTCGCACGAGGCCCGCCTGGAGCAGCTCGACTTCGACGCCGCGCACAAGATGAACATCTACGCGTACTCGCCCAAGGACGACCCGTATCTGCGCGCGAAGTGGCGCGACCCCTACCCGGCGCCGCAGCTCGGCCAGTTGAAGGAGCTGGTGGACCGGGCGCGCGCCGACCATGTGGAGTTCACCTACGCCCTCTCCCCCGGGCTGTCCGTCTGCTACAGCTCGGACGCCGACGCCAAGGCGCTGACCGCCAAGTTCGAGACGCTGTGGAACATCGGGGTGCGGACCTTCGCCGTGCCGCTCGACGACATCAGCTACACGAAGTGGAACTGCGACGCCGACGAGAAGAAGTTCGGTACGGGCGGGGGCGCGGCCGGGGCGGCCCAGGCGCAGCTGCTCAACCGTGTGAACCACGACTTCATCGCCGCGCACAAGGGGGCTCAGCCCCTGCAGATGGTGCCGACGGAGTACTACGACATCAAGCCGTCCCCGTACAAGAAGGCGATCGCCGACCAGCTCGACCAGAACGTCCTGGTCGAGTGGACCGGCGTCGGGGTGATCGCGCCGACGATGACCCGCGCGCAGGCGAAGACCGCCCGAAGCCTGTTCGGGCATCAGATCCTGACCTGGGACAACTACCCGGTCAACGACTATGTCTCGGACCATCTGCTGCTCGGTCCGTTCAACGGGCGCGAGAAGGGACTGGCGGGGGACCTCGCCGGGATCACCGCCAACCCGATGGTCCAGCCCGCGGCCTCGAAGATCGGGCTCTACACGGTCGCCGACTTCGCCTGGAACGACCAGGCGTACGACGCCCGCACCTCGTGGAACGGCGCGCTGCGCGAGCTCGCCGGCGATGACGCGCGCACCGAACGGGCGCTGCGGGCCTTCGCCGACGCCAACTACGGCTCCCGGCTCAATCCGCAGCAGTCGCCCGAGCTGGCCGCCGCCTTCGGAAAGTTCTGGAAGAGCGGCGATGTGCGGCGGCTGGACGCGACGCTGCGCGCGCTGCGGGCCGCGCCCGACGTGCTCCGCGCCCGGCTGGCGGACCGCGGGTTCATCGACGACGCCGGGCCGTGGCTGGACTCGACGAAGGCGTGGGGCACGGCCGCCCGTACGGCGCTGGCCATGGTCGACGCGGTGCGCGACGGCGACCGGGCGACGGCACAGCGGCTGCGGCAGCGGCTGTCGGGGCAGGTCAAGACCGCCAAGTCGTTCGTCTATGTCGACTTGAACGGCAAGCGGATTCCGGTGGTCGTCGGCGACAAGGTGCTCGACGCCTTCGTGGACAAGGCCGTCGCGGAGTACGACGCGGGCCGCTTCAAGGGAGCCGGCGCGCGCTGACGGTTCCTGCCGGGCCGTCGCGGCAGGGGCGATTTCACTCCCCTGCCGCGACGGCTTTCGGCTTTTCCGTCCGGTGTGCTGAGGATTGTCAGTGGCTTCTGGGAGCCTGGGGGCCGGTTGCCGTCCACGGCGCAGGGAGGCGGAGCGATGGCTCGTACAGCTGAGGAGATCGTGGCGGGGGCGGTACGGGAGCTGGCCCCGGACACCGCCGCGAACCGCTTCGTGCCGCAGGTCGCCGAGGGCAAGGCGCCGCGCGAGGCCATCGCCGCCTTCGCCCTGGAGCAGCACCACATCATCACGAGCGACCGGCGCAGCTTCCATCAGCTGGCGCTGCGGGCGGCGGCGGAGCCGTCGACGTCGCCGTTCTTCGACGCCCTCGCTCAGGGCGAGACCGTGGCCCTGGAGCGGCTGGGGTCGCTCATCGCCGCCTGCGGGCTGGATGACGCGGCGGTACGGGCGTACGAGCCGCGGGCCGGCTGCCAGGCGTATCCGGCATACGCGGCATGGCTCGCGCTGCACGCCGAACCGGCGGACGTGGTGATCGCGCTGGCCGTGAACTTCGCGGCATGGGGCGACTACTGCGCGACCATGCGGGAGGCGCTGCGCGAGCAGTACGGCTTCGGGGCCGAGGCGTGCGGTTTCTTCGACTTCTTCGCCGAGCCCGATCCGAAGGCCGCCGAGCAGTGCCTGTCCGCCGTGCGGGCGGGGCTCGACGCGGGCCGGGTCACGGAGCGGCTGGCGCACCGCTACGGCCGCCTCCTCCAGGAGTACGAGCTGATGTTCTGGAACACGCTCGCGGGGGCGTGACGCCTGGCCGGCGAGTCCGCGTCGTATGCACGGATGCACATATCTGCGCATCCGCGTGCCTGGCCGCCTCTCTGTCCGCCGGGCCGTTCCGTGGCCACTTCATCCCGCCATCCCGTTACTTGGCGGTCTCGTCGTCCCGCCATCCCGTCGCTCGGCGGTCCCGTCGTTCGGCGATCGAGGCCGCCCTGCCCGCCTCGGAACCGCCCGGCGTGCGGTGCGGGCGGGTCAGCCGCCGAGTTCGCGGTGGCGGGCGGCCAGGCGGCGGGCGCCGTCGGCCGTGAGGGAGCCGTGGGCGCGCAGCCGGGCGATGCCGCCGTCGGGGAAGATGTCGATGCGCAGGTGAGTGGCGGCGGGGGCGGCCGGCAGCGGGAAGCGGTGCGCGGTGTCGGGCTGGAGGCGGGTGCGGGGCAGGATCTCGGTCCAGCCGGCGGTGTGGTCGGCGGGGTCGGCGCCGGTGGCGGCGTCGAGCACGTACAGGGCGGCCCAGCCCGCGGCGTTGCCCTTGAGATAGGCCGTGTCGATCTCGACGGCCTTGATCAGGCACTGTTCGGTGAGGCGGTAGCGCACCCAGTCGTGGCCCTGGTCGCGGCGGCGGCGCGTCTCCCAGCCGTCGTCCATTTTGCGGGAGCGGCCGGGGCGGATGGAGTTCAGCGGCGGGGAGTAGAAGCGGTCGGAGGCGTCCTCGGCGTGGCCGCCGTTCTCCAGCGCGGCCGTGTCGAAGGTGCCCAGGGCTGTCAGCCAGCCGGGGTCGGGGGCAGGTTCGCCGTGTACGCGCAGCCGGGCGACGCCGCCGTCGGGGTACTGGCGCAGGCGCAGGTGGGTGAGGCGCCGCCCGGCGTCGACGGCGAAGCCGTTGGCGGCGTGGCCGCCGACCGGGGTGCGGGGGACGAGCACGTGCCACTTCACGTCGTCGGCGAGGAGTTCGGCGGCCGACGGCGCGCCTTCGACGGCCGTGCCCTCGACGCTGACGGCGCCGGGGTAGTTGCCGCGGAAGTGGGCGGTGTCGACCACGAGGCCGCGTACGACGCCGGGCGCGCCGAGCCGGACGAGCGCCCAGTCGTGGTCCTCGTCCGCGGGGTGCGGGGTCTCGGCGGACGGGCCGCGGCGGCGGCGGGTCTCCCAGCCGTCCATGACCTTGCCCTTGTGGCCGAAGTGGTGGGGGTCGAAGCGCGGGGTCTCGGGCCGCAGCAGGTTCTCGCGTTCGGCGAAGAACTCGTCGTTGGCGGCGACGACCCCCGAGCCCAGCAACCGGTCGGCCAGGTTGGGCAGTTGGGTGAAGGGGAACGCGGCGGTGCGGTAGTCGGCGTAGGGGTCGCCGCCGCCGTAGGGCGCCGCGTCGCCGGTGTAGTGGGGGATGCCGGTGCTCATGCGTGCCGCGTCCTTTCGAGGAGCCGGCCGGTGGGCGCGGTGGGCGCTCCGCCGTCGGCGATCTTGTGGCCGCGCAGCCAGGTGGACCGTACGACGCCGTGCAGGGTCCGTCCGGCGTAGGCGGTGATCCGGTTGCGGTGGTGGAGCGCGGCGGGGTCGACGGTGAAGGCGTCCTCGGGGGCGAGGACCGCGAAGTCGGCGTCGCGGCCCGCCGCGATGGCGCCCTTCCTGTCCAGCCCGGCCAGTCGGGCCGGGGCCGTGGACATCCAGCGCGCGACGTCGTCCAGGGTGTGGCCGCGCCGCCGGGCCGCGGTCCAGACGGCGGGCAGGCCGAGCTGGAGGGAGGAGATGCCGCCCCAGGCGGTGTCGAAGTCGCCGGTGTCGGGGTGTTTGAGCTCCGGGGTGCAGGGCGAGTGGTCGGAGACGACGCAGTCGATCGTGCCATCGGCGAGCCCGGCCCACAGCGCGTCCTGGTTGGCCGCTTCACGGATGGGCGGGCAGCACTTGAACTCCGTTGCCCCGTCCGGCACTTCCTCCGCCGCGAGGGTCAGGAAGTGCGGGCAGGTCTCGGCGGTCAGCCGGACTCCGGCGCGCTTCGCCTCGGCGATCAGGGGCAGCGCGTCGCTGGAGGAGAGGTGCAGTACGTGCACCCGGGCGCCCAGTCGGGCGGCGAGCGCGATGAGGGTGGTGACGGCGTCGTTCTCGGCGGCGCGCGGCCGGGAGGCGAGGAAGTCGGCGTAGCGGCGGCCGGTGCGCCGGGGTGCGCTCTCCAGCCGGTCGGGGGCTTCGGCGTGCACGATGAGCAGCCCGCCGAAGCCCGTGATCTCTTCCATGGCGGTGGCGAGCTCGCGCTGGTCGAGCGCGGGGAACTCGTCGACGCCGGAGGGTGAGAGGAAGCACTTGAAGCCGAAGACGCCCGCGTCGTGCAGGGGGCGCAGCGCGCCGGTGTTGCCGGGGATCGCGCCGCCCCAGAAACCGACGTCGATGTGGACCGCGCCCGCCGCGGCCCGCTGTTTGATCAGCAGGTGATCGGGGCTGGTGGTGGGCGGGAGGCTGTTGAGGGGCATGTCAATGAGGGTGGTGACGCCACCCGCGGCGGCGGCGCGGGTGGCGGTGCGAAACCCCTCCCACTCGGTGCGGCCGGGGTCGTTCACATGCACATGGGTGTCGACGAGGCCAGGGAGGAGGGCGGCGTCGCCGAGGTCCTCGGTACGGGCTCGGGGCGGGGCGGCGGTGTCGTAGGGCAGTACGTCCGTGATGTGGCCGTCGGCGACGGCGACGGCCGCGGCGCGCGTTCCCTCGGGTGTGACGACGCGCTTCGAGCGCAGCAGCAGTTCCGTTTCGGGCATCGGTCCCCTGTCCTGTGTCCTGTCTGTCTAGCGCTCTCTCCCTGCCCCCGTCGCTCTCCCCGCCCCCGTCGCTCTCTCCGACACGACCGCCTTCAACGTTCTGTTGAAGGCGTCGGCTTGGGGCGCAGTCTCCAATCCGCGCCCGAACCCGTCAAGACCCCGGCGGCCACAGGGGCTCTGACCGGCCACGACGGGTGCCGCGACGGCTGCCGCACGGCCGGTACGGAGATCGCTTCGGCCCGGTAGGCTGCTGTCACCCGTCCCGGAAGGACCCGTCTCGTGCCCTCGTCCGCCGAGCCCAAAACCGCGCCCACCGGAGGCGTGCAGTCGCTGGAGCGCGCCTTCGATCTGCTGGAGCGGATGGCCGACGCCGGCGGCGAGGTCGGGCTGAGCGAACTGGCCACCAGCAGCGGCCTGCCGCTGCCGACGATCCACCGGCTGATGCGCACGCTGGTCGCCTGCGGCTACGTGCGCCAGCAGCCCAACCGCCGCTACGCCCTCGGCCCGCGCCTGATCCGGCTCGGCGAGAGCGCGTCCCGGCTGCTCGGCACCTGGGCCCGCCCGTACCTGGCGCGGCTGGTGGAGGGCACCGGCGAGACCGCCAACATGGCGCTGCTCGACGGGGACGAGGTCGTGTACGTGGCGCAGGTGCCGTCGAAGCACTCGATGCGGATGTTCACCGAGGTCGGGCGGCGGGTGCTGCCGCACTCCACCGGCGTCGGCAAGGCGCTGCTCGCGCACGCCTCCGACGACGAGGTGCGCGCCCTGCTCGCCCGTACGGGCATGCCGGCCGCGACCGAGAAGACGATCACCACACCCGAGGGCTTCCTGGAGGCGCTCGTCCGGGTCCGCGAGACCGGCTACGCGGTCGACGACAACGAGCAGGAGATCGGCGTCCGCTGCCTGGCGGTCCCCGTGCCCGGCTCCCCCACCGCCACGGCCATCTCGATCTCGGGCCCGGCGGGCCGCGTCACGGACGCCGCCACGGAGACGATCGTGCCGCTGCTACAGGAGGTCGCGAGCCAGCTCGCGACGGAACTGACGACTACGGAACCGGGCTGACGGGCTTTCACAGGCCCCTATAGGCCAAGCCTGACCTGACCGCCCGGTACGACACGACCAACGGACCGTCACCACCAGTGCTACGTCCGGGAGTCGACCCCATCCCGCCTGACGGGGGGCATTCCGGCCAGATTCGGCGACGTGCCGCTTCCCAACCCGCCCCGCGCGAGCGGCCGGGGCCGGGGAGCGGCACGTCGCAGCAGTGATGATGGCGGAACGGCGGCGTCAGCCGCCCGGGTGCGGGCCGGTCGTCCGCCGGCCGCACAGGTCCACCGCGTCCCGGACCTCCCGCAGGGCCGGGGCCAAGGCGCTCACCGAACCCAGGGCCCCTGCCACCAGGAGCAGGGAGCGGTGCAGCCGCGGCTGTTCCAGCTCGCCTGCGCGGGCCATCGCGGCCAGCACGGCCAGTTCGTCCTCGGCTACGGCCCGGTCGGACAACTCGGCCGGGTGCACGGCGAGTTCACGGCGCAGCCGGGATACGGCTACCCCCAGCCCGCTCACCCTCGGGTCCGCACCGGAACCGGCCCTCCGCCTCTGCTCCACGACTACGGCGCCCTCCACCCGCACGGCGCCCGAGGGCACGCCCTGCCCCGTCTGCTGACTTACCGGCACAGTCCTCCCCTTCGTGCTCGTCGACTCCCCTGCGCGCCCCGCGAGTTGATCGGGGCGCTCTCGTGACTGCGGATCAGTTAACGCCACTTTGCGTGCGACACGCCACACTCTGAGCGAAAATCAGACCGCAGAAGGACCTTCCGAGAGTAAAGCGAAGGCCATGACTTGCCTCCGGCATCCCGTATGCCGCACAACGCCGGACGGTGACTGCCGATCCCACGGAGTGTGATCACCGCGGCCGGACTTCGGCGCGAAGCCGTCGGGCCGGGCGCCGGAGGCATCCGCACAAGAAGCGGGTCCGTACGGGCGTACGAGCGTACGGGCCCCGTGTGCGGTATGCAGGGGCCATGGCACGTACGACTGAGGAAGAGCGAGCGCCCGTGGCCGGGCTGCTCCTGGCGGCAGGCGGCGGGCGCAGGCTCGGTGGGCGGCCGAAGGCACTGCTGGAGCACCGCGGGAGGCCCCTGGTGGAGCGGGCGGCGCGGGAGCTGCTGACCGGCGGCTGCGCGCCGGTGCGGGTGGTGCTGGGCGCGGCTGCCGAGCGCGTACGGGCCCGTACCGATCTGGCAGCGCTGACCGGCCACGAGCCGCTGGTCAACCCCGACTGGGAGCAGGGCATGGGGACGTCGCTGCGCGCCGGGCTCCGTTCGCTGGAGGGGTGCGGGGCGTCGGCGGTGCTGGTGATGCTGGTGGACCAGCCGGCGATGGGGGCCGCGGCGGTGGCGCGGGTGCTCGCGGCGCACCGGGCCGGGGCGGACCTGGTGGCCGCCTCGTATGACGGCCGGCGGGGCCATCCGGTGCTGTTCGGCGCGGAGCGCTGGCCGGAGGTCGCGGCGAGCGCGACGGGCGACCAGGGGGCGCGCGCGTATCTGCGGGCCCACGCCGAGGAGATCGCCCTCGTCGAGTGCGCGGACATCGCCGCCCCGGACGACATCGATACGCCGGAGGATCTCGCGTTGCTGGAGTGAGCGGAGGGCGGGCGGGCCTGCGCCGGCGATCGCGGCGGGGATCTGATGGCACGGAATGCGGCACGTCATCAACAAACCATTGAACTTCCACCATGAGGAAACTATTCTCCACTGATCAGCAGTGACGCCCCCGGAAAGCGCCCTCGGCCGCGCCACGGAACATCGCGGCACCCCGTGCCGCGAGGCCGTGGCCCGGCGGCCGTCGGGCGCCGCCCGCCGAAGGAGTGACAGCTCATGTCCGCACCAGCGCCGTCCCCGTCGGCCGCCGTCCGCGCCGAGCCGCTGCCGCGCCAGGAGGAGGTGCTGACCGACGCGGCCCTCGCGTTCCTCGCCGAACTGCACCGCCGGTTCTCCCCGCGCCGCGCCGAGCTGCTCGCCCGGCGCGCCGCGCGCCGCGCGGAGATCGCCCGTACCAGCGCCCTGGACTTCCTGCCGGAGACCGCGCACATCCGCGCGGACGACAGCTGGCGCGTCGCCCCGGCCCCGGCCGCGCTGGAGGACCGGCGAGTGGAGATCACCGGGCCGACCGACCGCAAGATGACCGTCAACGCGCTGAATTCGGGCGCCCGCGTCTGGCTCGCCGACTTCGAGGACGCCACCGCCCCGACGTGGGAGAACGTCGTACTCGGCCAGCTCAATCTGATCGACGCCTACGAGCGGCGCATCGACTTCACCGGCCCGCAGGGCAAGTCGTACGCGCTGCGGCCCGCCGAGGAACTGGCGACCGTCGTGGTCCGGCCGCGCGGCTGGCACTTGACGGAACGTCACCTCACGGTGGACGGCGAACCCGTGCCCGGCGCCCTGGTCGACTTCGGCCTCTACTTCTTCCGCAACGCCCAGCGCCTGATCGATCTCGGCAAGGGGCCGTACTTCTACCTCCCCAAGACCGAGTCGCACCTCGAAGCCCGGTTGTGGAACGACGTGTTCGTCTTCGCGCAGGACTTCCTGGGCATCCCGCAGGGCACCGTCCGCGCCACCGTCCTGATCGAGACCATCACCGCCGCGTACGAGATGGAGGAGATCCTCTACGAGCTGCGGGACCACGCCTCCGGGCTCAACGCGGGCCGCTGGGACTATCTGTTCTCGATCGTCAAGAACTTCCGCGACGGCGGGGCCAAGTTCGTCCTGCCGGACCGCAACGCGGTGACGATGACCGCGCCGTTCATGCGCGCGTACACGGAGCTGCTGGTGCGTACGTGCCACAAGCGCGGCGCGCACGCGATCGGCGGCATGGCGGCGTTCATCCCCTCGCGCCGCGACGAAGAGGTCAACCGGGTCGCCTTCGAGAAGGTCAGGGCCGACAAGGACCGCGAGGCGCGCGACGGCTTCGACGGCTCCTGGGTCGCCCACCCCGACCTCGTCCCCGTCGCCCGCGCCTGCTTCGACGCGGTCCTCGGCGACGCCCCCCACCAGAAGCGGCGACTGCGCGAGGACGTCCACGTCACCGCCGCCGAACTCATCGCCGTCGACTCCCTGAACGCCGCGCCGACCTTCGAGGGACTGCGCAACGCCGTCCAGGTCGGCATCCGCTACATCGAGGCGTGGCTGCGCGGCCACGGCGCCGTGACCATCTTCAACCTCATGGAGGACGCCGCCACCGCCGAGATCTCCCGCTCCCAGATCTGGCAATGGATCAACGCAGGAGTGGAGTTCGACCACGACGGCCGGACCGTACGGGCCACCGCCGAACTGACCCGCGAAGTCGCCGCCGCCGAACTGACCGCGATCCGCACCGAGATCGGCCCGGAAGTCTTCGCCGCCGGGCGCTGGCAGCAGGCCCACGACTTGCTGCTGACGGTCGCCCTGGACGAGGAGTACGCGGAGTTCCTCACCCTGCCGGCGTACGAACTACTGTCCTGACGCGGTCAGTTGCACGGGCGGGCCGCATACGAAGACCTGATTTCGAGAAGCTGGATGCGGATCTCTACCCGCAGTCGCCCAGGATCGGGCCCGCGTCGACGGGCGAGTACGTGGCGTACAGCAGGAAGAGCTCCAGCGGAATCGTCAGTACACCGGGCCACGCACCGATATGAGCGACGAGTCCCAGTTTCGTCTCCGCCAGTCGGGACCCGTGCTGCCGACGAATCCGCCTGGCGAGCAGCACGTAGACAACGACTGCCGAAATCCCGAGGACCGGCCCGCCCCACGCGGCGACATGTTCCATCTTCGGGAAAGGCATGTGCCGGCATGCTGCCTGTTGCAGGTCGACCCAGTCGCTGTCGATACTCTGCACCTGCCACGAGGTGATCACTCCGGCAATGGTCGCGAACGGTACCCACAGTGCGGCGATCAGAGCGCCGGGCGTGCTCGGACGCCTCTCCCCGGTGCGGCCGGACGTGGAGGAAGTCGAATTAGCCATCAGTACCAATTCGAGTATCGCCCATGGGCCCCAGCCAGGATCGGCAGCGGACTGAGCCACTCCCCTCCCCGGCGCACCTGGTGCGTTTTTATGTCTATGTCCATACCCCACCCTCCAATAGCAACTGAATCACTTTAGGACCCACACCGTCTCCACCGGCGACGGTCAGCGAAGCGCGTTCAGCTCGTCGAGGGCGCGATGGCCGCGCTTGACCGCCCCTGGTACGGCATCGTGGCGCCCGTGACGGATGGGGATCTCAAGCATGTGGAGGATCTGCGCCGCCGCGAGCACCGCCGCCCCCTCCCAGCCGACCAGGTCGAGAATCCTCGTCCACAGCCGCCTTCGGACACCGTCCAGCAGCGGATCCCGGAAGGTGTACCACACGAGGGTGGCGAGATCAGTCGCCCGCGTGCCGCTGCCCGCGTTCCCGATATCCACGACCGCCACCACCGCTCCGTCGCGGACCAGGATATTGCCGGGGGTTGAGAGATCGGCATGGACCATGTCAGGTGCCTTTTGCGGTGGTGGGACGTCGGCACACACGAGCCGCAGACGCTCGACCAAGGCCGACACCGTGGAGGAATACCCCGAGAGCCTGGCCACGGACTGGCGGAGAGCCGACTGCTCCGGCGTCTCGTGGAAATCCAGCCCGGCGGCAGCCGATTCCTGACCGGTGGCGACCAGCCAGGCGTACGACCAGTGGTCGTAGGGCTCGGAGGCTTGGCCGGCCTGGAGTTCGATGATTTCCATCAGCTGCTCAACGAGGGACGGGGTCAGCTCTGGCGCGGGAGCCGCGTCGACGAAGTCCATCAGATGCCATACATGAGCGGCTGTGGCCCCCACTCCGAGCCAGGCCGGGGTGGGATAGCCGCGCCTGCGCATGTGCTCGACCACTCTCTGAGCTCGCAACGTCTCGTCCAGGTGGTCGCAGTGTGCCCGGGGCACTGCTTTGAGCACTGCATTTGCCCTGTCGGCCAACTGGACGCGCATGGCACCCCCATTGACGCCTCCGGGGAGGCGACGGAGAAGAGTGATTTCCGCCCCGACCACTCTGGCCACGTCGTCCAGGACCTCGGCCGGCGGCTCTTCGGGATGGGTGCCCTGGTTCATTCTTGTGGAGGGTACTCCTGGCCGCGTGGAGGCCGATGAACGCTGAGCGGGCCGAGCCGCGGCGGCGTCCCAGTGTTCGCGGTCTATCCGCGCGAGTCCTTATTCGACTCCTGATTCGACTCCTTATTCGCCTGTGAATATCCGGGGGCTGCGGATGGCATGGCATCGACTCGCCCGCGCACCCGGCCGCTCAAAGGGAACGCGAACGCCCACGGCCTCCGCCGGAAAACCCGGCATTCCCATCTGGAGATGCCGGGCTCACGTGGCCGAGGAGGCGGCGGTCAGCGTCGGTAGAGCTGTGCGGCGGGGACGATTTCCTGGGGCTGGTTGGGGCTGGACCACAGCAGTTTCATGGTGGCCTCGCCCGTCTGCTCGGTGTGTTCGACGCGGATGGCGTACTTGTGGCCGGCGCGCAGTGCTACGGATGCTTTGTCGACGGCGGCGTCGTGCGGCTTGGTGTTGTCGATGACGAGGCGGCCGTCGATCCAGAGGCGGGCGGTGTCGTCGGAGACGGTGGTGAACGTGTAGGTGTCGCTGAAGCGCGGCTGGATGAAGCCGGTCCAGCGGGTGGAGAAGTGGTCGGCGGGGATGCTCGGTGCGGGTGAACCGCTGAATTTCCAGGAGTAGTTGATGGTGCGGTCGGTGCGGGTCAGCGCGGGCGGGCCGCTGAGTGTGTCATTGGCGAAGATGTCGGCGCGCAGTCCGCTGCCGTGGCCGCGCGGCGCGGGGCGGGGTGTTCTGACGGTCAGTTCGATGACGGTGGCGGACGGGTTGGTCGGCCGGCCGGACGGCGTGATGTCGTAACCGTCCCCCTTAGCAGTCACCTTGACGTGTTGTCGGCTTCCCAGCACCCGCGCCCCGGTCACCTGGAACGGGGACCGCGCGGTGAGGTGCAGTGGCTTCCCGGCGGCGGGCCAGTCGGTGACGGAGGCGTAGAGCTTGTCGCCCGCACCGGAGCGGGAGCGGCTGACCGCGCCCCAGGACGGTTCCTCGACGAGGCCGGCGTACCCGGCCCCGTACACCGCCCTGCCCTGCCCGGCGGTGCGCAGCCACTGGCCGACGTCGTGCAGCCGGTCGAGGGAGGGGCGCGGAATCCGGCCGTGCTTGTCGGGGCCGACGTTGAGCAGGTAGTTGCCGCTGCGGCTCGCGGTGGCGAGGAGGTTGCGGGTGATGGTCGCGGACGACTTCCAGTCCTGGTCGTACTTGGCGAATCCCCAGTGCCCGTTGAGCGTCATGCAGCTCTCCCACAGCTGGCCGTCCACGGGCGCGGCGGGGATCTCCTGCTCGGGGGTGCCGTAGTCGCCGTCGGTCACGCGGCGCTTGCCGACCCGGTTGTTGATGACGAGCTTCGGGTCGAGGCCGCGCAGGTACGACTCCAGGGACTCGCCGTCGCGGGCGGTCCAGGGGTTGTGCGGGTTGTCGGTGTCCCACTCGCCGTCGAACCAGAGGAGCGCCGGGTCGTATCCCTTGACCAACTCCTTGAGCTGCGCGTACATCCGTTCCCGGTACTTGGGGAAGGTGGCCGGGTCGGCGAAGTCGGGGTCGTGCCAGTCCCAGATCGAGTAGTAGAAGCCGAGCTTGATGCCGGCCCGGTCGGCGGCGGTCTTCAGCTCGCGCAGGATGTCGCGGCGCTTGTCGAAGGCGGAGTGGTCGCGCAGGTTCCACGTGTTCACCTTGGTGGGCCACATCGCGTAGCCCTCGTGGTGCTTGGCGGTGATGACGATGTAGCGCTGGCCCGCGTCCTTGGCGGCCTTGACGATGGCCTTGGCGTCGAAGCCGGCGGGGTCGAAGGTGCTCGCCTGCTTCTCGTACGCGTTCATCGGGATGTCGCACTGCCGCTTGATCCACTCTGCGTCGCGGCAGACGGTCCCGTCCGGCCGCCGGTACTCGCCCTCCAGGTTGGAGTACGCGCCGAAGTGGATGAACATCCCGAACCGGTCCTGCCGCCACCAACTGGTGCGGTCGGCGGTGAAAGGGTCGTCCGCCGCGAAGTTGGTGCCGGGCCCGACGCCCGGCCCGGCGGTCGGCCGCTGCGGCGCGGGGGCGGTGGGGTGAGCCGGCCGGGCGGCTGCCGTGGCGGCCGGCAGCACGATGGCCAGCAGAGCGGCGGCGAGCAGCGGCGCGAGCACACGTACTCTCCGCGACTTCCGCTCGGGTCGATGGCGGGGTCTGGTGGGCGTCGTACGCATGGCGGCTCCTGGACTGGGCGGTGGGCGTGCAGGAGGGCCGGCCGGCCGCGTACGGAACTTAGGGCCGCTAAAGGTGGGATGTCAACGGGGAGTGTGGGGCGAATTCCGTTCATCGGTGGGTGGTTTAAGGGGCACACATCCGATGTCTTGCGACTTGGCTGACCGGCTGACTCGTCCCGGACCCGGGCCCCGGCCCCCCGGCCCCGGACCGTACGAGCGGCCTCAGCGCGCCACCGGGACCGACGGTTCCGCAGTCCCCTCGCCCTCCTCCGCCCCCTCCCCCTCACGTGAATCCGCCTCCGCCTCACGCGAATCCCCCTCCACCGACGCCGCCCCTCGTCGCTTGCCGAGGTGGTTGAAGACGAGGTTGAGCACGACGGCGGTGAGGCAGCCGGCGCTGACCCCGGAGTCCAGGATGATCTTCAGGCTCTCGGGAATGGCCGCGTTGTCGTAGAACGTCCTGGAGATCACCGGGATCAGGCCCATGCCGAGCGACGTGGCGGCGATCAGCAGGTTGTCGGCCTTCTCCAGACCCGCCCCGAGCAGCACATTGACGCCGCCGGCCGCGACGGAGCCGAACAGCACGATGCCCGCGCCGCCCAGCACCGGCTGCGGCACGACGGCGATCAGCGAGGCGAAGACCGGGCTCAGCCCCAGCACGACGAGCATGCCGCCGCAGGCGGCCACGGTGAACCTGCTGCGCACCCTGGTGATCGCAACCAGCCCGATGTTCTGCGCGAAGGCGCTGTTGGCGAAGCCGTTGAAGAACGGGCTGACCGCGGAGGACAGGGTGTCCGCGCGCAGCCCCGCGGCGATGGTCCGCTCGTCCGCCGGGCGGCCGACGATCACGCCGAGGGCCAGCATGTCCGCCGTGGACTCCGTCATGCAGACCAGCATGAGGACGCACATCGAAATGATCGCGGAGAGCTGGAACTCGGGGCCGCCGAAGTGGAACGGCGTCGGGAAGCCGACGAGGGCCGCCTGGCGCGTCGCGGTGAAGTCGACGGCCCCGGCGGGTATCGCGATCAACGTGCCTGCCGCCAGGCCCAGCAGTATGGCGATCTGCTGGAGGAAGCCGCGCAGTACGCGCCGCAGCGCCAGCACGATGACCAGCGTCGCCGCCGCCAGCGCGAGGTTGGTCAGCGACGTGGGCCGCTCCGGGTGGCCGCCCTGTATCCAGCCGAACGAGACCGGCAGCAGCGTGATCCCGATGAGAGTGATCACCGTGCCGCTGACGATGGGCGGGAAGAAGCGTACGAGCCGGCAGAAGTAAGGGGCCAGGACGAAGCCCAGCGCCCCGGCGACGATCACGCCGCCGAAGATGACGGGCAGGGCGCGCGTACGGTCGCCGCCCTGGGCGTCGACGATCGCGATCATCGGGGCGACGCCCGCGAAGGAGACGCCGTTGACGAACGGCATCCGCGCGCCGACCCGCCAGAACCCGAGGGTCTGCAGGAGCGTGGCGATGCCCGCGGTGAACAGGGCCGCACCCACCAGGAACGTGAGGTCGCGCGCCGAGAGGCCGACGGCCGCGCCGAGCACCAGCGGCGGCGCGACCACCCCCGCGTAGCTCGCGGCGACGTGTTGCAGTCCGCCGGCGAGCAGCCGGCCGGGCGGAAGCATCCGGTCCACGGGGTGGGGCGCCGCGGCCCCGGTGCGTCGCCGTAGGCGTTCCCGCAGCCGTCGCGGTGGTCGGGCGGTGCTGCCGCCCTTGCTGAACCTGGGCGCTGACGTCACGGCGGTTCCTCCTGTCGCTTGTCGTGCCGCCGATGGCACGGTTTCAGGGAGGCGGTACGGAGGGTGCGCGGTACAGGTGCGGTGGTGGAGCGCGTACGGGCGGGGTGGGATCGAGCGCGTACGGACGGGGTGCGGTGACGCGCGTACGGGCGGGACGGGGTGGAGCGCTTACGGGCCCGGCCCGCGGACGTACGTGGCCGGCCTGCCCATACGGACGGGCCGCCCCGCCGCGTACGAACCCGCCCCCGCGTACCGGCAGGTCCGGGCCGGGGCGCGGTGCTGCGCTCGCGCCCCGGCCCGGTACTCGCGGGCCCCGGCGGAATCCCGTGGCCCGCGAGCCCGGCCGAGGGCCGTCCCCCTCGGCCGGGACTCGGGTGGCGTCGAAGCGGCGGTGAGGGGAGAGGGCTGAGGCGTCAGGCCGACGCAGCGAGCGCCGCCAGCCGGCGGGACTCGTCCCGCGCGGCCCGTGCGACGGCGGCCTCGTCGACGGTCGTCAGCCGGTTGTCCTCGACGACCGCCCGCCCACCCACCAGGGAGAGCGTCACAGGTGCCGCCGCGCCCAGCACGAGGGCGGCGACGGGGTCGGCGATGGTGGAGTGGCCGATGCCGTCGAGCTTCCACAGCACCAGGTCGGCGAGTTTGCCGGGTTCGACGGAGCCGAGTTCGGCGCCCCGACCCAGCACCCGCGCGCCGCCCTGCGTTGCCAGCCGCAGCACTTGACGTGCCGTCAGTGCTGACGGGTCGTCGGCTCCGAGGCGGTTGATGAGCAGCGCGTTGCGCAGTTCGGTGTGCAGTTCCCCGGATTCGTTGGAGGCCGTGCCGTCCACGCCGAGGCCGACTGGGACGCCGGCCGCCAGCATGGCGGGGACGCGGGCGATGCCCGCGGCGACACGGGCGTTGGAGGACGGGCAGTGCCCGACCCCGGTGCCCGTACGGGCGAAGGCGGCGATGTCCGCGTCGTTCATGTGGATGCAGTGGGCCATCCATACGTCCTCGCCGAGCCAGCCCGTCGATTCGAAGTAGTCGGTCGGCCCCATGCCGAACCGCTCGCGGCAGAACTGGTCCTCCTGCGCGGTCTCCGAGCCGTGCGTATGCAGCCGCACCCCCTTGCGACGCGCCAACTCAGCGCTTTCTCGCATCAGTTGAGGGGTGACGGAGAACGGAGAGCAGGGGGCCGCGGCAATATGCGTCATCGAGCCGAAGGAGGGGTCGTGGTGCTCGTCGATCGCCTTCTCGGTCGCGGCGAGCGCGTCGTCGGTGGACTCGACGGCGAAGTCCGGCGGCAGCCCGCCGTCGGAGGCGCCGAGGTCCATGGAGCCGCGGGCGAGGGTGAAGCGGACGCCCAGTTCGGCGGCGGCCGACAGTTCGGCGCCCACCAGGTCGCCGGAGCCGCTGGGGAAGATGTAGTGGTGATCGGCGGCGGTGGTGACCCCGCCGCGCGCCATCATGGCGAGCGAGCCGCGGGCCGCCGCGTGCACCATGGGCTCGTCGATCCGTGCCCAGATGGGGTAGAGCGCGACCAGCCAGTCGAAGAGGCGGTGCTCCGTGGCGAGACCGCGGGTCAGCCACTGGTAGAAGTGGTGGTGAGTGTTGACCAGGCCCGGAGTGAGCAGGTGGCCCGTACCGTCGACGCGCCGGACGACGTTCGCGAGCTCTTCCGGGGCCCGGCCCGCGCCCAGGGATTCGATCCGGTCTCCGGCGATGACGACGTGGCCGCTCGTGTACTCGGTGCCGTCGGCGTCGACGGTCGCGATGGCGCAGTTCTCGATGACCGTGCGCGATACGGCGCCGGGGGATGCCGATGCTGCCATGGTGCGTCCTCGTCCTTTCGGTGGGGAGTGCCGCGGGCCCGGCGCCTAAAGGTTCGTCAGCTCCGGAGGGATGCCGGGCTCGACGCCCTCGCGCAGGACGGTGGCCTCTATGAGGCCGTACGGGCGGTCGGCCGCGTGGTAGACGGCCGCGTCGGCGGTGTCGTTCTCCAGCCCGAACGGCTCCAGGTCCACGAGGAAGTGATGCTTGTTCGGGAGCGAGAACCGCACCTCGTCGATCTCGTCGCCGCCGGAGATGACGCGCGTGCCCATCTCGTAGAGGGTCTGCTGGAGCGAGCGGCTGTACGTCTCGGCGAACGCCTGGAGCATGTCCGTCCTGACCCGTTGATACGAGCGCTCCCAGTCGGGTTCCCGGTGCGGTTCGCCGTCCCAGCCGAACCGCCAGCGGGCGGACACCTCGGTGGCGAGGACACGGTCGTACGCCTCCTCAAGCGTCGTGTACGCATCCTTGATGTAGCCCCAGAACTCCGAGTCGGTGGAGTTCAGCACGACCAGGTCCTTGAGGCCGGAGACGACCTGCCAGCGCTCACCGTCGAAGGTGACCTGGACGAGGCGGGTCTCCTGCCCCCGGCGGACGAACGAATGCCCGCCCGCTCCCCCGGTTCCGCTGCCCCCCTCGGGCCCGCCGTCTCCCTCGGCCTCGCCCGTCCTCCCCGTCCTCCCGGTCCTGCCGGCGATCCGCTCCCAGGCGTATTCCTCGATGCGAATGCGCGCCCGCTTGATCGGCCCCTGGCTGGTGACGAAGTGACGGGCCAACAGAATGGCGAAGTGTTCTGCGGATTCGATGCCGTGCTTCTTCGCGAAGGCGTACACGGTGTTCTTGGTCGTGTCGGTGGGCAGGCAGTTGGCGTTGGAGCCGGAGAGGTGGACGTCCTCCAAGTCGCCGGAGAGGGCGACGGAGACACTGAGATCCTTGATGTGGTGAGTGGCGCCGTCCCGCGTGATCCTGACGACGTGACACTCGGCCTTGCCGTACTGGTTCTGACCGAGGACGACGGCGGCGGGGGCCGGCCGGGAATGGACTGTCATATTGGTGCTAGCTCCCTCGGTATACGGAGTAGCCGAACGGGTTGAGCAGCAGCGGTACGTGGTAGTGCGCGCCCGGCGCGACGGCGAAGGCGACCGCCACTTCGGGGAAGAAGACCCCGGACTCGGATCGGTCTCCGGACTCGAAGTAGTCCGCGGTCTCAAATACCAGCCGGGCGTGAGTAATTGACTCCGGGAGGGCCGGCAGGTCCCGGCAGCGCCCGTCGGCGTCGGTCCGGGACGCGCCGTGGTCCCGCCACTGGCCGGCACCCCCGGTACGCACCGAGAGCGTGACGGGGACACCCCGCGCGGGGCGTCCGGCAGTGGTGTCCAGGATGTGGGTGGACACCGACGCGGTGGCGGCGGGGGTGCCGGTGCTCATGGCCGCAGGGCTCCTTCGGTGACGAGGCGGGTCAGCCGGACGCGGTTGATTCTGGCCAGTTCGGTCCGCACGATCTCGTTCTCCCGCTCGGGCGTGTTGCCGATCCGGGCCCGTACCGCGTCACGCAACTGCTCGCCGGACAGGCCGGTGGCGCAGATCAGGAAGACGTGTCCGAACCGTCGCCGGTAGGCCCGGTCGAGTTCGATCGTCTCGGCTCTGACCTGCGCGGACGCCTCGGTCATACCCAGCTGCTCGTGGGCGGACACGGCGTCCCCGGCGGAAGGGCGTCCGAGCGGCGGGTGCCCGGCCACCGCCGCGGCCAGCTCCGCCGGGCCGAGCCGGGCGGTGGCGTCGTCGCTGGCGCCGGAGAGGGTTTCGGAGTCGGGGTACGGGCGCCGCGCGAGGAGCGTGGCGCACCACTCCTCGCTGGCGCAGACCTCGTGGAGCACGGCGTGGGCCGCGTTGTCGTCGGCTGCGTTGAACTGGGCGAGGTCCGGATCTGTGCTCGGCCTCACGTGGGCCTCCGTGGCTGCGATCTGAGGGTTTCGCTGGTCCTGCTCGCGCGTCGGCGGTGCCGGGGACGGCGGGCTGGGCATAGCTAACGCCCTCGAAATCGCATCGTCAACAGTTTGTTGAAACCATCCGGTGAAATCCGCGACCGCGAGTCCGGCCGGCCCGCCGGCCCGTTCAACCCGCCGAATCGCCCAACGCGCCAGCTCACTCAACCTGTAGGCCCGATCGGCCCGTTCAGCCCCTCGGCCCGATCGGCCTGTTCAGCTCGCCCAGTCCGATCGGTTCGTTCAGCCCGCTCAGTTCGTTCAGTCCATTCAGCCCGTTCAGTCCGTCAGCGCCTGCGCGATGCGGTCGAAGTCATCGAGAAGCGCGGCCAGTCGACCCTCCGGGACCGCCTGGACCATGCGGGCCTCAATGGCGTAGACGGCGACCTGTGCGGCGTCCAGACGGCGGCGCCCCTCGCCGGTGAGGGTGGCGGGGCGGGCGCGGCCGTGGTCGACGGTGGAGGGGCGGGTGAGCAGCCCGCCGTCCTGGAGGCCGCGCAGGACGACGTTCATGGACTGGCGGGTCACGAAGGTGGCGCGGGCGAGTTCGGCGTTGGACATGCCCGGCCGGGCGGCGAGGACTTCCAGGCAGGCGTACTGCGGAACGGTCAGCCCGTGCTCGCGCAGCACCACATCCATGGCGGCGCGCAGGGCGGCGTGTGCGCGTTTGAGGCGGTATCCCACGTGATCGAGTACGTCTGCGGCCGGGTGGGGCGATTCTGCCTGCGAGCTCTCCTGCATGTCCATATTTTGACATCTCCGGGGGTCGGGTTTAGCTTCGAGTATGTCAAAGTCCTGACATCGAAACACCAGGGCATCGAGACCGGCGCCCAAGAATCGGCACCCGAGACCCAGCACCCCGGCCCCGGCAGCCAAGCCCTGGTACTCCGAGTCCCGGCGTCCACAGCCCCACCCCGAGGAGAGCCCCCATGACCGTCAGCATCGATGGCCCCGACTTCATCGCCTTGCAGGTACGCGACCTGGAGGCGGCCGCGGAGTTCTGCGAGAAGAACCTCGGCCTGCGCCGCGCCCCCTACTCGCCGCCCCACGCGGTCGTCTTCGACACCAAGCCGACCCCGATGGCCGTACGCGAACCGCTGCCCGGCACCGACCTGGACTCCGGGCGCCCCGGCCTCGGCGTCGCCCTGTGGTTCGCCACCCCCGACACCCAGGCCTTTCACGACCAGCTCACCGCGAACGGGATCGAGATCCTCACCCCGATCACCGAGAGCCCGTTCGGCCCGATGTTCTCCTTCGCCGGCCCCGAGGGCTACGTCCTGACCGTGCACCAGGCGGGCTGACCGTGACCGCCGCCTCCTTCACCCCCGCCGGGCCGTTCTCGCTGGCCGCCGCCATCCGGTTCCTGGAGGCCTTCACTCCCGCCTCCTACGACGGCTCTCCTGACGGAGTGCTGCGGATGGCCTTCCCATCGGATGACGGCGAAGCCGTCATCGGGTGCGCCGTGCGGCAGGAGGAGGCGGCGGACGGGGCCGAGGCGGCGGCAGGCGGGGCCCCCGCCACGGTGCACGCCGAGTACAGCCTCCACGTCGACGGGCGAGCGGTCCGGCCCGTCGACGGCGCCCCGGCCGCCGAGGCGGCGCGGGCCCAGATCGCCCGCATCCTCTCCCTCGACGTCGACGCCACCGGCTTCCCCGGCCTCGGCGACGCCGACCCTGTGGTCGCCGGGCTCCAGGCCGAGTACCCCGGCCTGCGGCCCGTACTGTTCTACTCGCCGTACGAGGCCGCCGCCTGGACGATCATCGGCAACCGCATCCGCATGGACCAGGCCGCCCGCATCAAGGCCCGCCTGGCCGAGGAGCACGGCCAGGCCGTGGAGGTCGCCGGCCGCCGGCTCCACGCCTTCCCCGCCCCGTCGGCGCTGCGCCGCCTCGACCGTTTCGCGGGACTGACCGACATCAAGACCGAGCGACTGCGCACCCTCGCCGACGCGGCCCTTGACGGGCGCCTGATCGCCACTCAACTTCGTTCATTGCCAGCCGAGTTCGCGCTGACCGACCTGAAGGAGCTACCGGGGATCGGGCCGTTCTCCGCCGAGCTCGTACTGATCCGCGGAGCCGGCCACCCCGACGTCTTCCCCGCGCATGAACCCCGCCTGCACCAGGCCATGGCCACCGCGTACGGCCTCGACGCAGCAGCGGCCGACACCGCCCGGCTCACCGCGGTCGCCGCCGCCTGGCGCCCGTACCGCAGCTGGATCGGACTCCTCCTGCGCGCCCACGCGCAAGAGAGGGCCGCCGCACGCCCGTAGCCCTCGCCTCGCGGACCGCTTCCCCTGGCCCGATGCGGGAGGGCGCCGAGGCGCTGACCTCGTTCGACTGCCGCGGGAGTGCGCGGCGACCCGACCATGACCACGATTCTAATACCGGTATAGTATGGCCGGTATAGTTATTGGTTGCATGCGAAGGACGCCACATGATCGAGATCCTGAACCCCACCCAGCTGGGCCGAGCCAAGGACACCGGCGCCCTGGTCGCCGATATCCTGCAGACGCTGAAGGGCCGCAGCACGGTCGGCACGAACCTGCTGGACATCGACCGGTGGGCCAAGGCCATGATCGTCGAGGCGGGAGCGGTGTCCTGTTACGTCGACTACGAGCCGTCCTTCGGGCGCGGCCCGTTCGGCCACTACATCTGCACGGCCGTCAACGACGCCGTGCTCCACGGACGGCCGCACGACTACGCGCTCGCCGACGGCGACCTGCTGACGCTCGACCTCGCCGTCTCCAAGGCCGGAGTCGCCGCGGACGCCGCCATCAGCTTCATCGTGGGCGACGCGGCGCCCCCGGAGAGCGTCGCGATGATCAGCACGACCGAGCGCGCGCTGGCCGCGGGAATCGCCGCCGCCGGGCCCGGGGCCCGCATCGGCGACCTCTCCCACGCCATCGGCACGGTCCTCAGCGAGGCGGGGTACCCGATCAACACCGAGTTCGGCGGCCATGGCATCGGCTCGACCATGCACCAGGACCCGCACGTCTCGAACACCGGACGGCCCGGCCGCGGATACAAACTGCGCCCGGGGCTGCTGCTCGCACTGGAGCCGTGGGTCATGGAGGACACCGCCAAGCTCGTCACCGACGCCGACGGGTGGACGCTCCGCAGCGCGACGGGCTGCCGAACGGCGCACAGCGAGCACACGATCGCCATCACCGACGACGGAGCCGAGATCCTCACCCTGCCGAGCGGGGCGCGCCCGTAAGGCTGTGAAGCCGCGTGATGCCGTGAGGCCGTGAGGTTCAAAACCCTCACCTGAGGTTCAAAACCCGTGTGAGGTCAGCGAGTTCGCAGCCCGTTGCCCGACGTCCCGGCCTCTCTGTTCAAGTAGTTGTAGATGGTGAAGCGGCTGACGCCGAGCGCGCTCGCCACCGTCTCCACGCCGTGCCGCACGGAGAACGCGCCCCGCTGCTCCAAAACCCGGACGACCGACTGCTTGGTCTTGCGGTCGAGGTCGGGCAGCGGCATGCCGTGCCGCCGCTCCAGGGCGGCCAGTATGTGGTCGAGCGAGTCGGACAGATGCGGCAGCCGCACGGCGACGACGTCCCTGCCCTCCCAGGAGAGCACGACGTCGTCGCCGCTCGCCTGCTCCGGCGCGAGGAGGTCGCCGCCCATGGCGTCGACGAGCGGCTTGATCGCCAGCAGGAACGGGTGGTCACCGGGCGGCGGCGGATCCCCGGGACCGGTCGCGCCCGTCATGAGTCGCCCTCCGCGACGACGTTGACCTGCAACGACACCCGGGTGGCGCCGGCCGCCAGCGTCTCGCGCAGCATCGAGTCCACCGCGGTCAGCACCGTGTCCGCCGTCCCCTCGGCGGTGTTGCCGAACGGGCCGACGTCCACCGCGTCCAGCGCGGCGGACTGCACGACCTCGCGCGCTATCACCGCGTGCTGCGGAGGCTCGTCGAGGTCGAAGGGCTCGGTCGTGAACTCGACCCTCAATCGCACTGTGCCCCCAACTCTGCCCGCGCCTCTGCCCGCATCTGCGCCCGCATCGGAATCTGGCCCCCATCGCGTCGAACCGCTTCCGCCCGCGCCGCGCCGCGGCGCACGGGGCCCGCACTCGCCGGGGCCCACGGCGGTGACCAGTCTAGGAGCGGCCCACTTCGGAGAGCGTAAGGAACGTTCCAGCCCGGCCGGGGTGCGAAATCCGGTTGTCCCGGCGCGCGGGCGTCCGGCACGGTCGCGGCATGACGATCCACGACGCCCCGTTCGTACCCGGCATCGAGCTGGCCAGGGCGCTGTACGAGGAGGCGGTACGGCCGATCCTCAATGACGCGTATCCGGGGCTGCGGTACGCCGCCGGGCGGGTGGGCGGCGGTTCGGAGGTGCTGGGCTTCGACACGCCGCGGTCCGCGGACCACGAGTGGGGCCCGCGGCTGGAGCTCTTCCTCACGCCGCGGGACCGCGCCCGGCACGGCGCGGACATCCACCGGCTCCTGGCGGACCGGCTGCCGAAGCAAGTACGCGGCTGGCCCACCCACTTCGAGGAGAGTGACGATCCGCTGGACCCCGTCGGCCTGATGCGGCTGACCGACGGGCCGGTCAACCACCGCGTGGCCGTGCGCGACGTGGACGAATGGCTCAGCGCGCAGCTCGGGCTGAGCGGCGGGCTGAGTTCCACGCCAGGCGGCGGGCTGGACTCCGGGCCGGGCAGCACTGGCAGGGAGCCCAGCACGCGCGAATGGCTGGCGATGCCGCAGCAGCGGCTGGCCGAGACCACCGGCGGTGCGGTGTTCCACGACGGCCCCGGCTCCCTCACCGCCGCGCGGCGCGCGCTGGCGTGGTATCCGGAGCAGGTGTGGCGGTATCTCCTGGCCTGCCAGTGGCAGCGGATCTCGCAGGAGGAGGCGTTCGTGGGGCGCTGCGCCGAGGTCGGGGACGACCTGGGTTCGGCGGTGGTGGCCGGGCGGCTGGTGCGGGACCTGATGAGGCTCTGCCTGCTGCTGGAGCGCCGGTACGCGCCGTACGGCAAATGGCTCGGCAGCGCGTTCCGGCAGCTGGCGGCGGCCGAGTCGCTCACCCCGTCGCTGCGGGGCGCGCTGGCGGCGACGGACCACGCGGAGCGGGAGCGGCGGCTGGCCCACGCCTACGAGACCGTCGCCGGCTTGCAGAACGCGTCGGGGCTCAGCGCCCCGGTGGACCCGAAGCCCCGGCCGTACCACTCCCGCCCCTTCCTGGTCCTGCACGCCGAACGCTTCGCACAAGCACTATCGCGTACGGTCACGGACCCTTGGCTGCGGGAACGGCCCCTGACGGGCGGCGTGGACCAGTGGTCCGACAGCACCGACTTCCTCGACCAGTACGCCGGCCGGCATGACGATGGGTCAGCCGCGACCGGCCGACCGCCGGAGGAACCGCAGGAGGAGTCTCAGGAGCCGCCCGCTCAGAGCTGATGCCCTTTCAATTCGATGGTTTCGACGGGCGGTTCGGCCGGAGCGGTGAACTCCGGGTCACCGGCTCCCTCGCCGCCGGGCGCGAAAAAGGCTTCGGCCGCGCGGCGGCCGATGAGCTGGTTCTCGGCCGCGTAGTCGCGCATCTCCTTCTCGAAGGCAGCGAAGGCCGGCCCGTGGTCGCCCGCCGCTGCCGCGAGCTCGCCGGCCAGGACGTACGCGCCGGCCATCGCCTGCGACGTCCCCATGCCCGAGGACGGGGCGGCGCAGCAGGCGGCATCGCCGAGGAGCACGACGCGCCCGCGCGACCAGGTGTCCATCCGGATCTGGCTGAGGGTGTCGAAGATGAAGTCGTCGGCGCTCTCCATGATGTCGAGGAGCCGCGGCATCTCCCAGCCCTCCCCGCGAACCGCTCCGCGACGAGGCGCTTCCGCGCGGCGGGGTCGTGCCGGTCGTAGTCCGGCGTCCCCTCGGCGAAGAGTCCCGCCCGGCCCGGACGTCGACGCGGTACGGGAGTTCGAGCCCGTACCGTCCGGGTAATCCCCGGTCTCGCCCAGCGGCGCGAGCGTCCTTCGCGCCCGCTCGGATCGCGCCGCTGGGCGGCCCCACCTGGATCTCCGCGAGGCGAACCGGGGTTTCCGTCCCCAACTCGTCGCACATCATGGACGATGGACAGAACCTCCCCTACGGACCGCGCAGGAGCCGAACATGGCAGAGAGCGTGCCGGTGTGCTGCCCGGCGTGCCGCCGCGAGCACTGTTTCACCCCGCCGACCTTCCCCTGCGCGTGCGGAGCCCCGCTCACCCTGCCCGTACTGCCGGGCTGCAGGCCCGAGTTGCTGGAGCACCGCACGTGGCAGGAGTCGTGGGTGACGGTGCGCTGCCCGTCCTGCGACCGCCGGGACTCCTGGCCCGCGCCGGAGCTGGGCTGCACCTGCGGCGCGGTCGTCCGGCTGCCCGTCACTCCCCCGCCGGGCCTCGACTGCCGAGACGCCGGCCGCGCGGCGGGCGCGTCCACGGGTTCCGGCCGGCCTCCGTCGCCCACCTCGGCGGTGCTGCGGCCCGCGTTCCGCCCGGTGACCATCCGTACGGCGCGGGACGCCGTGACGGCGGCCGCTCAGTACCTGAAGTGGCTGGGCTTCGCGGGCATCAGGCAGTCCCAGGACCGGTCCATATCCGGGGTGGACCTCCGGGGCCCGGGCATCATCGCCCAGGTCGACCCGACCACCCACCCCACCGGGCTGCGCGCCATCGAGTGCCTGTGGCTGCACGGCATGGGCGATTCGGCGCTCGGCGTCTTCTTCTCACTGGCCGGGTACGGGCGCGACGCGCGGCAGCGCGCGGACGACCTGCTGATACCCCTGTTCGTCATGGACCTCACGGGCACCCCGCAGCCGGTCAACGACCCGGCGGACGAACTGATCCGGATGGGCCCGTGACCCGCTCCGCACAGCCGCGCCGAAAGGCTCCGTGCGGTCGCGAGGCCGGATCGGGGCCGGAAGACGGGCCGATGCCGGAGGCCGCACCGGTGCCGGGCCAGAGGGTCGGCCAAGGGGGCCGCCAGCGGGTGTGAAGCAGCCGTGCGCGCAGCTCGTCCAGCTCGGCCTCGGGGACGGCGATCAAGGGCGTGGTGCTGGTCGCTGAGGGTCTCCAAGGCGTCGTACGCGCCTGAACAGCTGGGCGGACGCCTGGACTTCGGAGCCATTCCGCGTGCCGCACGCTCTCGGGACGGCGGCGGGCCGGTCGTACAGCCGCGAGCCCGGTCCGTACAACTGCCGCACCTGCCCGGGCCGGCGACCGCGCGAGGCGCGGGGCGCGGGTGACGGCCGGACCGCCCGCTGTTCGCGCGGCGGCTACGTGCCGGAGGGCCGCGCCGCCGCCTCCTCGCGCAGTTCGATCTTGCGGACCTTGCCGCTGACCGTCATCGGGAAGGCGTCGAGGATGCGCAGATAGCGCGGGACCTTGTAGTGCGCGAGCCGGCCGCGGCAGTAGCGGGCGAGTTCCTCGCGGCTGAGCGTCCCGGCCCGGTCACGGAGTATGACGCAGGCCATGATCTCCTCGCCGTACTTCTCGTCGGGGACGCCGATGACCTGGACGTCCGAGATCTTGGGGTGGGAGTAGAGGAACTCCTCGATCTCTCGCGGGTAGACGTTCTCGCCGCCCCGGATGATCATGTCCTTGATGCGGCCCACGATGACGACATAGCCGTCCTCGCGCATGACCGCGAGGTCCCCGGTGTGCATCCAGTGGCTGCCGTCGACGACCTCGGCGGTGCGCTCGGGCTCGTCCCAGTAGCCGAGCATCACCGAGTAGCCGCGGGTGCACAGCTCACCGGCCTCGCCGCGCTCCAGGGTGGTGCCGGTCGCCGGGTCGACGACCTTCACCTCGATGTGCGGCAGCACCCGGCCGACGGTGCCGGTGCGGCGCTCCAGATCGTCCTCGCGCCGGGTCTGGGTGGAGACCGGGGAGGTCTCGGTCATGCCGTAGCAGATGGAGACCTCGGCCATGTTCATCTCGTGGACCACGCGCTTCATGACCTCGGCGGGGCACGGCGAGCCGGCCATGATGCCGGTGCGCAGCGTCGAGAGGTCGTACGTCGCGAAGTCGGGCAGGTCCAGTTCGGCGATGAACATGGTGGGGACGCCGTAGAGCGAGGTGCAGCGCTCGCGTTCGACGGCGTGCAGGGTGGCGACGGCGTCGAAGGACGGCGCGGGGATGACCACGCAGGCGCCGTGGCTGGTCGCGCCGAGGTTGCCCATCACCATGCCGAAGCAGTGGTAGAAGGGCACGGGCAGGCAGATCCGGTCCCGCTCGGTGTAGCCGACGGTCTCCCCCACGAAGTAGCCGTTGTTGAGGATGTTGTGGTGGGAGAGAGTGGCGCCCTTGGGGAAGCCGGTGGTGCCCGAGGTGTACTGGATGTTGACGGGGTCGTCGCAGGAGAGCTGCGCCTCGCGCTCGGCGAGCCGGGCGGGCGGCACCCCGGCGCCCGCGCGTACCAGGCCCTGCCAGGTCGGGTCGCCGATGTAGACGACGTCGCGCAGCGCGGGGCAGCGGGAGCGGACCTGCTCGATCATCCGCCGGTAGTCGCTGCTCTTGTGCTCGACGGAGGCGACCAGCACCTCGATGCCGGACTGCCCGAGGACGAACTCCAGCTCGTGCACGCGGTAGGCCGGGTTGACGTTGACCATGATCGCGCCGAGCCGCGCGGTGGCGTACTGGACCAGCACCCATTCGGGGCAGTTGACCGCCCAGATGCCGACCCGGTCGCCTTTGGCGACGCCCTTGGCCAGCAGTCCGAGGGCGACTTCCTCGACGGCCCGGCCGAACTCGGCGTACGTCCAGCGGCGGCCGCTCGGGACGTCGACGAGCGCGTCCCGGTCGCCGAACCGCTCGACGGCGCGGGCCAGGTTCGCGCCGATCGTGTCGCCGAGCAGCGGGACCTCTCCGACGCCGCTCGCGTACGACAGGGAACTGCTGTGCGGTGCGCTCATCGGTGGTCTTCCTCTCGGAACTCCGCACCGCCGCCCTGCGCCGTGCGCTCGCGCAGCTCGATGCGGCGGATCTTCCCGGAGACGGTCTTGGGCAGTTCCGCGAATTCCAGGCGCCGGATGCGCTTGTACGGCGCGAGGGCCGCCCGTGAGTGGGCGAAGAGGGCCGTGGCCGTCTCGGTGTCGGGCTCCCAGCCCGCCGCGAGGACGATGTACGCCTTGGGCACGGCGAGCCGCAGCGGGTCGGGGGCGGGGACGACGGCCGCCTCGGCGACGGCCTCGTGCTCCAGCAGCGCGCTCTCCAGCTCGAAGGGCGAGATCTTGTAGTCGGACGCCTTGAAGACGTCGTCGGCGCGCCCGATGTAGGTGATGTAGCCGTCGGGGTCGCGCGCGCCGATGTCGCCGGTGCGGTAGTAGCCGCCCGCCATCGCCTCGGCGGTGCGCTCCGGGTCGCCCTCGTACCCGGTCATCAGCCCGACCGGCCGGGCGGAGAGGTCGAGGCTGATCTCGCCCTCGTCGCCGGGCTTGCCGGTCACCGGGTCGAGGAGGACGACGCTGAAGCCGGGGCTCGGGCGGCCCATGGAGCCGGACTTGACGGCCTGGCCGGGGCAGTTGGCGATCTGTACGGACGTCTCGGTCTGCCCGAACCCGTCGCGGATGGCCACGCCCCAGGCCCGCCGCACGGAGTCGATGACCTCGGGGTTGAGCGGCTCACCTGCGGCGACGGCCTCGCGGGGCGGGGTGCGCAGCGCGCCGAGGTCCGCCTGGATGAGCATCCGCCACACGGTGGGCGGCGCGCAGAAGCTGGTGATGCCGCAGCGGTCCATCTCGGCCATGAGGCGGGCGGCGTCGAAGCGGGTGTAGTTGTGGACGAAGACGGTGGCCTCGGCGTTCCACGGCGCGAAGAGGTTCGACCAGGCGTGTTTGGCCCAGCCGGGCGAGGAGATGTTGAGGTGGATGTCGCCGGGCCGCAGCCCGATCCAGTACATCGTCGACAGATGGCCGATGGGGTAGGAGACGTGGGTGTGCTCGACCAGCTTCGGCTGGGCCGTGGTCCCGGAGGTGAAGTACAGCATGAGGGGGTCGCTCGCGAGGGTGGGCCCGTCGGGCTGGTACGCGCCGGGGCACTGGTAGGCGTCCTCGTAGACGAGCCATCCGTCGTCCGTGCCGACTGCGCTGTCCGTGCCTTGCGGTCCCCCGCCGACGACGATCCGCGTGTAGTCGCCCGGCACGTCCGTGAACTTGTCGCGGTCCTCGGCCCGTACGAGCACGTGGGCGGCGCGGCCGCGCTCGATGCGGTCGGCGAGGTCCGCGGGGCCGAGCAGCGGGGTGGCGGGGATGACGACGGCGCGCAGCTTCATCGCGGCGAGCGCGGTCTCCCACAGCTCGGCCTGGTTGCCGAGCATGACGACGATGCGGTCCCCGGCCCGTACGCCCTGGGCGCGCAGCCAGTTCGCGACCCGTCCGGAGCGGTCGCGCAGCGCGTCGAAGGAGAGCCGGGTCTCGCCGCCGTCCTCCTCCACGATCCACAGGGCGGTCCGCTCGTTGCCCGCGGCGATCCGGTCGAACCAGTCGAGCGCCCAGTTGAATTCCTGGGGGCGGGGCCAGGAGAATCCCGCGCAGGCGGCCGTGTAGTCCTCCCGGTGCCCGAGCAGGAAGTCCCGTGCCGCGCGGAACTCTTCGGTCACGTCGGTTGCCGTCACATGTCCTCCTCATTGCAGAACCCGCTCGTTAGCATCGTGCGACGAGTGATCTGAGTCTCACCACCCCCGGACGGGGGTGGCCGTAATTCGCGAATTCGGGAGTTGGCCGTGGCGCAACCGGACGGGGCGACAGAAGTACGTGCGGCGCTGCTGCGGATGCGCCGGAACAGCGGGCTGCCGGTCGCCTTCGGCGGGCTGTTCGCCGGGCCCCGGCAGTTCCGGATCTCGGAGCTGGCCGGCACGGAGTCGGGGGCGCTGGGCGGGCTCGCGATCCGGCCCGGGGCGGGGCTCGGCGGCAAGGCGGCCACGCTGAGCCGGCCGCTGTCGGTGACGGACTATCACGCCTCGCGCGTGATCAGCCACGAGTACGACACGGCGGTGGCGGCGGAGGGGCTGCGCTCGATGCTGGCGGTGCCCGTGGTCGTACGGGGCCGGGTGCGCGGCGTCCTGTACGGGGCGCTGCGCCAGCCGTTCACGCTGGGCGATCGCCCGCTGTCGGCGGCGGTCGAGGCGGCGCGCGAGCTGGAGCAGGCGCTCGCCGTGCGGGACGAGACGCGGCGGCTGCTGTCCATGGCCCGGCAGCCCGCGGCCGATCCGGCGGTGTGGGAGGAGGTGCGCGAGGCGCACGGCGATCTGCGGGCGCTCGCGCACCGGGTCGTCGATCCCGGCCTGCGGCAGGAGCTGCTGGCGGCGTGCGGCAGGCTGGCGGCGGCCTCGGGCGCCGCCCCGGACCGGGGGCAGCCCGCGGTCGAGCTGTCGCCGCGCGAGGTGGACGTGCTGGCCCGGGTGGCCGCGGGCGCGACGAACGCGAGCGCGGCGGAGCTGCTGGGGCTGCGGCCGGAGACGGTCAAGAGCTATCTGCGGTCGTCGATGCGGAAGCTGGGCGCGCACACCCGGCTGGAGGCGGTGGTCGCGGCGCGCCGGGCGGGGCTGCTGCCGTGACCTGACGCCCCGCCTTGCCCGGCGGGGCGATGCTGCGCGGTGGCTCACGGTGAGGTGCCGCCCTGGGGTGTCCGTCGTCGGCGCGCCACGATGGAGTGAAGACCCGGCACTGTGACGACTCGTTCGAGTGAAATTGCCCGATGGGGTGACCCGACCCCCGTGACGGGTCACCCCATCGGTTCTCACACGTGGTACGTCACAGCCCGGCCAGCCGTTCAAAGGGGAACGGCGGCTGGGCCAGTGGGCGGACCGCGAGCCGCGTGAGCGGCAGCGCGTTGTCGTCGCCCGCCGTCCGGTTGGCGTGCAGCACGCCGCAGCCGGTGCAGCGGTGGACGATCACCCACTCGCCGTCCTTGCGGACGGATATGGCGAGCGGCTCCATCCGCGCACCGCAGTCGGCCGCCCGGTCGCCTGGGGTGTCGTCGAGGTGACGGCTCCACAGGCAGTTGGGGCAGTGATTGCGGTGACTGGTGCCGGCGGCGCTCATCGGTACGTCGAGGCCGCAGTTGAGGCAGCGGAAGGAATCGGCACGCGCCTGCTTGGCGGTGGCGCGGATGATGCGGGTGGTATGGCTGGTACGGCTGGTGCGGAGTTCCTGCTGGTCGCTGGATTCGCCGTATCCACCGTTGCCGCGGCGTCGGCCGCCGTCACGGCGGTCGTCGCCGTCGCGGTATGCGCGGCGGTCGCGACGTTTGTGTCGGTCACGGTTTTCATGCTGGTCGCGGTGGTCGCGGGACATGGTGATGAGGACTCCTGGCTACTGCGAGCTGACGGGACCGTACGATCACCGCTCGCGCCCGAGGAGTACGTGCCGTGGTCAGCCCTGCCGTACAGGCAGCGCCGCCGATGCGGACCGTCCTCGATGACGAGAGCGATTCCGCGGGGCCCCGGGCATACAACACCACCTCTTCAGCACTGCTCCGGCCGTGTGCCGGAGTCCCGTGTCGCCCTTGATGAAAGCCGGTGCGTTCGCCTCGGGGCAACCGGTTTTCCGCGGCGTGCGGCTACCCGCCGTCCCGGCCGAAGAGCCCGGAGACGGCGGGCGTGTACAGGTCGGCCACCTCGTCCGCGGTGAGGTCGGCGACGGCGGGGACGCGCAGGAGGTAGCGGGTGAGGGCGAGGCCGAGGAGCTGGGAGCAGAGCAGCCCGATACGGCGCTCGTCGGCGAAGGCGCCGAGCGCCGGCGCGACCTGTTCGGTCAGGAGCCCGCGTACGCGCTCGGCGGCCCGTTCGTTGGTGACCGCGCAGCGCAGCAGGAGCAGCAGCGCGTCGTCCGTGGGCTCGCCCTCCCAGCGGGCCAGGAAGTGGCGCACGAGCCGGCCCGGGATGTCGGCGCGGGGCACGTCCCGCAGGTCCGGCAGGCGCAGATCGATGGCGAGGGCCGCGTCGAAGAGCCGGTCCTTGCTGCCGTAGTAGCGCATGACCATGGCGGGGTCGATTCCGGCGTCGGCGGCCACGGCGCGGATGGTGGTGCGCTCGTACCCGTGCTCGGCGAAGCGGTAGCGGGCGGCGGCGAGGATGGCGGCGCGCGTGCCGTCCGACCGCCGTACGGCGCGGTCCTCGCGCCCGCCGCGGCCGTCGTTCCCGGTCTGTGTCGTCACGCCGCCGACTGTAGGCCAACGCCCGTTGGCAGGTCACTCCGGCGGGCGGCGGAACCGTCGGCCGTGCCCCGCCGCGCCCCGCGGGCCGGTCCCCCTCCGCGCCCCTCCGCGCCCCGCGGGCCGATCCCCCGCCGCCCTCGTCGGTCGGCCGCCGCGGCCCTTCGAACGACGTCGACGTCAACAGCACGTCAAATCACCGTGACGGGGAATCAACAGCATGTCAGGGCCCGGTACCGGGCCGCCCCGGGCGGCCTAGCGTGTGGAGTGCACTGTTCCGACGCCTTGCAAGGACCGTCATGCATATCAGCCGCACCCCCGCCGAGACCTTCACCGCCGAGCCGCGCTCCGCCGGCGCACCCTGCGCCGCCGAGGACGGCGACCCCTCCGATAGTCACGAGGCAGGGCCGCTGTACGTACCCGTACGCGCCTGCCCCGCCGGCTGCGCCCTGCGCGTCTTCCGCACCCCGCTCGGCACCCGGACCGCCGTCGCCTTCACCTCCAGGCGGCGGCTCTCGCACGTCCTGGGCCCGCAGCAGCCCTTCATCCGGCTCGCCCGGCCCGCCGTGCTGGCGCTGGCCGAACCGCTGGGCATCGCACGGCTCTCGGTGGACCCGCTGCTCACCGCCCGCGCGCCGAAGGCGCGGCAGGGCGAGCCCGGCCCGAAGCAGCACGCGCCCCGGCGGCTCTCCTGGGACCCGGACGCCGTCGGCGCGCCGCGCGTGACCGGTGCGGCGGCGGCCGTGGCCGCGCTCCAGGCCTTCCTCGCCTGAGCCGGGCCCGCCCCGCCCGCCCTCACCGTTTCCGTGGCTCCCGGTCTCCCGCGCGTTCCAGACTGTCCGCGCGCCCCCGGCCGTCCGCGTGCTCCGGACCGTCCACGTGCTCCCAGCCCGTCGTGTGCTCCGGGCCGCCCGTGCGTGCCCGGCCGCGCACGCACTACGCACCGCCCGCGCGTTCCCGTCCCCGGCTGTCCGTACACCGTGGTCCCGCCGCACGCCCCGATCCATCCGCTCGACGGCCCACCGCCCCCGCGGCGGCCCTCCCGCTCCGTCCCTGAAGGAGGCACTCCCATGTCTCTGTCACTCGCGCCCGTGCCCGTGTCCCCGCCGCCGTCCCAGCCGTCCCCGCCGCCCGCCGACGACGGCGCCGCGGCCTCCCCGTGGCCCGCCTCGACGCGGGCCCTGCCGTCGGGCGACCTGTCGGTCGGCGGCGTCGCGCTCGCCCGGCTCGCCGACCGCTTCGGCACCCCCGCCTACATCGTCGACGAACAGGAGGTACGCGACCGGGCCCGCGCCTGGCGCGCGGCGCTGCCGCACGCCGAGGTCGCCTACGCGGGCAAGGCGTTCCTCTCCCGGGCCATGGTCCGCTGGGTCGAGGAGGAGGGGCTGTCCCTCGACGTCTGCTCCGCGGGCGAGCTGGAACTGGCCGCCCACGCGGGGTTCCCGGCCGAGCGGCTCGTCCTGCACGGCAACGCCAAGAGCCCCGCCGACCTGCGCACCGCCCTGCGGCTGGGCGTCGGCCGGATCGTCATCGACTCCACCGGGGAGATCGCCCGGCTCGCCGCCCTGGTGCCCGCGGGCAGTCGGCAGCGGGTGCTGGTCCGCGTCGTGCCCGGCGTCGAGGCGGGCGCGCACGCGGCCGTACGGACCGGGGTGGAGGGCCAGAAGTTCGGGGTTCCGGTGGCGGGCGGCGAGGCGGCGGACGCCGTCGCGCGCATCCTGGGCCAGCCCCGGCTGAACCTGGTCGGCCTGCACTGCCACCTCGGCTCGCAGATCGCCGGCCTGGACCCGTACGTCACGGCCGTACGGCGGCTGGTGCCGCTGCTCGCCGAGATCCGCGACCGGCACGGCGTGGCCCTGCCCGAGCTGGACCTCGGCGGCGGCTTCGCCATCGCCTACCGCGCGGGCGAACCGACGCTGGAGCCGCGGGCGTACGCGGACCGGGTCGGCGGCGAACTCGCCCTGAACTGCGCCCGGTTCGGCCTTCCCGTGCCCCGGCTGGCGATCGAGCCCGGCCGGTGGATCGCCGGCCCGGCGGGCGTCGCGCTGTACCACGTGCTGTCCGTCAAGCACACCGGCGACCGCACGTTCGTCGCCGTCGACGGCGGCATGAGCGACAACCCGCGCCCCGCGCTGTACGGGGTGCGCTACACCGTCCGGCTGGTGGGCCGCGCCTCCGACGCGGCTCCCCGCTCCGTGACGGTCGTCGGCCGGCACTGCGAGGCGGGCGACATCCTCGCCGACGACGTCGAGCTGCCCTCGGACATCCGCCCCGGCGACCTCCTCGCCGTCCCGGCCGCCGGCGCATATCACGTCTCCATGGCCTCCGGATACAACCTCGTGGGCCGGCCGCCGGTGGCCGCCGTCCGCGACGGCCACGCCCGGCTGCTCGTACGCCGTGAGACGCTGGCGGACCTGCGGAGCCGCGACGTCGGCGAATGACACGGGACTGCGGCCGGGACGAGTGCGCCCCGGCCCCCGGCCGCAGTCCGCAGTCCGCAGTCCGCAGTCCGCAGTCCGCCCAGCCTTCACGGTCCCCGCCTTCACGGTCGCGCGATTCGGCCCGTATATCCTGCTCTGTGCTCCAGCGGTCCGAAGTGGTCCGGTCACAGCGCGGGCCGGGCGGCAGCGTCCGCCCGGTGTACCCGCCCGTCCAGCGACTGCGACCGTGAAGGAATCCCGATGCCCGATCGCCGGAAACCGCCCCGGAGGACCGGGGCCTCCATCAAGAAGCACGGCTGGCTGCGGCCGCCCGGAGCGCCCGGCGAGCCGGCCCCGCCGGCGGCCGGGGAGCCCGAAGCGGCGGAACCGGCCGGCCGGGGCAGCATCGTGCGGGCCGCGGTCTACCGGGACGGCCACCGCGTCGCCACTCCGGCCACGCTCGCCGAGACCTACCGGCAGCTGCACGCGGAGCCGTCCGGCATGGCGTGGATCGGGCTGCACCGCCCCAGCGAGGCCGAACTGGTCTCCCTGGCCGAGGAGTTCGACCTGCACCAGCTGGCGGTGGAGGACGCGCTCGAAGCGCACCAGCGCCCCAAGCTGGAGCGGTACGGCGAGACGCTCTTCGTCGTGCTGCGCGCCGCCCGCTACCTCGACGCCCCGGAGGAGGTGGACTTCGGCGAGCTGCACGTCTTCGTCGGCCCGGACTTCGTCATCACCGTCCGGCACGGCGCGGCCCCCGACCTGTCAACTGTGCGCAGCCGCATGGAGGCCACCCCCGAGCTGATGGCACTGGGCCCGGAGGCGGTCCTCTACGCGATCCTCGACACGGTCGTCGACGGCTACGCCCCGGTCGTGGAGGGGGTGCAGAACGACCTCGACGAGATCGAGACCGAGGTGTTCGGCGGCGACCCCGCCGTGTCGCGGCGCATCTACGAACTCTCCCGCGAAATGGTGGAGTTCCAGCGCGCCACCCGCCCCTTGGTGGGGATGCTGCGGGGGCTGATGGCGGGGTTCACGAAATACGGCACCGACGAGGAGTTGCAGCGCTATCTCCGCGACGTCGCCGACCACGTCACCCACACCAGCGAGCGCGTCGACGGCTTCCGGTCGGCTCTCGCCGACATCCTCGCCGTCAACGCGACGCTGGTCACCCAGCAGCAGAACGCCGAGATGCGGGCGCTCGCCGAGGCCGGTTTCGAGCAGAACGAAGAGATCAAAAAGATCTCCAGCTGGGCGGCCATCCTCTTCGCCCCGACCCTCGTCGGCACGATCTACGGCATGAACTTCGATCACATGCCGGAGCTGCACTGGCTGTTCGGCTACCCGTTCGCGATCGGCCTGATGGCGCTGGTCTGTGTGAGCCTGTACTTCATCTTCAAGCGGCGCGACTGGCTGTAGCGAGGAGCCGAGAAGCTAATCTACTTCGCTTATGCGAATGACTCAGAGGGCTCCGTCGAGCCCTCTGAGGGAATGGACGGAGCTGGGGAGCGGCGCGCCGTCCGCATCGTCAGCCACTCCGCAAGCCTCTCCCAACCAACTTCCGTCGGCTTCCTACGTAGGCCGTTACGGTGAGTGTTGACTGAACGGCCACATGGAACCGCGTACACCGGGAGGATCGGTTGGAACCGAGGAGCGCCGCGGAGGTAGGGAAGGACTTCCCCTACGCCGCACGTACGACGTGCTATATAGAGGTCCACGAAGACGGAAGAGTGACGCACGGGGACGATCGCGCCGCGTACGAGCGGGCCGTGGCCGGCAAGTCCCGCCTGTTCGCGGTCTGGCCCGGCGAGTGGTCGAGTCACTTGTTCGTGATCGATGACCTGGACGAGTACGCGAAAGCCCACGGCATCAAGCACGATGAGGAGCGCACCGGTCTCAAGGAGCATGTCCACGACGTGCGATGGGAGCCGAACCCCTACGCGTCGGACAGCCCTCGAAGCCCCTACATCAGCGTCAGCGTCACGCTGGACTGCGGCTGCGAAATCCACGATCTGCGCGCCTTCGCCGACCAGATGAAGGAACAGCGCGGGTGGAACGTAGCCACGAGCGGCGGCTGGGGCAGCAGCGGCCGGCCTGGAGAAAGCCGGACGTACTCCCTGCGCGTTCGCCGCAAGAGCCTTACGCAATGACCCCAACTGGCCGCCAGAGTCCGCACAACAGAATGGGTGGCACAGCAGACGCTGTGCCACCCATTCTCTGCCTCACGCCCGAGCCAGGTCGTCCGATATGTACTCGGGAACCACACCGAGCAGTGCGTCGACGGCCGCCCGCCCCTTCCCACCGGCCTCCGGCATGAAATGCGCGTAGTGGTCGAGGGTGATGGTCGGGCTGGAGTGGCCGAGCCATCGGGCCAGGGTGACGACAGACTCGCCCGCTTCGAGGATGATCGAGGCGAAGGAGTGCCTTGTGTCCGCAGAGGCCGTGTGCGGATGACCTCGTGTCGCGATTGAGCAGGCCAGGTGTCGAGGCCGCATTCGCGACGCAGATCGTCGGTCGTGTTGCTTTCCACGGGGTTTCCTGTGATGCGGATCACTTGCTACTGCTGTTCGTGGTGCCGTGTTGTCAGTGGGTGCTGAGATCGTGCCTCCGTGAGCGAACTGGTTGAGCATGTCGATGAGCATGACCGCGTGTTGGGGATAGTCGAGCGAGACGAGGCGGTGCGCGAGCACTGGCCGCATCGCATTGCAACAACGATCTGCCGTGACTGCGAGGGGCGGATCTTGATGCTGCGGCGGGCCGAGACGATGTCCCGGTTCCCGGGCCACTACGACGTGATGGTCGGCGGCGCAGTGGACGTGGGCGAGTCGTATGAGGAGGCGGCGGTCCGCGAGCTGGCTGAAGAGCTCAGCGTTCGCGTGCCGGTGCGCTTCCTGTTCAAGTTCTTCTGCAGGGAAGGGATCAGCCCCATATGGTTCGGGGTGCATGAGGCCCTCTTGTCGACGGAGTCCCTGGCCCCGGACCCGGGTGAGATCGGCTGGCTGGACTGGCTGACGTTGCACGAACTGCGCGACGTACTTGATCAATGGTGCTTCGTTCCGGGAGGGCGGGAAGCTCTGCGCCGATATCTGGATTCCGGGTCCGACGGCGGTGCGGGCGAAGTGGCAGCTGGGTGATCGGCGATGCGGGTGGTCTCGGTTCAGGGCGGGTATTTCAGCTGCATGACCCGATCACTGTGGTTCGTGGTGCTGGAAGGCGCCTGACCTGGGTGGTTTCGGCGGAAGGTTCGCGGAGCCGGACGATCTCTTCGTGTTGTGCGGCGAGCCGGGCCAGGGCCTGAGTGCGGAAGTCGGTGAGGTCGTCGATCGTCTGTTCCGACTGGGTCAGCCGGTCTTTGAGCTTGGTGATCTCCGCCTTGAGTCGGACGATTTGAGCTTCGCGGGGGTCGGGGATCTTTCCGGCCTGGTGCAGGGCCTGGAGGCGCCGCTCGAACTCGACGCGGAGGTGAGAGTAGGGGCGGGTGCCGTAGAACGCGGTGCGGTCGACTGCAGCCTCGTTGGCGAGGGTCTTGATGTCGCACTTTCCGCCGGGCGGGATCTCGCCTCGGAGGAGCCGATCCATGGCGGCCCGGATGCGGTTCTCGTTCTCGGTGCGCTGGGCTGCGGAGACTCTCATGCGGATTCCTCGTCCATGGTGCTGGCGGCGTCGATCTCGGCGACGCGGAGGGCTCGGTCGTAGTCGGACTGGAGTCGGGTGCATTCCGCCTTACGGGTGGTGCCGAGTTGGCCGATGAAGATCTTTGTTCTGTCGGCGCTCGGCCCAGACGGGGCGGTGACCGGGGTGGTGGGTGGCCTGCGGGCAGCGGGCGGAGTCACACATCCCAATCAGCGGACGGTCGGGGGTGGGGGTGCCCGCGAGTTTGAGGCAGAGCGCCCGGGAGGGGTCAGTGAACCAGCAGTAGTTCGCGGGCCCGAGGTGAAGGACCTTGGCGCGTTTGGTCAGCAGGTTGAGGACGTCGCGGTCACTGCGCTGGGTCTTGGGCGCTGGTGCGGTTGTCAGGTCGAGCTTTTCGTCGATGCTGGAGAAGAACTCGGTGAGGCTCCGGGCGCCGGGGCTGGCCGGGAGGATGCCCTGCTGGTAGTTCCGGAACTCGGGGCAACTCCCCAACCCGGGCCAGAGCAAGTCGGAACGGAGCCCCTGCCGCGTCGGCCGATCCGTCGACGAGGGTTACCAGCTTCCACACGGGCCGCTCGTCCTCAACCGCCGGCGACAGGAACCAGACAGCGGCACCGCGCGAACGCATTTCGAGCGGTGCTCGGGTTCGAGCCGTCGGTCGTCGAGAACGCCGTAGGCGAAGCCCATCGGTCGCCGACGGCTACCGCCCCGATCGCTTTGACGTCACCGGCACCCTGGTTTGACTCACCGGCACGACGGTCATCATGTACGCACCTCGCGGAAACTGACTTGCCGCTCGCCCCAGTAGGACAGCCGGCCAAACTTGCTTCCGCGTCACGAACGGCACCTCAAGGTTGTACGCGACGACCTTGGCGCGGGCTTCGCCCCCGTCACCACCGATGCCACGGACGAAGGCCGGACGTGAGCACACGTACCAACCCGGCCTGATCGCCCCTAACACTGGGGCATCTGCAGACGCCCCCGGGTCCCGCCATTCACTTTGCGCCACAAATCATCTGCAGACAGCGACCTCTACTGGTTGACCGATCAGGCCACCAGGGCGTGCTGACACTGACGCCATCGGCGAACGAGGCCCTCCAGTGAGTCTCCCCTCATCGGCCCCAACCTGCGTAGAGGCCCGTGCGGCAGGTCCGCTAGGCACAGTCGCCACACGGACCGGCCCAAGGCGACCTGCCTTCCCGACAGTGTGCGTGGGGATCGGAGCCGCGAGTAAATTCGGTCATCCTCATAGAAGCCCATTGCTGCGTAATTGAACGGCCCTCATTCTGGAACGTTCGTCAGCAGCCGGGAGGAGAATGGTGAACGTTCCGCGACGCCACGCGAGTGATCCTGACGTGATCGGGCAAACGGCAGGGTTGGTCAACTTCCTGCGTGACGTGGTCCACAGCAGCCATCAGCGTCAGCGTGACGACCGTGGTCGTGAACGCTTGTGGCTGGCCCGGCTCCCGGAGTCGGTCCGCAGGCCGACACCACGTGACGACGGTCTACTGCTGTCGCTCGACCACGTTCCGCAGTCTGCACCGCCTGATCTGCCCCAATCGCTCGACGGCTGGGTGGAACCGGCACGTTGCCTGGACCCGGGCAGCGGTGATCCACCCCTCGCAGACGAGGGCCCAGGGCGCGAACTCATACGCGCCGCGGACGCAAGGGAACGCTGGGAGGAGGAAGGCACCCTTCGGCGTGAAGAAGCCGGCGACGTGCTCCGGGAGTACAGCACGTGGTTGGAGCGATGGCGAAGGTGGGCAGAGCGCGAGCGCGCGGAACGACCGTTGCGCGAGCTCTACGACGGCATCTACGCGTGGCACCAGCGGCTGGCCCAGGAGGACGACCAGACTGAACTCGTCTTCGCCATCGGCCTGCTGGCTTGGCGCGACCCGAACGAAGACGTGTTGCACCGGCACCTGTTCACCCATCGTGCGGAAACCTCGGTGGACCGCCGCACGGCGAAGCTGACGGTGCGGCTGTCGTCAGAAGGCGCCCTGCGGCTAGAGGACCAGGACTTCCTGGACAGCGACGACGGATGGGTGCGTGAGCGCGGAGCAGCTCTCTCGGAGGAGGTCACCGCTCGGGCTATGCATCCGCTGGGCCCCGAGGCCCTCGACCAGCTGGCTCAGTGGCAGGAGCGGGCAACCACGCGCCCGATGGGATTCAGCGCCGAGTGGGAACCGCCGCGCGCACCGGAACCAGGAGCCCGGCTCACGTACGCGCCTGCCCTCGTGATGCGCCCGCGCAACCTCAACGCACTACTGCGGCTCTACGACCAGATCGCTGAGACCGTGGCGACGGAGGGCCATGCGCCACTCGGTCTGGCTCAGATGGTGCTGCCGCTCAAGTCCGAGGAACGCGCCACCTGGAACGGAGCCGAGACAACACCGCTGTTCGGGGACGATCCACTCTTCCCTGGCAAGACAAACGCTCAGCAGCGCAGCGTGCTCGGGCGCCTGGAGCACGACACCGGCGTAGTCGTCCAGGGTCCTCCCGGCACGGGTAAGACCCACACAATCGCCAACCTGGTCTCCGCGCTGCTCGCGCAAGGACAGAGAGTTCTCGTCACCAGTGCCCGCGACCAGGCACTGACCGTGCTGCGCGAGAAACTCCCACCCGCCGTACGGGATTTGTGCGTGCTACTGCTCAGCTCTACCCGCCACGACGGCGCGGGCGAACTGGAGCGCACGATCAACTCTCTAACCGATCAGGTGGCCACCAGCGACCCCGACGAATTGCGCGCCGGCATCCGACGCCTCACCGGTGAACGAGACGAGATACGGGGAAGGATCGACACGCTCACGGAACAGGTGATCTCGCTCCGGGAAGCCGAGTACCGGCATCGAAACGTGGCACCGGGCTACGGGGGAACGCTCGCCGAGATCGTGGAACGCGTGCACACCGGTGCCGAGAAGTACCGATGGATCGCCCCTCTCGCAGACACTGCCGAGGACGAACCACCCTTGACCGCCGAGCAGGCCCAGGAGCTCCTCCTGCTGCTGCGCGACGGGGCGGGCGAGCCTCGCGCGGGCGGTGCGCTTCCCTCACCTGATGCGTTGCCCTCGCCCGAGCACGTCGCGGACGCCTTCGTGGACAGTCGCCTCATCGACGACGGACTGGCCACGGAGACGATCGGGATGCGCGACATACTCGCCGGTCTCGATTCCTCCGTAACCACCGAGTTGACCTCGCTGCTCGAAGCCTGCGTGACGGCCCTACATCACTTGGGTGTGCCCACGGATTCCGCGCACTGGGATCCGGACTCGTGGATCACCCGAGCACTCACGGACCGTCTGTCCCGCTCCAATCTCGCGCTGTGGCAGCGCGTGGTCGCCGCAACGGACGAGATCCGTGAAGTCGCCCAAGCCGTGAACGCGTTGGGCCTGCGCCTGGTGTCCGTGCCCGAGGACCTGACCCCGCAGAAGGCCAGGCAGATGGCGACCGTAGGAACCGTGCTCCGTGACCATCTGGCCGCCGGCAAGTCGTTGCGCCCCCGATTTGCGGCCAAGGCACAGAAGAACGCCCAGGAGCTGCTGGACTCCTGCACCGTCGACGGCCGTGCGCCGCAGACGGCCGAGGACCTAGACGCCGTGCTGGTGCACCTCCGGGCCCATGCCACGCTCGCCGGTGCGGCCACCCGCTGGCAGCAGGTGAGCGCCGTGGTCGCCCTCGGGGACGTGGAGGTACGGCTGGCCGAATTGACCGCACGGGCAGACCGCCTCGAACACATCCAGGCTTTCGGCTCGGCACGGGAGCGCATCGACGAGCTCCTGGTACATCACGGGGTACGCCTGACGATCACCTCCCGCCGGTCATGGGGAGACTTCACCGCTGCCGTGGCCGCTCTAGCAGGCCGGCGTGCTGCCGACGAGGCCATCCGGCAGTTGGCCTCTTGGGACGAGTTCCTGCGTACGCCCGTGAGTGGGACACACCCGTCCGCGGAGGCCATGGCTTTGGCGCAGGCGCTTCGGTCTCAGGATACGGATGCCTATACGGAGGCGTTGGGGGCGCTGGCCTCCGCGCACCGCCGAGAGCACCACACACGTCGGTGCGCCGAATTGATGGGCGCCCTCCACACCGCGCACCCGCTGCTCGCGGGTCGCCTCATGGACAACCGTGACGCTCCTGCCTGGGAAGAACGATTGGCGGCGCTGAAACAAGCCTGGTCGTGGGCGAAGGCTTCACAGTTCGTACGCAGGCAGCGCACGCCCGGACTGGAGCGCAAGCTCGAAGGTGACCTGGGCGAGCACGAGGCCAGGCTGGAGAATGTGACGGGCGAACTTGCCGCGGCCTGGGGCCGGTTGCACTGTCTTGAGCGGATGACGCAGGAACAGCGCTCGGCGCTGCAGGCATATCGGACGCACATGGCGTCCTACGGCAAGGGCAAGGGGCGGCACGCAGGCCGCTTCCGAGCTGCGGCACGCGACGCGATGTCCATAGCCCAAGGCGCGGTACCCGCGTGGGTCATGCCGATTCCGCAGGTCGCCGAGATGATCCAGGCCAGAAGGGACGCCTTCGACGTCGTCATCGTCGACGAGGCCAGTCAGGCCGGCATGGACGCGCTGTTCCTCATGTGGCTGGCTCCCCGCGTGATCGTCGTCGGCGACGACAAGCAGTGCGCGCCCGCCATCACTGGCAAGGGCCGTCTCCAGGCCATCCAGGACAAGCTGGCCGCCCACCTGCCGGACATGCCTTCCCGGCTGCGGGAGCTCTACACGCCGCACACCAACCTCTACCAGCTCCTGTCCACATTCTTCCCGAAGGTGATCCGTCTCGAAGAGCACTTCCGCTGCGTGCCCGAGATCATCAACTGGTCCTCCAGCACCTTCTACGACAACAAGCTGCTGCCCCTGCGCCAGTACGGCAGCGAACGGCTCGATCCGCTGCGCACCCACTACGTCGAAGACGCCGTGGCGAAGGGCCGTGAGAGCCGTATCCACAACCCCATGGAAGCCGAGGCAGTCGTCGACTGCTTGGCCCGTCTGGTCGAGGACCCCGTCTATCAGGACAAGACCATGGGCGTGATCGTGCTCCAGGGCTTCGGTCAGACCAGGCTCCTGGAGTCCCTCATCGAGCAGCGTCTGCCGGCCACGGTGCGCGAGCGCCACAGGATCCGCGTCGGCAATGCGGCCTCTTTCCAGGGCGACGAACGCCACATCATCCTCCTGTCCATGGTCGTGACGAACCCGCCGCGTGTCCAGGGCGGGGCCAAGAGTGACCAGCAGGCGTACAACGTCGCCGCCAGCCGGGCCCAAGACCAGATGTGGCTCTTCTACTCGGTCCCGCCTGACCGCCTCAAACCGCACGACCTTCGGCTCAACCTCCTGACGTACATGGAGAACCCGCCCGCCGCGCTGGAGGCCGCCGACGACATCGGCCCGGTCCTGCCCGACGTCCGAAGGACCCCCTTCGACTCGCTGTTCGAACAGCAGGTGTACGTGCGGATCAAGGAGCGGGGCTACCACGTGGTCCCCCAGTTCCCAGCAGGGAGCAAGCGCATCGACCTGGTGGTCGTCGGAGCTCGCGGCCGCCTCGCTGTCGAGTGCGACGGCGACCCCTTCCACCGCGCCACGCGGGAGCAGATCGAGAGCGACCAACGACGCGACCGCGAACTGCAGCGTGTGGGCTGGCAGTTCTGGCGTATCCGGGACAGCGATTTCCGCTTCGACCCCGACACCGCGCTCAACGGTCTCTGGGAAGAGCTCGACCGCCAGGAGATCCGGCCCGCGAGTTACACCCGCCCGGCGACAGCCACCCCACCGCCGTGCCCCACGACCGAGTGGAAACCGCTCGACCTCTCCTCGGACGAGGCCCTTACCGAAGAGGGCACCGACAACGAACAACCCGACGAAGACACCGAAGACACCACGGAGGACGCCGCGTGACGCAGGAAACGACCGTTCTGGGCCGACTTGACGGCAACACCCTGAAGGAACTGGCTCGCGTCATCTGCGGCGATGAGCACCTCTACTACCGCCGAGGCTTCGAGATCGCCGAATTCCTGGAGAGCGCTGGGTGGCTCGACGTGCCCGAGTACGAGGGCGAGTACCGCAGTGAATGGGCGCTCCAGCAGCTCATCGCTCGTCGGGAGACCCCCACCGATTTGGAGAAGGTGCTCATCAGGCTCGCCGACGCGCGCGAGTACCTTGAGGAACCCGACCTGCTTGCAACGGTGATCAACGCGGTCAACACCTTCCTCGTGCACGAAGGTTTCCGCCTGGAGAACCCGGGCGGCAGGCCCAGGGTCGTCGTTTGCGACCCAGCCTTGGCGCACCCGGGCCAGCAGGCGCCAGTCGAGCTCAAGGCCACCATGGCCGACATCATCCGCGAGCCACGGATAGCGGCACTGCTTCAGCGACGCCTGGATGAAGCGCGCACCTGCTATGCCAACGGCGCTCACGTCGCAGCCATCATCATGCTGGGCAGTCTCCTTGAAGGCGTCCTGCTCACCGTGATCGAGGAACGGGACGCCTCTCTGCTACGCGGCAAGAACCCCGATTTCATCGGCCTCAAGGCCCTCATCGACATCTGTCACGAGGCAGGCTGGATCGACGTCGACGTCGAACGCTTCAGCCAGGCCCTTCGTGAGTACCGCAACTTCGTCCACCCGCGGGCCGAGTTCCGTGAGGCGCACACTCCCGACCGCGACACGCTCACCGTGTCCTGGTACGTCGTGAACAGCGCCCTCAACGATCTCGCCGCCACTCAACCCGAAGCCAGCGCGTAGGCCGGACGCGGACGAAAGCTGCCGCGCGGCTGCTGGACCACGGCACTCAGACCAGGCACAACGGATCATGAGGGGAGCAAGTTGAAGATCACGGCGGAGGTACTGAGAGACCTTGCGGAGCCGTCGAACGTCGCGGTCCACTCAAACCCAGAGCTGGCCGGAGATGTGAGCGCTGCTATATCGGACGACGACAATCAGAGGAAGGAGAAGGAGCTCGACCAGCTTCGACGAAAGCCGCAACTGCGGCCCCTGCCCTCGAAGGACCTGAACCGACTCGTGCAGCTCACCCCCTGGGATGTACTGCACACCTTCGGCCGGGCGATCACCTTGGCCCGGCGCGGAGCGGGACGCGGACTCGCCGAGCACTGGGGCTGCCTGAAATACAGCCAAGCTCTCAACGGAAACTCAGATTCCTTCATGGCCCTTTCAGCCGAGGGCCGAGAGACCGCGGACTACTACAAGGCCCTTCAGTCGGGAGAACTCGGCGTCGGTTTCGCGGTGGCGCTCGCCACTCGACTCCTGAACAAGCGCTACCCGGATCACTTCGTCTCGATCGTGCCAGCCGACACAGCGCTGCGCGCAGGGTGGGCCCTGACCAGCAGGGATTCCGGCCCGAAGTCGGGTTACCGGTACCGTCCTCAGTTCTTCGCCGAGGTATGGAGGCCCGGTGAGCCCTCGCGTGTCTTCCCGATCGCATGCAAGGGCAACCACAGCGGACTCTCCACATCGCATACTCAGCTCGCCTCGGCTTCCGCCCACGCCGAGGCGGTGCACATCGGAGCATGGGATGAGACACCGTGTCTGGTGTTCAGCACGGAGCTCCCTCTCGACGGCCCGCTTACGGTGCACGCGCTGGAGGCCAAGGGAGATGGAGGCTGGCTGGACGCCCCGGCCCGCGTCCTTGACCACACATTGGAGGACGAGAACGTCTACCCCGGCATCCAGCCGCCCACAGAGGGCGACAAGCCCGTGGAGCCCGAGCCCGGCTATCACGTGAAGCCTGACGTCTACGCGTGGTTCCAGCACGCCCTCGCCCGCACCGCCGCAGCCGGTCTCACCGCCTTCGCCGGGGACGGAAGGGCGACCGCCCCGTACCTCACGAAACGGCAAGGACAACGACACTTCACAGGCTTGACGCACGCAGCCACCGACAGTGTCCAGGACGCACGACACCGGTTCCTCGGCATCGACTTCGTCGGCACGGACCACGTGTTCCGGCTGAACCGGAAGCGCGTCGAGACGTTCTCCGGAGTCGCGGAGGATCTTTTCCGCCACCTTGCGGAGGGACGGGTGGAACAGTATCGCCGCGAAATCTACTCACGCCGGTCCACCTGGCCGCGTGATACCTGGGCCTCACGGTGGAACGGTCCCATCTCCGTGCATCCTGACGGTTCCGTGCTCGCCATGCGCCTACTGCGCCATTAGCCCACGAGCATGCAGGTGCGGGCGCGCCGCTCGGCCTTGCACAGGCTACGGTCGTGCGTCTGATCCAGATTGTGGAGCAGGCTCACGACCGCCGGCGCGACACTCACAGCGCTCCACGTCTCGTGGGATGCCCGTGATACGCAGTACCCGGTCACTATCGCGAACATGCCAATGCCGTTGTCCTCCGTGCGAACAGACTTCGTTCAAGCGGCTTGCTCTCACCTCGATGGCAGCCCTTGGGTCTGCTGAGGCCGCCGAGAGGTCGTCAGCTTCGGTGGCGCCGAGGGAAGGCATCGCCGACCGGCCAGTTCTTGGGCAGACCAAGGGCAGTGTTGGTGGGACAGGCCGCTGGCCGGTGTTCGACTTGGGCCTCGCCCAATTGTGCGGTTGCCCAGGTAGGGAGGACAGGGGCCGGAAGCGACTTGGGGTCGGGACTTTGCCAGAGGACGGGGGTGTTCTTCGTCCAGGTCCAGGGTGCTGGGTTGTCGACAATGAGCACGCCACTGACCCGGCTGTGGGCATGCTCGTAGGTGGCAGTCCAGTAGCCGTCGAGCATTCGGCCGAAGGCCGGTGTGCTGGCATGGGCGTACTCGACCGAGGTCCCGTACAGCGCAGTCTCGGTTTCCTCGTCTTCGGGGAACACGGCCGCATGGCCAACCGCCACGATGAACGGCAGCGCTAGGTCGCCGTACTTCCCGCCCTTCCTCTTGACTGCGGCGAGCACACGATTCGATTCGTCGACCCAAATCGCGGAGTGGATACCGATCGTCCTGCTCGTTGGATTGCCTCGCTTGCCGGGGCTTCGTGGGATCGCCTCGAACGTGAGGCACCAGGCAGCCTCCTGCCAAGTGTGCTTGGGCAGTGGCACCTTGCGCTCGTACTCGGCGATGACTTGGTCGGGGTCCAGGCTCGCGAGCCACCGCGTCAGCCTGGCCTTGAGTCGCTTCTGCGGCGGCGTTGCCGACCCGGTCCTGTCAAGCTTGTGCGACACGAAGAAGTTTGGGCTCAGCACGCCATCAATGGCATCGGCTAGCTGAGGCGGGAGCGGGTTAGACACGGTGTCGCCCAGGCGCTGGGCCGTCCAGATTGCCTCGACGACAAATTGCTCGCCGTCACGGGTGACCAGGAAATCGGGGTTCTTGCCACGCGTGCCTACTTGATGCTCGATCTCCACGGTACAACCGGAACCGAGCAGCATCTCGTGCAGGTACAGCTCCCACAGTGCTGAGGAGACGTTTACGTCGGAGTTCCGGTCTAGCAGCCGACTACGCAGGCCGGGCTGAGCCTGGTCCGGGAAGTGCGACCACCACTCGTTGATCACACCCCGAACCTGGTCCCAGAACGGACCGGCAATCCTGTCGAAGAACTCGGCATCCGGCTCCGACGCTCGTTTCGGCGACGCATCCGCCCGATTCCAACTCGTGTATACGGCCATGACCAACGATCGTAGGTCGCCCCGCCGACCACTCCCACAAATTTTCCGCGGCGCCGCAGCCAACGACGTTGACGACATCCTTTACGTTTACTGCGGCGTCGACGGATACCCGAGGCTTCTTCTGCGTCGTCACCGCTGTATTTACCGAGGGCGTCCAGTGCGACGTTGGTCGCTCAGCCGGCTGTGGACGCGGCCGCAGCTCCGGCCTCCGAAGCACCGGTGAACAAGCCCGCCATGGCACTGTGCGGGTGCTATGCGTAGACGCCGAGCCCGTAGTGAGACACCCCGGCATACACGGTCACTGCGCCGTCGCCGTGTACTTCCCCCCAGGGGCGATCCGGTAGCGAGATGTCGAGGGAGGTCCCGCCGCAGCCCTCGCAGCAGTCGAAGTGGTCCTGCCACGCTGCCACGTCAACTCCGGTGTGGGGGTTGCGCATCGTATGGATGTCGTGACCACTGCACTCGTCGTTCGGGCACGGTTCACCATGACCGCAGTCCGGGGTGCCGCACGGGCAAGGGCAGTCACACTCCGCCGGTTCCCAAGCCTGGGTGGTCACCGCGCGTTCTCGGGGAGACATCCGATCCGCTGTCAGGGCTGCCACAACTTCTCGGTGGGATTTCCTGGTCGCTGCATGAATGGCGTCGGTGAGTGCGACCACGTCCATCAGATCGGGATTATGACCCACAAGCCAGACGGTCGGCGGGCCGGAAAGATCGTCCCCGTTGCGGTAGAGCCGCGCGAAGAATGAACAGGTCCCCGTGTCGTATCCCCAGTCGCTGGCCTGGTCCCACCCAGGAAGCGGCAGAGCGAGACTGAAGTCTTCGAAAACTCGTTGGCCTGGTTGCACATAAAGCGCTGCCATACGGTGCCAGTGGCAATGTGCCAGATCACCATGAACGACGGCCGTGCACTTGTCTTCAAGAGCAGGATTCCCCCGGCAACGTCGCTTGGCTCGATGGGCCCGGCAATACGTTTCCGTGAACGGGATCAGCTGATCGCACTGCCTCTTCCCCGTGTCACCCGGCGCCATACAGCGTTGCCGGTGTACGGCTACCGGATGGCGATTGGGCACAACTCCATCGGCCCTCTGCAGTTCGATCTCCCGGTGGATACGGGCAACACTCTCATTGCGAGCTAATCCCGCCAGCTTGTAGACCGTTCCTCTCGTCATCAGCAGGTTCGTGAAGGCATCCGGCGCGAGTTGGGGCTCCAGCAACAGCCGCAGATCATCCTCGCTGAGCACGTACTCCAGCGATTCTCTTGGCCCCCGAACGCTACGAAGACGTCGGCTGGTGACCAGTTCGAGCCAGAGCTCCAGCGTGATTTCGCAATCATCAGAAACAGGCTGGAAGAACCAGCGCTCCTCCGCGTCACTGAAGGTTCTGATGCCACGGTGTGCCTCAGTCCGGGACTCCTTCTTTGCCCGCTCGCGCAGCCCCTGAGCCTGAGCCAAGGAGGTGAGGTCAAGACCAGCCGCACGAGGCACGCCACCGGTGACCATGTGCCGAGCGGCATACAGCGTGTCGACCGTCTTCGCGACCAACCGGCCGACGTCCACCAAGTCGCCGTACGTGCGCAGGCATCGATAGTCTCCGTCGAAAAGGTTGTGACCGATGATCAAGTCTACGTCCTCGGCCGCAGCATTGAGGTCCGACAGATTCTGATCCCGAAACGCATGGAAAGCCACTTGTCGCCATAACTCTCGCCCAGGCATGCCGACAACTTCCTGCCGTTCCATCACCAACAGGCCCACGACGTCGATATCCCAGCGCTCAGGCAGTAGCTGACCCGCTACCCGCGCATAGTCCACGTCGAGCACGCCAACCTTGCGAGGCGCCCCCGGAGGCAGCTGCTTCACCGCGGGCGTGCTGTAGCCAGGCGCGTGACCTCCATAACGGTCTGCGTCCACGATGCTTGGGTCCGGCGCCACAATGGGAGTCCACGTGTCGATCAGCTCCGCGCTCACGTAAGCGCAATCTCTTCCGCCGCGCGTACACACGGAATGTGCCACGTACACGGCGAATCCCCGTTGACGTAGATCCAAAGCTCCCGGATCACTGGCGAGTTGTCTCTCCGAGAACACCCAAATGTAGATCGGCACTGCCAGGTCGGATCGCAGATACCAACCCGACTGGAGCGGCGCACGGGGAGAATCGACCTGCGGACAGAAATCAGACGTATATCCTTCGGGAGCTTCCGCCGTGAACTCCACGGGCGGCTGACCCGATTCCCATGCGGCGTCGATCAGCGCTTGGAAGGCCCAGCCGCGCGAGGGCACGCGTGGACCTCCGAGCGTGATCGTGGAGGGCAGTTGCGCGTACGGAGGAACCGCGCCCGTCCGCCGGGCGTGCGGCGGCTTCTTCTTCCGCTTCTTCGGCATACAGCGGACAGTAGCCGCCCCCTCTGACAGCGGTATGGGCCTTCGCCGAGCAACCCGGCCTCATCGATACAGTGGGTGACGGCCGTTGACGTCCGAGAGGCGCTTCGGATCAGCCCTCTGTCACTGCCCGCCGACCATCGCTGGGGAGAATCTGGGGAGAACGAAGCCCCGTTTGGGAGCGCCTGGGGAGAATCGAGCGTGCAAGCGCGCAGCACGCCGAGGAAGCCAGAAATGCTCATCGCCCCAGGCCGAAGCGGGGAACCAACCGATCTCCGCAGGCCAGCGCCCCGAGGGCGGCAACTTCAAGAAGATCTCCAGCTGGGCGGCCATCCTCTTCGCCCCGACCCTCGTCGGCACGATCTACGGCATGAACCTCGATCACATGCCGAAGCTGCACTGGCTGTTCGGCTACCCGTTCGCGATCGGCCTGATGGCAATGGTCTGTGTGAGCCTGTACTTCATCTTCAAGCGGCGCGACTGGCTGTGAGGCTGTCGCCGGGCTGACCTGGCCGGCCGCGCCGCCTTACATTCCTGCGCTCCTGCGTTCCGGCGGGCGTCAGCGGCCGGCCGGGGCCTTCTCGCAGGTGGTGTCCTTCGCGGGCAGCCGGCCGGTGCTCAGGTAGTCGTTGACCTGCCGGTCCACGCAGCCGTTCTGGTAGAAGCCGTACACCCCGTGCACCCGGGCCTTGAGGGTGATCAGGCGGGAGTTCGGCATCTTGTGGTGCAGGCCCTGGCCGTTGGCGTAGCTGGTGCGGGGGTCGCCGGTGGACTGGACGATGAGGCCGGGCACGTCGTTGCCGGTGAGCACCGGGGCCTCCACCGGCTTGCCGGGCCAGTACGCACAGGGGGACACACCGCTGAACAGCGGGCCGTAGAGCGGGGCCTTCGCCCGGCTGGCCTCGACGTTGTGCCGGTACCAGGACAGATCGTGCGGCGCCTGTCGGTCCGCGCAGATCAGGGACATCTGCAAGGAGGTCTGGTTGTCCGTCTCGGCGTCGGGTGCGCCGAACTCGGCGGTCAGCTCCTCGGTCGGCTCAACGGTCCGCCCCTGGGCGGCTTCGTGCAGCAGCCGGATGTTCTCCGCCGCATTGGCGAACTTCCGGTCGTCGGACATCATCATGGCCAGCGCCATCGGCACCTGCTGGCCGTCGGCGGTGTACGGGCCGACCTTCAGCGGCTTGCGGGCCGCCTGCCGGGCTATGCCCTCGACGGTCGCCCGCGCCTTCGCGGGCGTGTCACCAAGCCCGTACGTGCCGTTCCGGGGAGCCGCCCATCGCGCCCAGGCGTCCAGGAACTCCTCGTTGGCCTGGGTCGCGTCCTTGAACGCCTGCGTGCCCCACCGCGCGGGGTCTATGGCGCTGTCCAGCAGCAGCCGGTCGACGTGGCCGGGGAACATGTTGGCGTAGACCGCCCCCAGATACGTGCCGTACGAGACGCCGAAGTAGGACGTCTTCCGCTCCCCCAGGACCGCGCGGAGCAGGTCCGTGTCGCGGGCCGTGTTGCGGGTGGTGAAGTGCCGCAGATACGGCATCTTCTTCCCGTACTTCTGCTGACAGGACTTCACCAAGTCGGCCTCGTAGCGCGCTTGGGCCTTGAACCCGGCGTCGTCGTAGCCGGCGGAGCGGAGCCAGTGGCCGCTGGTTCCGCAGTGCAGGGGGCTGCTGCGGCCGACGCCGCGCGGGTCCATGCCGATCAGGTCGTACCGGGCCGCCAGCTTCTCGCCCATCGCCGCCTTCGACCCCAGGGGCATGTCGAGGCTGGGCCCGCCGGGGCCGCCGGAGTTGTGCATCATCAGCCCGACGCGGTGGCGGGTGTCGGTGGCCTTGATCCGGGAGAAGCCGATGGCCAGCGTGGGGCCGTCCGGCCGGCTGTAGTCCAGCGGCACCCGGATCGACGCGCACCGCGCCCCGGCCGCGTCCAGGTCCTTGACCCCGCACTTCTCCCAACGCACTTTCTGGTGGGTGAACTTGCCGAGGTTCGACGGCTCGGCTCGCTGCTGGGCGGACGCGGTCTGCGCGGGGGCGAGCAGACCGGCGGTGGTGGCCGCCGCCAGCGCGGCGACGGCGGCGGTGCGGCGCAGGGGTCGCAGTCTCTTCACGGAGGGTGTGCTCCTCATTCGGGAGTTGGGTGGAATATCTTGTGCGGTAAGGGAATTGATGAGTGGTCAGCTCTACTCGGCTGCCGGCACGGCCTGGAAGATGCGGTCGACCGCGTCCACGACGGCCTGGGAGGCGTCCTCGCGCGCGGGGACCTCGTTGACGGCGACGAACACGGCCCGGCCGTCCTCAGTGACCCCGCCGCGGGTGCGGGTCCCGTCGACGGTGCCGCCGTGGCCCCAGAACCGGCCCCCGGCGCCGCCGTCGATCGGGTAACTCACCAGCCCCAGGCCGTACTCGGCGCCTCGGGCGAGGTCCGCGGCAGGCATGGTGTCGCGCATCAGCGCGAGCTGCGCGGGCGGCAGCAGCTCCCCGGCCAGCTGGGCCGTGTAGAGCGTGGTGAGGTCCTGTGCCGTGGACACCAGGGCCCCCGCCGAGCCGATCAGCGACGTGTTGATGAAGGTGATCTCCCGGTGCCCGCCGCCCGCGACCGGTGCGTACGCCTTCGGGTGCGGGCCCCGCAGCCGCTGTTCGGGCCAGCGCGGCCAGTAGGTGTGCGCCAGTCCCAGCGGCTCGATGACCCGCCGCTCCACCTCGCGTTCGTAGCCGTGCCCGGTGACCCGCTCGACGAGCATGCCCAGCAGGATGTAGTTGAGGTTGCAGTACCACCACCGGTCGCCGGGCGGAAACAGCGGCGGCTGGGACAGGAGGCGCCGGACCACCGCCTCGGGGGTGAAGTGCCCGGGGGTCTCGTCGGTCAGGTCGTCGGGGAAGTCGGGCAGGCCGCTGGTGTGCTGGAGCATCTGGTGCACGCTGATGCGGCGGCCGTCGTTGCCGTGCCCCCGGACGACCCCGGGGAGATAGCGCTCGACCGGCGCCTCCAGCCGTACCCGTCCCTCCGCCACCAGTTGAAGTACGACCGTCGCGATGAACGACTTGGTGTGACTGGCCACCCGCAGCCGGGAGAGGTGCGGATACGGGCGTCCCGAGGCCAGGTCGCCGGCTCCGACGCCCACCTCCCGTACCCGGCCGTCGGCGCCGGTGATCACCGCCTGCGCGCCGGGCAGCCCCTCGGCCTCGATCAGTCCGGCCAGCACCTTCCGTACCGCCCCCAGGTCGGGCGCGGCCCGGCTGCCGAGCGGGCGCGGCGACGCGGCGTGGTCCTCTGCGGGCGGCGACGCGGCGTGCGCCGCTCCTAACCCGGACCCCACGCCGAGCGCGGCCACGGCGGCAACGGACGTACCGCGCAGGATCTGGCGCCTGGTGACGGGCGATGGCCGGATGGCCGCCGGGGTGGGTGTGGCCAAAGGTTCTCTGTGAGCTGCTGTCATGTCACAGCAGCTTCCAAGACCCCTGGCCCTCCGCCAATGGGGCTCCCTCCCCAGTGGGGGGTACACCCAAGTCGCCGTCGAAGGGTGGGGGTTACCCGCTTGTGCGGGTAGTGCCGCGCCTTCCGACGCCCCCGGTTCGCGTCGGCGTGCGGCGGAACCGGACAATGGGGCCATGTCCTCCGTCGCACCGCCCCCGCACCCGGCCGACCGGCCTCCGGCCGGGGGCCATCCCGTTCCCGATGCCGCGGCCTATCTGTCCGGCGCCTGGGCGGTCGACCGCGAGCTGCACGACCTGAGCGCGGGCACGAGCGGCCGCTTCCGCGGCACCGCCGTCTTCCGCCGCGAAGACGGTGACGACGGCGACACCGACGGCGGGGCACTGCTGCACATCGAGGAGGGCGAGCTGACCTGGGGCGGCACGGTGAGCACGGCGGGGCGCACCCTGCGGCTGCTCCCCCGCCCGGACGGCACGGCGGAGGTGACCTTCGCCGACGGGCGCCCGTTCCACGGCCTCGACCTGCGAACCGGCGTCTGGACCGCGCGGCACCCGTGCGTCGACGACCTGTACGAGGGCGCGTTCACCGTCGTCTCGCCGGACGAGTGGCGGGTGAGCTGGCGCGTGGGCGGCCCGGCGAAGGACCAGTCGCTGCGCTCGGTCTACCGGCGGCGCGGGCCCGGCGCAGCGGACTGAAACCGGAGGGCCTGGCGGAACGGGCCGACCCGGCGAATCAGGTAGACCGGCCGGGCGGATCAGTACGCCCGTAACCGCTCGGCAGGCGGCCCGGCGGGGCGGCTCCCGGCCCGGACGCGCGCACTCAGAAGGACACTCGGAAGGCCAAGCGGAAAGGCATGCGGAAGGGCATGCGGAAGGGCATGCGGAAGGACCGGGCGAGCCCTGGGCTCACCCGGTCCGAGGCCACGCGCCCCCTCCGTCCGCGCGGCCGGGGCGCCGGCCGCGCGGGGATTCAGGCCGTCTGCCGGTCGTCGTCCATTTCCGCGATGAGGCTCTTCGGACGCATGTCGGTCCAGTTCTCCTCGATGTACTCGATGCACGCCGCCCGGGTGTCCTCGGGGTGCACGACGTCCCAGCCGTCGGGCACTTCGGCGAAGGCGGGCCAGAGCGAGTGCTGCCCTTCGTCGTTGACGAGCACCAGGAAGGTGCCGTTCTCGTTGTCGAACGGGTTGGTCATGGTTTCAGTCCTTTTCGATGGCGGTGGCGATGATCGTGGTGATGCCAATGGCGATGGCGATGTCGAAGGAGATCGCGATGGTCATGGCCGTGAAAGCGTCCGTTCCGGATGCCGGCGTGCGCGGCCCCGTCATGCCGACGGCGCCGCCGAGTCGGAGAGCGCGTGCTGCCGCTCCACCGCCTCGTACAGGGCCTTGATGTTGTTGCTGCCGAACGTGCGCGCCCCGCGCCGTTCGATCAGCTCGTAGAAGAGGGTCCGCCGCGGATGCCTGGACTCGCTGAAGATCTGGAGCATCGCGCCCGAACTGTCACGGTCGGCAAGAATGTTGAGCTCGCGCAGCGCCGCCACGGACACGGGCAGCTCGCCCACCCGCTCCGTGAGGGTGTCGTAGTACGCGGCCGGGGTGGACAGGAAGCGCGCGCCCCGGTCGGACACGGTGCGTACCGCCTCCGTGATGTCGTCGGTGAGGAAGGCCACGTGCTGGACGCCCGCGCCGCCGTGCGCGGACACGAAGGCGTCGATCTGGCCCAGTTCGCGGGTGATGTCGGGCTCGATGAGGGTGAGCGTCACCTTCTCCGAGCCGCTCTGCACCACCTTCGAGTCCATGGCCTGGTGCCCCACCACGATCCGCTCCTCGAAGGTCTGGGCGAACCCGAAGACCTCCTGGTAGTGGCGTACGGCCGCGTCGAGTTCGCCCGCGGGCAGGCAGACCGCGAGGTGGTCGACGCTCTCGAAGAGCGTGGGACCGGCCGGGTCCGCGGGCCCGGTCTCCTCGATCAGCCCCGGCGCGAACGGCGCGCGGGCCCCTTCCCGCGAGGTGAACCGGTGTTCCACGTCCCCGAATCCGAGCACCGACGCGAACGTCACGCGGTCTCCCGCGCCGCCCAGCACCATCGGCGGAACGGTCGGCACGGCCCCGCGTTCGACCGCCTCGGAGAACGCGGCGTCCGCGTCGTCGACGGCGAGTCCGATGACCGCGACCCCGTCGCCGTGCCTGGCGACGTACTCCCCGGCCGGGTGGTCGCCCGGCAGCGCCGACGTCACGAGCAGGACGATCTCCCGCTGACGGAGCAGAACCGTCCGGCAGTCCCCCAGACCGGTTTCGCGGCCGCCGCGCCCGTGCACGGTGAACCCGTACGCGTCGCGCAGGTGGGCGGCCGCCTCCTCGGCGTCCTCCACGTACAGCTCAAGATGGTCTATCGCGCGTACATCCATTCGATTTCCCCCTGTTTTGACACCACTTGCCAGAACGTGGCGGGCCGCTGCCGCGGCGCGCACGCGGCTGTCCCGCGCGCCTGCCCCGCCCAGGGGCAGCGCCCGCTCACCCCGTTCCCGGAACGACGGCGACCGCCGTCCAACCGGGCGATTCCGCACTTGGACACCGCTCCGGAGCCCTGGAGCCCCGGAGCCCTGGAGCCGCTCCGGAGGGCTGACGCCGCGCCGGACAACTGCCGGCGCGCTGCCGCCGATTCGCCTGAGCACCACGCCGACTCGCCGAGAGCTAGACGGTCTCGGCGACCCGGCGCTCCACCCGGACGGCGAACTCCGCCCACAGTCCCGCGCACTCGCTGGCCAGGTGGGCCACGATGCTGCTGCAGTGCGGCGGAATGTTGTCGATGATCTCCTCCCACTCCTCGGCGCTGGCCGTGTGGATGGCGAGCAGCCGCAGCAGGGTGCGCCCCGTCTCGCTCATCCGCAGCGCCGGATCCGCCTTGAGCCGCTCCACGATCGCGGTGCGGTCCTGCACCGGCGCGCGCTGCGGGACCGCCCCAGTGCCGAATCCCTTGCGCGTGCTCACCGCGGCCACGGCGGTGCCGGAGGAGCCGTTGAGCCGGCTCTTGACCCGCGGTTTGGGCAGCGGGTCCTCGCCCCGGCGCAGCCGGTTCCGGACGTCGCGGGCCGTCTCGGGGGAGATCCCCGCCGCCCGCGCGATCTGCCGCAGCGAGAGGCTCGGGTTCTCCGCGATGACCTCGCTGGCGAGCCTGCGCCCCTCGGTGCCGTTGACCGGGCGGATGCGGCCGTCCTGGCCGATCCTGCTGCGCACGGCGGTCAGCCCGCCCGTACGGCGCCTGCGGATCTCGGCGACCGTGCCGGGTGCGATGCCGGTGACCGAGGCGACGATCCGGTCCGACCACTGCGGGTGCGAGTCGATGATGCGCCCGGCCGCGCGCTTCCTGTCCGCCAGGGACAGCGGGAGGCCGTGCGCGATGTTCGACTCGACGGCCAGCACGAAGGCGTCGTCCTCGTCGCCGTCGAAGAATCTGACCGCGATCTTGTCGTGGCCGCAGAGCGTGGCGGCCCGCAGCCGGTGCACTCCGTCGATCACGCGCATCGTCGAGCGGTGCACGATGATCGGCGGCAGCTCGGTCTGCGCCACCGTCAGCGCCTTTACGTGTTCCGGATCTTCCCCGGAGATCCTCGGTGAATCGGCCACCGAGAGCGAACTGATCTCGACTCCGACGGCCATCTGCTGATCGAATGGCACCTTTCCCGGCTCCAACGCCAGCTCCTCACGCTCTGAATTCCCCCGTGCGCAGGCGAGCGTCGGCACGCCCAAGGCGTGCGTCGGCGCACCTGGCGACTCATGCGAGGCCGCAGCGCATCGTTCCCCCGCTGGTCTGCCCCGGCGTACGGCGCCGCCCCTCGGGTCAGACATCGGACCGGCCGCGCTGTGCGGCGGGTCCGGCGGAGGACCGGCGCGGCTGTACGGACTGACCGCCGGCGGGGTCCGGGAGGACGGCGCTCTCCCGGACCCCGCCGAACACACCGGCCCCGCCGGTCTCATCGCTCCCGCTGGTCCTGTTGATCCAGCCGACCCCGTTGGTCCAGCCCGTCTCGTTGGCCCCGCCCGCCTCGTCGGTCCAGCTCGTCCCGTTGACCCAAACAGCCTCGTTGGCCCAGCCCATCCCGTAGACCCGGACAGCCCCGTTGGTCCAGCCGGCCCCGTTTGTCCAGCCGGTCCCATCGGTCGTTCCGAACGCACCGTTTCCACCGGACTTCGTCACGCGCGCGGCCGATTTCGGCTGCCCCTCGGAAGGGGCCTGCCCCTCGGCACGACGCGCGGTGACGGCCTTTCGGCCGTACTCGCCGGTCATGATCCGGAATTCGATACGCGTTCCCGGAATCGGCTCTCCCGGCTCTCCCCGCTCCCCCGCGAAGACCGTTCCGCCAAGGAACACATCCTCGCCGTCGTCGGCCGCGGTGAAGCTTGAGCCGCACATCTCATCGAATTGCAGGATTCCGGCCGTCGCCAAACCCACGCGCCCTCCCCCCGTTGCCCCGCCCCACGTCATGCGTCATGTACAGGCGGCGAATTTCCCCTATTCGGACTCCGACTCTAACAGCGTCTTTACCGGTCAGGCACCCCTATCCGGAGCGCCCGGCACGTGGTGCCATGATTCGCTGATCCGGGGCAACTACCGGTGAGGACAACTCGGTACTGCATTGTGCGTAAGACACTTCTGGCGGCGGGCCCGGCGTCGTCGGCTTGGCGGGGTATTCGCCGGTGCGCGGCCTCGTCCGCCGGGACGAGGCGAACCCCGAGAGCCGCCGCCCGGCTTTCACCGGCGGCCACGTCAGCGTTGCCCGGCGGACCGCCGCGGTTTTTCCGGTATGGACCAAACAGCGCGATCGGACCCGCTACGACCAGCGAGGAAGCCGAGTCGTCGCGAGCACGTCAGTAAAGGTATAGGCCATCGAGAATCACGGTTCAGGATCGCACGAAAATCAGGTGCCGACGGCCCGATGAAATCTTGATTTCAAAATCAGTACCCCTATCGGGGAATATGCGAGGCACCGGGTAATCTCCCCGGAAGCTTTGGCCGCACAATGAACGGAACGTGTCCGGTGTGATCAGGAGGCCGTACCCGCAGGCTGCGGAAAGCTCCAGGTGGGCGCCGTTTCTGCCGGTAACCGGATGGGGCCGCGTGAATCCTTGACGGCCGTGCCGGCGCCGGACGCCCCGCCGACGCCGGCTCCGCGCCCGACGGGGTACCCCTACCAGAAGGCAGCTCGTGGGCGAAAGGTGTGTCAACGACACTTCGGGCCGGTCCGGTCACCGGAAGGGACCCGCGCGGGAAATCCGCGCGTCGTGAACTCCGGCTCGGGGACCGCGAGTAGCGCTGGACCGGCAAGAGCGGCAAGGACGGCCGAGGCCGAGAGCTCCGGAACGGCGGGGCCGATGAATCCGGGGTAAACACGTGTGCGGCCCCCCCCGGAGCGCCGCCCATTGCCATTCAACGCGCCACGAGTTCCGGGGTGTTCGCCCGAGAATCGCGCGCGGCCGCTTCCGGCTGCCCAGCCGATTCCGCCCGGCCCGCCGATTCCCCTGGGCCCATCGGTTACCCCTGGACCCGCCGATTCCCCCGGACCCGCCGATTCCCCCCGAGCCCGCCGATTCGGTCTAGACCGCGCGGAGCCGGTCATGGGCGGCGCCGTCGCCGCCCCCCTCCGCGTCGCCCGGTCCCCCGGCGTCGAGCCTGAGCTTCGGCGCGAGGTCCGTGCGGCGCTGGACGTCGAGCTTGCGGTAGACGCGGGTCAGATGCTGCTCGACGGTGCTGACGGTGATGAACAGCTTGCCCGCTATCTGCCGGTTGGTGTGCCCGCGGGCCGCGAGCGTGGCCACCCGCAGCTCCGCGTCGCTGAGTTCGACGGGCTGCCAGCCGGTGCCGGGCGACCACTGCCGCCCCGCGAGCGGGAGGGAGGCCCCGGCCACGGCGGCCCGGGGCTCGTACGCGGGCGGTTCGGCGCCGCTCTCCCGCATCAGCTGCTGCGCCTTGCGCGCGAGCGTCCGCGCCCGGCCCTCGTCGCCGAGGTCCCGGTGCGCACGGGCCAGCGCGTCCATCGCACGGGCCAGCTCCAGCCGGTGGCCGCGCTCCCGCAGGATCTCCACGGCCTCGCCGAGGAGCCTGGGCCGCCGGGCGGGCTCGGCGACGGCCGCGAGCACCCGCAGCGAGACCCCGCGCGTCCAGGAGCGTCCGGCGCCGACCCGCGCCAGCTGCTCCTCCGCGAGCGCCCGCGCGCGACGGTGGTCGCCCAGCGCCAGATACGCCTGGGCGGCGTCGGTGCGCCACGGTACGAGCGCGGGGAGGTCCCGGTCCCAGCCGGCCATCAGGTCCCCGCAGGAGCGGAAGTCGTCGAGCGCGGCGTACGGGCGTCCGGCGGCGAGGTAGAAGTGGCCGCGCGCCCAGAGGTAGAGGAGCCCGCCGGGGCTGTGGAAGGCCGCGTCGGGCACGGGGATGCTCAGATGGGCCGCTGCCTCGTCGAGGCGGCCCATCGCGGTCTTGGCGTACAGCAGGGCGGCGACGGGCGAGGCGATGGCCGCCCCCCACTCCTCGGGGGAGACGAGGGTGAGCGCGGTGTGCGCCGACTCCTCCGCCGCGGCGAGTCTGCCCAGCCTGATCTCGACGAGCGCCTTGGCGCCGGCGAACATCGACTGCCACATCGGGGCCCGCCGCTCCGTCGCCTCCTTGAGCAGGGCGTCGCACCAGGAGGCGGCCCGGTCCAGGCTGTCGGCGAAGAGGAGCGCGGCCAGGGCGGCGGTGACGGCCGGCAGCGTACGGTCGTCCAGCCGGGTGTCGCGGAGCAGCCGCTCCGCGCGGAGCACCACGTCGCCGCCGGAGCCGCGGTCCAGCGCCCCGTCCAGCAGGGCGACGGCCCGTTGCTGGGCGCTCTGCGCCGGGGTGAGGTCCCGCCGCCCGGTGAGCAGGCCGGCCCGGGCCGGGAGGCCCGAGAGCCCCGGGTAGCTGTAGGCGGCCCAGAGCCGGAGGTACCCCAGCTCGCGCGGTTCCCCGGCGTCCGCCCCGGAGCCGCCGCGGGCGTCGACGGCGTCGAGCACTTCGACGGCCGTGCCCACCTGGCCGAACCAGAGCAGGTAGCCGACCAGGGTCCTGGCGTCCCGGCCGCGCAGGCGTCCGGCGAGGGCGGCCGCGGTGAGTCCGGGCAGGTACTGGGCGGCGGCGGACGGGCTGACGCGCCATCCGGTCCGCAGCAGGGCGGCCCTGATGGCGAGGGTCCCCTCCTCGTCGGCGCAGGTGTCGTGGGCGACGCGCAGGCAGTCCAGGGCCAGTCCGGCCGCGTCGTCGGCCAGCGCCTGTTCGGCCGCCGCCAGCAGGGTGGGCAGCGCCCATGGCTCGTCGACGGGCTCGGCCACGATCAGGTGCCGCGCCAGGGCGGTCGGCGGCTCCCCGTGCGCGTGCAGCACGCGGGCCGCGCGGGCCTCCAGCCGGGCCCGGTGGGCCGGCTCGATGCTCCGCAGCACGGCGGCCCGGCCCGCTTCGTGGCGGAACCAGCCGCAGCTCAGCAGCCCCATCTCGGTCAGCGCGGTCAGGCTGTGGGCGACGGGTTCGACGCCGGTGGCCAGGACTTCCGCCAGTTCGGGGTGGGCGGTGCGCGGGCCGAGGACCGCGAGCGCCCGCGCGGTGCTCCGGGTCGCGGGGTCGCTGCGGTACAGGCAGGCCGTGACGGCCTGCTCGAACGCCTCGCCCGGCACCAGTTCGGCGGACCGGGCCCGGCCCGAGGCGTGGTAGTCCTCCAGCAGCGCCCGCAGCAGCAGCGGGCTGCCGCCGCTGAGCCGGTGGAAGTCGGAGACCAGGGGGCGCGCCCGCCAGCCCTCCTGGCCGGCGGCGATCATCTCGGTCACGCCGCGCCAGGGCAGCAGGTCGAGCCGGAGCGGGCGGCAGTTGGGGCGGCGCAGCAGTTCGGTTCTGAACCGCGGGTCGGCGGCGGGGAAGCCGCTGCTCTCGCCGAGGACCACCAGCACGCGGCTGACGTCCAGCCGGCGGGTCAGGTAGAGGACGCACTCCAGGGAGTGGGCGTCGGCGTGGTGCACGTCGTCGACGACAATCACCACGGGGCGCTTGCGGGCCTGGGCGAGCAGGATGCCGCAGAGCCGCGGGAAGACGTCGATGGCCACTTCGGCGGGGACGGTGCCTTCGGCTCCGCGGACCGGCGCGGTGGCCGCGACCAGGTTCAGCAGCCGGGCGGCGCGGTCGGCGTCCGCGCCGGGCAGGTCCGCGCCGAGCAGCAGTTGCCGCATCACCCCGAGGGGCTGGTCGTGTGCGGCCCCGGCCGCGGTGGCGCGCAGCAGCAGCGCGCCCGTCTCCGCCGCGCGTTCCCCGAACGCGCGCAGCAGTGCCGTCTTTCCGCTGGCCACCGGTCCGCTGACCCAGGCCACCCCGCCGTGCCCGGCCGCGCTGGCGTCGAGCATGTTCCCCATGGCTGAAAGCTCTTTGTCGCGTTCCACCAACCTCATGAGCTGGTTTCACCCCCGAATACTGACTTCCGTTCCGTGCTGTGGCCCTTGTCGCGAGTGTGTTCGCCGCTGCCGCGGGGCCCTGTGCCGCGGGGTTCCCGCCCGCGAGAGCGCCTGCCGTGAAACGGGTGGGGGCCGAAGCCGTGCTTGTCGCTTCGGCCGCACCGTGGAGATCGTGGAAGGCGACGGCGATGGTGACGGTAGGAGCGTTCCGGAAGGGGTGGTGGGGTCGGTGGGCTTGCGCTTTCCGCTGTCGGCGGTACGGTCGGCCCGTGCGTGCGTCGGCGTCGCCGGCCGGTCGGCCCGGCGATCGCGTCCGCGTCGGCTACGGCTCCGGTGGAGCCGTCCCCCTGCCGGCGCTCTGCCCCACCCCGTCATCCACCTATTTTTGCCTGCTCCTTACCTGGTCGCCAGTCCAATCGTGAAACAGTTTCGGGAGTTGGCGATTCCGTGGTGTGCTGTACGGCGCCTGTGCGGGCGGACGGCGGACGCACAGCACGGCCGAAGGGCGGGGCTCCGCCGGGCGCGGTGGCGCCGTTACGGCTTGCGGGCCACGCCCGCGTAGAAGGAGACCGCCGCGTCGGTGATCTCGGGGGCCAGTTCGGCGCCCTCGTTCCGCCAGCGGTGCGGCACCTCGACGCCGGGGTCGAGGAGTTCCAGGCCGTCGAAGAATCGTTCCACCTGCTCCTTCGAGCGGACTCGGGCGGGGATGCCGCTGCGGTGGTAGATGGAGATGACCTTCTCCCAGGACTCCGGGTCGAAGTCCGGCGTGCAGTGGGAGAGCACGAGGTAGCTGCCCGAGGGCAGGGCGTCGACGAGCCCCTTGACGATCTCGAACGGGCCGTCCGAGTCGGGGATGAAGTGCAGCAGCGCGTTGAGCGACATCGCGATCGGCTGGTCCATGTCGAGCGTGGCGTGCAGCCGGGCGGCCTTGAGGATGGACTCGGGGTCGCGGACGTCGGCGTGGATGTACTCGGTGCGGCCCTCGGGGGTGCTGCGCAGCAGGGCCTGCGCGTGGATCAGCACGATGGGGTCGTTGTCCGCGTAGACGATCTTGGCGTCGGGGGCCACTTCCTGCGCCACCTGGTGCAGGTTGGGGGTGGTGGGGATGCCGGTGCCGATGTCCAGGAACTGCCGGATGCCGGCCTCGGCGAGCACCCGGGTCGCCCGGTGCATGAACAGCCGGTTGGTCTGGGCGCAGATCTTGATGCCGGGGAAGGCCGCCTCGACGTCCGCCGCGGCCAGCGCGTCGACGTCGTAGTGGTCCTTGCCGCCCAGGTAGTAGTCGTACATGCGGGCCGGGTGCGGCTTGCTGGTGTCGATGGTGCCGGGTGCGCCGCTGGTTTCGGCCATGGGTGTCCGCCCTCCGTGCTCAGGAGTGATCTGTTCGAGTGTGGGTGCCGCCGGTGGTCCGGGGGTGCCGGGGCGCCGGGGGCGGGGGTGCTGCGGGCCGGTCAGTGGACGAGGAAGTCCGCGTCGCCGGCGCGGGCGCCCTGGATGAACGCCTTGATCTCGGCCTTGGTGTAGATGAGGGCGGGACCGTCGGGGTCGGTGGACTGGCGTACGGCGATATGGCCGTCGGACAGCTTCTTCGCTTCCACGCAGCTGCCGCCGTTGGGTCCGCTCCAGGGCTTGTGCCAGCCCTCGGTGCCGAGGGCGTTGGCGGGCATTCCGTTGTGGATCTCCATCTGCGTCACAGCTCCTCTCTCAGGTCCTTGAGGATGGTCCGGGTCTGCTCGAAGGAGGCGGCCTGGACCGCCATGTGGTCCAGGGCCTCGATATAGGCCGCGACGTCGGGGCGGTCGTCGAGGTACCCCGCGCCGGTGAGTCCCTCGGTGTAGATGACATCGGGCTGTTCGCGCAGCCGGCAGCGGAACAGATGGAAGGGTCCGAAGGCGCCACGGTGCGGCCCGGCCGCGAACGGCATGATCTGGAGCCGGACGTTCGGCCGCTCGGAGACCTCCAGGAGGTGGTCGATCTGGGCGCGCATGACGTCGGGTCCGCCGACGCACCGGCGGAAGACCGTCTCGTCCAGGAGGGCCCACACGGTGGGCGCGTGGTCCGTGGTGAGCAGGTCCTGGCGCTTGACGCGGAAGGCGACGCGGCGTTCGAGCTCGTCGCCGTCGCCGTCGGAGCCGACCTTCAGAACGGCGCGCGCGTAGTCCTCGGTCTGGAGCAGGCCCGGTACGTAGTGCGGCTCGTACGAGCGGATCAGCTCGGCGGCGTCCTCCAGGCTGACGTAGGCGCTGAACCAGTCCGGCAGGACGTCGCGGAACCGGTGCCACCAGCCGGGCTTGTTGGCCTCCCGGACCAGGGCGAGGAAGTCCTCGCGCTCCTCCTCGTCCAGGCCGTACCGCGCCACCAGCTCCTTGACGTAGGGGATCTTGAGCCCTACCTCGGCCTTCTCCATCCTGCGGATGGTCTGGTGGGTCACGTCGATGGCCGCGGCGGCCTCTTCGAGCTCCAGTCCGGCGCGCTCTCTGAGCCCTCGGAGCTGTATGCCGAGTACCAGACGCAGGACGGTGGGCGCGGTACCCGTTCGCGCGTCACCCATACAGCACCTCCTCAACTCTCCGGCACATCATGCCCTGAGCCATAGCGTTGAGGATAGAAGCAATTTGAGATTGCCTTCCTGAAATTATCAGGTTGACCGCTTGCCAGTTGACTGTGTCGGCACCCATAGTGATCGAGTGGCGCACCTCACGAACCACGAGCAGTCCACGCCAACCAGCCGTCTGCACGGTCGAGTTGTCCTGCCGGTAACCGACACGCCGATGCGCGCCTTGGCCTGCCGTGCTGGACCGCGAGGCCGTCGACAGACCCGCCCCCTCCGCTGGAAGGCGCTCCTCGTGCATGTTTCGCCCCCCACCCCGCAGTCGCAGCTGGAGGACGTCTTCCAGCTGCCGAGCCGCACGGCGTCCGTGGCCGAGGCGCGGCACCGCACCCGCCAGTGGCTCGACCGGTGCGCCGTGCCGGACGGGATATGCGCGGCCGCGGTCCTCGTCGTCTCCGAGCTGGTGACCAACGCGGTCGTCCACACGGACAGCGAGCGGATCTCCTGCCGCGTACGGGCGGACACTGCCCAGGTGCGCCTGGAGGTGCGGGACAGCGGCTCGGGGCGGCGCGGCCCCCGGCAGCGGAGCGCGGGACCGGACGCCGAGAACGGGCGCGGGCTGCTGCTGGTGGGGAGCATGGCCGACGCGTGGGGCGTGGCCGCCCCCGGGCACAGCACGGGCCACACGGTGTGGGCCACGCTGCGGATCACCGGCGGCTAGCGCTCGGCGGCGGCTGTAGGACGTACGCGCCCTCAGCCGCCGACAGCGCGCAGCATCGCCCACAGGGCGACGGTCGAGGCGGCGAGGGTGGCGGGCACCGTCAGCAGGCCGAGGCGGGTGAACTCGCCGAGGCCGGGTTCGGCGTCCCGCTCGCGCAGGATGCGCCGCCACAGGAGGGTGGCCAGGGACCCGACGTAGGTGAGGTTGGGGCCGAGGTTGACGCCGATGAGGACGGCGAGGACGGGGCCGGGGCCGGCGGGGGCGGCGAGCGGCAGCAGGGCCAGTACCGCGGGCAGGTTGTTGATGAGGTTGGCGAGGACCGCGGCGAGGGCGGCGACGGCGAGGAGTTCGGGGAGCGAGTCGCCGTCCGGCAGCAGCTCGCCCATGGCGGTGCCGAGGCCGCCCGCCACGACCGCCTTGACGACGATGCCGAGGGCGAGGACGAAGAGGCAGAACAGCGGGTTCGCGGAGCGCACGAGGCCGGGCACGGTGGTGCGCCCGCGGCGCAGCGCGCGCACCCCGAGCACGAGCGCCCCGCCGAGCGCGGCCCAGGCCGGGTTCGCGTCGGCGAAGGAGGCGACGACGAAGCCGCCGAGGGTCAGCGCGAGGACGACGAGGGTGAACACGGGCACGGCGGGCGGCTCCGGGGACCGTACGGCGTGCGCGCCGCTCCTCAGGTCGGCGCGGAAGAAGCGGCGGAAGACCGCGTACTCGACGGCGATGGCCGCGAGCCACGGCAGGGCCATCAGCGCGGCGAAGCGGGTGAAGGTCAGACCGCTGGCGGCGAACGCCAAAAGATTGGTGAGGTTGGAGACGGGCAGCAGCAGGGACGCGGAGTTGGCGAGGTGCGCGGTGGCGTAGGCGTGCGGCCGGGCGCGGGCGCCGACCCGCGCGGCCGTCGCGAAGACGACGGGGGTCAGCAGCACCACGGTGGCGTCCAGGCTGAGCACGGCGGTGACGACGGCGGCCACCGCGAACACCCCGCCCAGCAGCCGCCCCGGACTGTCGCCGCCGCGCCGCGCCACCGCGTCCCCGGCGGCCGCGAAGAGCCCGTCGTCGTCGCAGAGCTTGGCCAGCGCGAGCACCGCCGCGAGGAAGCCGACGACGGGCAGCAGGGTGCGGGTCTGCTCCCAGGCGTCGGCGGGCGAGACCGCGCCGAGCGCGACCACGACGGCCGCGGCGGGCACGGCCGCGAGCGCCTCGGGCAGGCCCCGGGGCCGTACGACGGCGAAGGCGAGCACCGCCAGTAGCAGGAGGACCGAGACCGTCTCGTGCACGGCGGTCACAGGGCGGTGTTCACGGTGCTCGGTCCTTCCGGCGGCGTTCGGCTGCGGCCGGTGGCGTACGGGCCAGACGGTACGGGCGGTACGGGCCTGGCTCAGGTCAGCGGCTGCTGTGCGAAGCGTACGAGCTCCAGTGCCTGGTCGGGGAACCAGTCCCCGGCCTCGGGGTCGCGTGTGCCGCGCTCGGGGTCGGCGGGACCGGGGGTGCCGCGCAGGCACCGGCCGTCCGACTCGCCGGGGTTCTTGATCCACAGCTTGGCGTCGTGGAGCCGGTCGCCGGTCTGGGCGGTGGGCCGCTCCCCCAGGCCGCGGCCCGGCGGGTTGCACCAGTCCTGCGGGTCGGAGTAGACGCCGTCCGGCGGGGTCCAGGGGCCCTGTCCGTTGCGGCTGGTGTCGGTGACGAAGTGGGGCATACGGGCCGGGTCGGCGGGCGGGTGGGCGGCCAGCCACCGCCGGGCCTCGGCGCGCGGCCACCGCTGGTCCGGGCAGCCGGCGGGGTCGCCGCCGTCGCGCGCGTAGGCGACGCAGGCGGAGATCAGCGTTCCGTACCAGGCGTTGGCGTCGTCGTCCTGGTAGTTGGACGCGTTGGTGAAGAAGCCGGTGGCGCGGGCGACTCCGGCCTTTAGGAGGCGGGGCACGAGGGAGCCGACGCGGTGCCAGCCGGGGTGGCCGGTGTCGAGGTAGACCGTGGTGCGCGGCAGCGGCGCGAGGCGGTCGACGGCGTGGTTCAGCTCGGCGTAGCGGGCCGCGGTCTTCGTGCCGCGCTCGTCGTCCTGCCCGCAGTCGGCGGGCAGCAGCGCGAGCGAGTCGGGTTCGAGCACGACGAGCGCCGGGCGGTGGCCGATGCCGCGGGCCACGGCGTCGATCCACGCGGTGTACTCGGCGGTGTCATGGGCCCCGCCGGACGAGTAGCCGGCGCAGTCGCGGCCGGGCACGTCGTAGAGGACGAGGACCGGAGTCGTGCTCGTACGGGCGGCAGCGCGCACGGTGGCCCGTACGGCGCGCTCGGCCTCGGCCGGACGCTGGTCCCCGAACCAGACGGCCTGCGGGGTACGGGCCATGGCGACGATGCCGGCGGCGTCGCCGATCCGCCCGCGCGTCACGAGCCCGAGGGCCTGCCGGTAGGCGTCGGGGTCGGCGGGCGGCGCGTAGAAGCCGCGCGGGGCCGAGGGCTCCGTGGCCGCGTGGACGGCCGGCGCCGTGGCGATCAGGGAGAGCGAGACGGCGAGTTGGGCGAGGAGCAGGGCGATACGTCCCGGTCTGCTGCGCACGGCCCCTCCCGGTCCACGGGGACCGCTGGGGCCCGTGGTGCGACGGCGTCTTTCAAGACTCCGAGATTCGTGCAGTGCGCGGCGCGCGTCAAGACGGTGCAGGGCAGGTGGGCGGAGGGGACGGGTCAGGCGGACGGCGAGTCAGGCGACTGACCCGATGCGCCCGAGGGGCGTCCGGACGTCGTGGTGGATCGGGGTGTGCGCGCCGGTCAGCGGGGCTCCCGTGCCGCCCCGGCGGGCCGCGACGATCTCGCCCGCGATGGACAGGGCCGTCTCCTCGGGCGTACGGGCCCCGAGGTCGAGGCCGATCGGGGAGTGCAGCCGGGCCAGTTCCGGTTCGGTCAGGCCGGCGTCGCGCAGCCGGGCCAGGCGGTCCAGGTGGGTGCGGCGCGAGCCCATCGCGCCGACGTAGGCGACGGGCAGCCGCAGCGCCCGTTCCAGCAGCGGCACGTCGAACTTCGCGTCGTGGGTGAGGACGCAGAGCACGCCGCGGCCGTCGAGCCGCTGCGTGTCGAGGTAGCGGTGCGGCCAGTCGACGACGATCTCGTCGGCCTCGGGGAAGCGCCGCGGGGTGGCGAAGACGGGGCGGGCGTCGCAGACGGTGACGTGGTAGCCGAGCAGTTTGCCGACTTTGACGAGGGCGGCGGCGAAGTCTATGGCCCCGAAGACGATCATGCGGGGCGGCGGGGCGCTGGACTCCACGAGCAGCACGACGCGCTCCCCGCACTGTTCCGCGGTGGCGTCCGCCTCGGAGTCCGAAGGCGCCGGGTCCGTTCCCTCCGCCCCCAGCGGAGCCGCCACCGCCTCCGTGCCGACCGTGAGGGTGCCCGTACGTCCGGCGTCGAGCATCGCGCGGGCCTCCGCGGCGACGGTCCGGTCGAGTTCCGCGGGGCCGCCGAGCGCTCCCTCGTACGTTCCGTCGGGCCGTACGAGCAGGGGGCGGCCCAGCGGCGCGGCCGAGCCGTCGGCACGGCGGACGACCCGGGCGAGCGCCGCCGCCTCGCCGCGCGCGGCGGCGGACAGGGCGGCGGCGAGCGTCCGTGCGTCGGCGCTCCCGGCGCGGACCGGGGTGATGAGGATGTCGATGACGCCGCCGCAGGTCAGCCCCACGGCGAAGGCGTCCTCGTCGCTGAATCCGAAGCGCTCCAGGAGGCTTTCGCCGCTTTTCAGCGACTCGCGGCACAGTTCGTACACCGCGCCTTCCACGCACCCGCCGGACACGCTGCCGATCGCGGTGCCGTCGGCGTCGACGGCGAGGGCGGCGCCGGGCTGCCGGGGCGCGCTGCCGTGCGTCGCCACGACGGTGGCGACGGCGAAGTCACGGCCCTGATCGCACCATTGGCGCAGTTCGGCGGCGATGTCCAGCATGGCGGTCAACTCCTTATGTGCCCCGGTCCGTCCCTCACTTGACGCCCAGCCACTGTTCGATCGGGCCGAGCGCGAAGTAGACGAGGAAGATAACGCTCAGCCCCCACATGAACCCTCCCGGCTCGCGCCACTGCCCCCGCGCGGCCCGGATGGCGGTGTAGGCGATGACGCCCGCGCCGACGCCGGCGGTGATGCTGTACGTGAAGGGCATCAGGGCGACCGTCAGGAAGACGGGGATGGCGGCCGAACGGTCTCCCCAGTCCACATGCTTGGCGGCGCCCATCATCATCGAGCCGATGACGACGAGCGCCGCCGCGGCCACCTGGGCGGGTACGAGCCTGGTGACCGGGGTGAAGAACAGGCAGGCGGCGAAGAACCCCCCGGTGACGATCGACGACAGGCCCGTACGGGCGCCCTCGCCGGCTCCGGTGGCCGATTCGATGAAGACGGTCTGGCCGGAGGCCCCGGCGACGCCGCCGATCGCGCCGCCCGCGCCGTCGATGAACAGCGCCCGGGACAGGCCGGGCATCCGCCCCTTGGCGTCGGTCAGTCCGGCCTCGGTGCCGACGCCGATGATGGTGGCCATGGCGTCGAAGAACCCGGCCAGCACCAGGGTGAAGACGATCATGCCGACGCTGATGGCCCCGATCCGGTCCCAGCCGCCGAATTCGACGTGTCCCAGGAGGGCGAAGTCGGGGGTGGAGACGGCGCTGCCGTGCAGCGCGGGGGTGGCGCCGCCCCAGTCCCGGTCGGTGAGGCCGCCGAGTTTGGTGACCGCGACGGACAGGACCGTGCCGGCGACGATGCCGATGAGGATGGCGCCGGGGACGGCGCGGGCCTGGAGCATGAAGATGAGCAGCAGGGTGACGGCGAAGAAGAGGACGGGCCAGCCTCTGAGTTCGCCGGTGGCGCCCAGTTGGACGGGGGCGCCCGCGCCCTTGCCGACGAAGCCGGCCTTCACCAGGCCGATCAGTGCGACGAACATGCCGATGCCCATGGTGATCGCGTGTTTCAGCGGCAGCGGGATCGCGTTCATGATCATCTCGCGGAGGCCGGTGACCACCAGGAGCATGATGACGGCGCCGTACATCACGCACATCCCCATCGCCTGCGGCCAGGTCAGCCGCGGCACGACCTGGGTGGTCAGCGCCGCCGAGACGTTGAGCCCGGCCGCGAGGGCGAGCGGCACCTTGCCGATGAACCCCATCAGCAGCGTGGACAGCGCCGCCGCGGCGGCGGTCGCGGTGATGACGGCGGTGCGGCCGAGGGTGTGCTGATCGGCGTCGGGGCCGCTCAGCAGCACCGGGTTGAGCAGCAGGATGTACGCCATCGCCATGAAGGTGGTGATGCCGCCGCGCACCTCGCGCGCGAGGGTCGAGCCGCGGTCGGTGATGTGGAAGTACCGGTCGGGCCACGACCGGCCGTCGGGCGGGCGCGAGCCGTCGTCGGCCGCGGCCTGCGGCCGTATCGACTGATGGGTCATGTGCCTGCTCCCAAGGTTCACAGGGGCGCCCGCGCACGGCGCGGGAGCTGGGATGGTGCGTGGGCTGCACGACCCGGGGGACGGCCCGAGGCGGATGGACGGACGTACGGCGGTGCGCGCTCGTACCGCCGTACCGAGGGGTCAGGTGCCGGTGAGGTGTTCGGGCCGCACCGGCACGCGCTTGAGGGGGAGCCCCGTCGCCGCCCGGATCGCCGCCACGACGGCCGGGGTCGAGGACAGGGTGGGCGCCTCGCCGACGCCGCGGAGCCCGTACGGGGCGGCGGCGTCGGCCAGTTCGAGGATGTCGACCGGTATGGCCGGGGTGTCGAGGATGGTGGGAATGAGGTAGTCGGTGAAGGAGGGGTTGCGGACCCGGCCGTCGTCGCCGACGACGATCTCCTCCATCACCGCGAGGCCCAGGCCCTGCGTCGTGCCGCCCTGTATCTGGCCGACGACCGACAGCGGGTTGAGCGCCTTGCCGACGTCCTGGGCGCAGGCCAGCTCGACGACCTTGACCAGGCCCAGTTCGATGTCCACCTCGACGACCGCGCGGTGCGCGGCGAAGGAGTACTGGACGTGCCCGTCGCCCTGCCCGGTGCGGCGGTCGAAGGGCTCGGTGGGGCGGTGCCGCCATACCCGTTCGACGTCGACGGCGTCGCCCGCCAGGACGTCCACGAGGTCGGCGAGGACCTCGCCGCCGTCGGTGACCACCTTGCCGCCCTCCAGCAGCAGTTCGGCCGTGGCCCACGCCGGGTGGTACGTGCCGAACCGGGCCCGCCCCAGCTCCAGGACCTCGGCCCGCACCGCCTCGCAGGCGTGCTTGACCGCGCCGCCGGTGACGTACGTCTGCCGGGAGGCGGAGGTGGAACCCGCCGAGCCGACGCGGGTGTCGGCCGGGTGGATGGTGACCTGGGCGACGCCGAGTTCGGTACGGGCGATCTGGGCGTGCACGGTGACGCCGCCCTGGCCGACCTCGGCCATCGCGGTGTGCACGACGGCGACCGGCTCGCCGCCGACCGCCTCCAGGCGGACGCGCGCCGTGGAGTAGTCGTCGGCCCCCTCGGAGAAGCCGACGTTCTTGATCCCCACGCCGTAGCCGACGCCCCGCACGACGCCCTCGCCGTGGGTGGTGTTGGACAGCCCGCCGGGCAGGGCCCGTACGTCGGCGCCCTCGGTCGTCTCCCACTGGTTCTCCGGCGGCATCGGCAGCGCCTTGACGCGGCGCAGCAGTTCGGCGACCGGGGCCGGTGAGTCGATGACCTGCCCGGTGGGCGTCAGGGTCCCCTGCGACATGGCGTTCGCGCGCCGCAGCTCCACCGGGTCCATGCCCAGCTCCGCGGCGAGCCGGTCCATCTGGGCCTCGTACGCGAAGCACGCCTGGACCGCGCCGAAGCCGCGCATCGCGCCGCAGGGCGGGTTGTTGGTGTAGAGCGCGAGCGCCTCGATGTCGACGTGGTCGACGGCGTACGGGCCGACGGAGAGCGAGGAGGCGTTGCCGACGACGGCCGGGGAGGAGGAGGCGTACGCGCCGCCGTCCAGCACGATCCGGCACGTGACGTGGGTGAGCTTCCCGTCCTTGGTCGCCCCGTGCTCGTACCGGAGCCGGGCGGGGTGGCGGTGCACATGGCCGAAGAACGACTCGAACCGGTTGTAGACGAACTTCACGGGCCGGCCGGTGCGCAGCGCGAGGAGGCTCGCGTGGATCTGCATCGACAGGTCCTCGCGGCCGCCGAACGCGCCGCCGACGCCGGAGAGCGTCATCCGCACCTTGTCCTCGGGCAGGCCGAGGACGGGGGCGATCTGCCACCGGTCGGAGTGGAGCCACTGGGTGGCGATGTAGAGGTCGATGCCGCCGTCCTCGGCCGGCACGGCGAGGCCGGACTCGGGGCCGAGGAACGCCTGGTCCTGCATGCCCACCTCGTACTCGCCCGTCACGATGACGTCCGCGCGGGCCCGCGCCGCCTCGGCGTCGCCCCGGACGATCGGCTGGCGGTGCACGATGTTGGGGTGCGGCACGTGGGCGGCGTGGTGGTCGGTGCGGCCGGGGTGCAGCAGCGGCGCGTCCGCGGCGGTGGCGCTCTCCTCGTCGGTGACGACGGGCAGCGGGGCGTAGTCGACCTTGATCTTCGCGGCGGCGCGGCGGGCGGTCTCGGGGTGGTCGGCGGCGACGATCGCGACGGGCTCGCCGTGGTGGCGGACCCGGCCGTGGGCGAGTGCGGGCGTGTCCTTGATCTCCAGGCCGTAGTTCTTGGTGGCGGCCGGCAGGTCGTCGTAGGTGAGGACGGCGTGTACGCCTGGCTGGGCCAGCGCCTCGGCGGTGTCGACGGAGCGGATCTCGGCGTGCGCGTGGGGGCTGCGGAGGGTGAAGCCCCACAGCATGTCCTCGTGCCACAGGTCCGAGGCGAACGCGAACTCGCCGGTGGCCTTCAGCGTGCCGTCGGGGCGCAGGGTGGACGCGCCGACGCCGCCCTGGGTGGCGGCCCCCTGGGTCAGGCCGGTGGGGATGCGGGTCGCTCGGGCAGTTCGGGCAGCTCGGGTCGCGCCCATGGTCAGCGTCCTCCTTCGGCGGCCGGGACGGCGGCGCGGGCGGCCGCGAGGCGGACCGCGTCGAGGATCTTCTCGTAGCCGGTGCAGCGGCAGAGGTTGCCGGAGAGCGCCTCGCGGATGTCGGCGTCGGACGGTTCGGGGTTGTGCTCCAGGAGTTCGTCGGCTGCGACGAGCAGGCCGGGGGTGCAGAAGCCGCACTGCACGGCCCCGGCGTCGATGAACGCCCGCTGCACGGGGGCGAGCCCGGCGGCCTGGGCGGGGCCTACGGGCTCGGGCCGCCGGCGCTGGGCCGCGTCCACGCTCGTACCGGCGTCGGCCGCGGGGTTCGTGGCGTCCGCGCTCGTTCCCGCATCAGCCGTACGGTCCGTGGCATCCGCGCTCGTACCGGCGTCAGCCGTACGGTCCATCGCGTCCGCGCTCGTAGCGCCGTCGGCCGTACGTCCTGTGGCGTCCGCGCCCGCGGTCGGGTCAGCCGTACGTCCGGCGGCACCCGCGCGCCGCGCGGCGAGGTCGGCCAGGCCCTCGACGGTGACGACCGCGCGGCCCTCGGCCTGCCCGGCGGCCACCAGGCAGGCGCAGACCGGGACGTCGTCGAGGCGGACCGTGCAGGAGCCGCACTCTCCTTGTTCGCAGGCGTTCTTGGAGCCCGGCAGGCCCAGCCGCTCGCGCAGCACGTACAGGAGGCTCTCGCCCTCCCAGACGTCGTCGGCCTCCTGCGGCCGGCCGTTGACGGTGAAGTTCACGCGCACGTCGCGCCTCCCTCGGTGGAGCGGCCGGGGCCGCGGAACTCGTCCCAGGTCCAGGCGAGCGTGCGGCGGGCCATGACGCCGACCGCGTGCCGCCGGTACGCGGCGCTGCCGCGGACGTCGTCGATGGGGTTGCAGGCCCCGGCGCACAACTCCGCGAACTGCCGGTACAGCGACGGGGGCAGGGCCCGCCCCGATTCCCAGAAGCCGTCCGCCGTGAGCGCCGCGTTCAGGAAATCCTCCGCCGCGCGGGCCCGTACGGGCGTGGGCGCGGCCGATCCGATGCCGGTCCGCACGGTGCGGGTCGCGGGGTGGAGGGCGAGGCCGAAGGCGCAGACGGCGATGACCATGGCGTTGCGGGTGCCGACCTTGGAGAACTGCTGGGGCCCGTCCGCCGTGCGGACGCGGACGGCCCGGATCAGCTCGTCGGGGGCGAGCGCGTTGCGTTTGACGCCCGTATAGAACTCCTCCACCGGGATGAGGCGGGTGCCGCGCACCGAGGCGGCCTCGACCTCGGCGCCCGCGGCGAGCAGTGCCGGGTGGCAGTCGCCGGCCGGGGAGGCGGCGCCGAGGTTGCCGCCGACGGTGCCGCGGTTGCGGATCTGGGGCGAGCCGACGGTGTGCGCGGCCAGCGCGAGTCCGGGCAGTTCGGCGCGGAGCCGCTCCATGATCCGGGTGTAGGGGACGGCGGCGCCGAGGCGCACGTACTCCTCGTGGGTCTCCCACTCGGTGAGCTCGCCGACGCGGCCGAGGTCGAGCAGGTGCCCGGGCCGCCGCTGGTCGAAGTTGAGCTCGACCATCACGTCGGTGCCGCCCGCGATGGGCAGGGCCGCGGGGTGCTCGGCCTTGGCGGCGAGCGCGTCCTCCCAGCGGGTGGGGCTCAGGAAGTCCATGGGTGTGTGTCTCTTCTCGATCGGGTTCGAGCTCGCGTGCGCGGTCAGGGCCGAGTTCGTTCGAGTTCGTTCGAATCCTTTTGAGGGAGTTGCTCGGGGCGGTGCCGGAGTGGTGCCGAGGGCGTGCCGGGGACGTGCCGGGCCGTGCTTCGCCAATGCTGCTGACAGCGCTGATGCCGCTGCTATATCCGATGCCGCCGATGCCGCGCTCGGGCTCGTACCGGTCGTGCGGCGGCGGGTGCTTCCTGTCCCGTTCGGGGGAGGTGCGCGCCCCTTACGCAGCGGCGTACGCCCAGTACACGCAGGAGGCGGCCTCCGGGTGCAGTCACCGAAACCATGAAGCAGTTGGCTGGTCGCGGGCCCGGTCTTGTAGATTCGAACGAGAGGCGAGGTCCGGAAACCTCACCGCATTCCACTGGCGACGACAAGACAGATCGGCGGAGACGACGATGCGCCTGCGCGCCCTGCTGGAGACCGAGGCCCTGGGCCTGCGGCTGCTCGGCGGCGAAGACGAACTGGAGCGCACCGTCCGCGGCGTGATGACCACCGATCTGCGCGACCCGAGCCGGTACCTCTCCGGCGGCGAACTGGTGCTGACCGGTCTCGCCTGGCGGCGCGAACCAGAGGACTCCGAGCGGTTCGTCCGCATTCTCGCGGCGGCCGGGGTTGCCGGGCTCGCGGCGGGCGAGGCCGAGATGGGCTCCGTTCCGGACGATCTGGTGCTGGCCTGCGCCCGCCACCGGCTGCCGCTCTTCTCGGTCGTGGAGGCCGTCTCGTTCGCGTCGATCACCGAGCACGTGGTGCGGCAGGTCTCCAGCGAACGGGCCGGGGACCTGGCGGCGGTCGTCGACCGGCACCGCCGGCTGATGACCGCGGGCCCCTCGGGCGGCGGGCCGGACGCCGTCCTCGACCTGCTCGGCTCGGACCTGGACCTGCGGGCCTGGGTGCTCTCCCCCACCGGGCGCCTGATCGCCGGCGCCGCCCCGGCCGGGTCCGGGCCGGAGCTGTCCGCCGAGGTCCGCGCCGCGCTCGCGGGCGAGCAGTTGGCCGCGTCCCGTGCGGGCCGCCGCGGCCCGCACCGCTGCACGGCCGGGGGCGGTACGTACTCCCTCTTCCCGGTCCGCGGCGGCGGGCGCGAGCTGCGGGAGACGGTGCTCTCGGACTGGGTGCTGGCCGTCGAGGCGGACGCCGGGGACTGGCCGGCGGAGCGGCTCGACCTGCTGCACGGCGTCACCCAGCTGATCGCGGTGGAACGGGACCGGCGGGACGCCGCCCGCACCGTGCGGCGCCGGCTGGCGCAGGAGGTCCTGGAGCTGGTGCAGAGCGGCGCGGCGCCCGCCGAGATCGCGGCACGGCTGCGGGTGGCGACCCCCGTCCTGCTGCCGGGGCTGGGCACGGCCCCGCCCTGGCAGGTCGTGGTGGCGCGCGTCGAGTGGGCGGGCGGGGACCTGCCGGGCGGCCCCGTGGCCCAGTCGCTGCTGGAGGAGGTGCTGGTCGACCCGGCCGCCGTGGGCCCCGAGCACTCCGACCGGATCGCGGTCGCGCACACCGGGGACGAGGCCGTGGCGCTCGTACCGCTGCCCGCGCTCCCCGACGAGGACGCGGAGGACGCGCCGGCCCCCGGACTGCACGCGGACGCGCTGCTGGCCGCGGTGCGCGAGCCGCTGTCGCGCGGGCTGGCGGACGACGGGCGGCTGACGCTGGGCGTCAGCGCGGCGGTGCACTCCGCGGAGGGGCTGCGCGGCGCGCTGGAGGAGGCGCGGCACGCCCGCCGCGTCGCGGCGGCCCGGCCCGGCGCGGTCTGCGCCGCGGGCCACCAGGAGCTCGCTTCCCATGTGCTGCTCCTTCCCTTCGTGCCGGACGATGTGCGCCGCGCCTTCACGGCGAGGCTGCTGGACCCGCTGCGCGACTACGACCGGCGCCACCGCGCCGAGCTGATCCCCACGCTGGAGGCGTTCCTCGACTGCGACGGCTCCTGGACGCGCTGCGCGGCCCGGCTGCATCTGCATGTGAACACCCTGCGGTACCGGGTCGGGCGGATCGAGCAGCTGACAGGCCGTGATCTGTCCCGGCTGGAGGACAAGCTGGACTTCTTCCTCGCTCTGAGAATGAGCTGACCGACGAGCCCGAAGCGGCCCCCTGGCGAGCGTTCGCCAGGGGGCCGCTCGCGTCTGCGGACCCACCGCCGAGGGGCGGCGTATCGCGGTGATCCAGTATTTGCATACAGTATGCAGGTACGCATGACGGCGTATACGCGTGACGACATAAGGCGTATACGCATGAGACGTAATCGGAGCCCGCATGGCGAAGTTCTCCACGGCCCCCCGGCTCCGGCCGGACGCGCCGACCGCGACCACCGGCCCGTCCTCCCGGGCCGCCTGGGCGATGGCCCTGCTCTACCTGGGCCATCTGGTCTCCATCGACTACGTCGCCTCGGCGCTGCCGATCCTGGTGCGGGCGGGCGGCGGCTCGCTGCACCAGGTCGCCCTCTTCGGGTACGTGATGGTGCTGTGGTCCACCCGCTTCGCCGTCGCCCCGCTCCTGGACCGCCTCGCGGCGCGGCGGTTCTCCTACCGCCTCCAGCTGCTCGTCTTCCGGCTGCTGGTGCTGGTCTCGCTGAGCACCCTGCTCTTCACCCGCTCCTGGCCGGCGCTGGCCGGCTGCGGGGTGGCCGTGGGGCTGTTCAGCGGGTGGGAACGGGCCGCCGGGGACGCCCTGGCGGTACGGGCGGCACCGGCCCGGCACCGCAGCCGGCTCTCCGCCGCCGAGTCGATGGGCATCCTGCTGGGCACCGCGATCGGCGGCGGCGTCGCCCTTACGCTCGGTTACCGGACGGCGGTGCTGCTGATCCTGGCCATCGGCGTGGTGACGGCGGTACCGGTACTGCTGCTGCGGGAGCGGCCGGAGGCGACGGGGGCGGTAGCGGCTGAGGCGGTCGGCGCTTCCCCCGCGCAGGAGGGGGCCGCCGCCCGCTCCGGCGCCCGCCTGATCGGCCTGCTGGCGGTCGCCGGGCTGACCCTGAACTGGCTGGGCGTCGGCCTGGCGCACAAGCTGACCTCGGTCCTCATGGTGGACCAGCACCTCTCCCCCCGGACCATCGGCGCCTTCATGGGCACCGCGGGCCTGGCCATGTCCTTCGTGGGCGCGCTGCTGTGGATACCGGTGCGGCGGCTCCCCCGGCCGCGGCTGGTCCTCGCCGTGGTCTGCGGGGAGGCGCTCTCCTGCGCCCTGCTGATCGCCGCCGCCGCTCTGCACGCGGCCCCGCTCACCCTGTTCTCGGTGCTGGTCTCGCGGGTCTCGTACGCGACCTTCTCCGCGCTGTCCACGCTGCTGGCCTTCACCCTGACCCGCCAGGACCGGCCGGCCACCCAGGTCGCGTGCTTCACGGCGATCCCGTTCCTGATCTCCCACCTGGCGATCGCGCAACTGGTGCCGCTGGCCGGACCGAAGGCCCTGGGCTACTCGGCGGTGTTCGCGGGCGCCACGGTCCTCACGCTGCTCAGCGCGGCCTTCCTGGCCGAGGCGGTGCGCAGGCACCATCGGGCCGACACCAGCGGCGATGCCGAGGCCGATGCCGAGGCCGACACCGCCATCGCCGCTGGTGTCGGAGCGGAAGCCGGTACGGAGGCCGATGCCGGTCTCGATTCCGACAGTGCCCGCCCTGTGTCCGCAGCGGCGAAGTGAGCGGCCGAGGGTCCGCCGCGCTCACCCAAGAGCCACCGTCCGCTCCCCCGGCGCGAAGGCGCCGAAGGACTGCTCCCAGGCCGCACCGGGCCAGTGATAGACCACGCGCCCCTCAGTAGGCCGGTAGTCGGCCGTGTAGACCGTGCCCAGCCCCTTGTCGTACGCGAACTGGTACAGCGGCGGCTCCAGCATCACGGCGGCATCGACGCCCTTCGCGGGTACGGCGCTGTTCGCCCGTACGGCCGCTCGTACGGTGGCCAGCCGCTCCTGGGTCCGGGTGAACCGCTCCTGCTCCTCGGGGACCGGCAGGCTCTGATGGTTGGCGGCGCAGGCGTCCGGGGCTTCGGTGAGGGGGATGTCGGGGCCGGTGTAGACCGTGACGGCGCGTTCGGCGTCGACCAGGGTGATGTTCTGCGGGATGCCCACCGGTATCGAGCGGAGTGCGGCGAGTGCCTCGCCGACGGTGTCGCAGGTCTCCAGGAGGTAGCGCAGCACGATGAGGACGCTGAAGCCGGGGCCGTGTACGTACCGGCCGCCGAAGGTGAGGGAGACGGCGAGCCCGGCGTCGTTCATTCCGTCCAGCAGCCCCCACCCCTCCTCCTGCATGCCGATCACGGGGCGCAGGAAGCAGGAGGAGACGATGGTGCCTTCGCACTGTGCGGGAGCGAAGTCGTAGTTGCGCAGCAGGGCGCCCGGCGCGCCGGTCTGCGTACAGCCGGAGAAGAACGGCCGCAGCGCGGCGTGGGTCAGATAGGTTTCGCCGCCGGGCCGGTCCAGCTCTCCTGCGAGCCGGTCGAGCACCGGGGCCAGTTCCGGCAGGTGCGTCTCGAAGAGCCGCCGGGCCCGGGCCGCGCCCGCCGCCGTGCGCCCCTCTTCGCTCAACCAGCCCTCGGCGACCGGCCACAGCTCCTGTGCGTGAGCGGCCCAGCGGCCGTCGCCGCCGTCGCCGACCTCGATGGCGCGGAAGGTCTTGTGCTGCTGAGGCATGGCTCTCCCCTGTTCGGTCCGGCCGCTCCTGTGCCGGCCCGGGACGGATGCTGCGCAACCTAGCCGGAATCGCTTGCGAATTACCAGGTCAGGCCGTGGGCGTCGGGTTCGGCGCGGCGGCGTGGGGAGGTACGGACCGACGGGCCGTCAACCGCGCGGGCGGCGGCGGGTGCGGCGCCTCGGCCTCCCGGCGTTCCGGAATTCCGGCTGCCGGAAGGGTTGACGCGGTCATGCCCAGGCGGGGACATTGACGCGGCACGGTAAGGAAGGTTTCCTAACAGAGGGATCCCCCATGCGTAAACGCACCCTCGCCGTCGGCATCGCCGCCGCGGCCACCGCTCTCGCCGTCGTCCCCGCCGCCGCGCAGGCCCACAACTCGCCGGTCGGCGCGACCGCGAAACCGGCCGCTCCCCGGCTCCAGGAAGGTTCGGTCAGCGCCGCGGACCTGCTGGCGAAGGTCAACGGCTGCAAACAGATATCCAAGGGCAAGTACCGGACGGACGAGGAGACTTCCGCCACCGTGCCGGTCTGCGAGAAGACCGGCGCCGTCTTCTGGAAGGCGGACATGGACGTCGACTGCGACGGCCAGGTGACCTCCAAGTGCAACAAGCAGACCGACCCGTGGTTCCAGGACGACACCTACTACCACACGTCCGACGACAAGCCCCTCAACGCCGAGAAGCTGCCGTACGTCGTCGTGCCGAGCGTCAGCGGCATCTGGGACTACACCAAGTCGGGCATCAAGGGCGGCGGCGTGGTGGCCGTGATCTACAACAACCAGGTCGAGTACGCGGTCGTCGGCGACACCGGCCCCGACAAGATCATCGGTGAGGCTTCGTACGCCGCCGCCAAGGGGCTCGGGATCGACCCCGACCCGGAGACCGGGGGTGCCGAGTCCGGAGTCACCTACATCCTCTTCAAGAACTCGCAGGCCAGCCCGATCGAGAGCCACAGCGACGCCGTGCAGCGCGGCGACGCGCTGGCGAAGAAGTTCGTCGCCGCCAACTGATGTGATCAGTACGTTCGTTGACGGTCAACCGTAGACGGCAGCCCAGCCCGTACGCGCTCCCTGCTCACGGTCGACAAGGAGCACGTACGGGCGGGCACTCCTGCTGCCCCGTCAGCTCACGAACCGTCAGAAGCCGGGCGGCCTCATGTGCGGGACAGCACCCCGTCCGGCAGCCCCCGCAACCACTCCGTCAGCAGTCCATTGACCTCCTCGGCACGCTCCTGCTGAATCCAGTGGCCGCAGCCTTCGAGGATGTGGGAGGCGACCAGGCCGGGCAGCGTCCGCGGGAACGCCTCGATCGCGTCGGCCAACCAGGTGGTGGAGGAGTCGAGTTCGCCGCCGATGAAGAGCGAGGGCTGCGCGATCGGGGCTCCGTCCCAGGCGGCGAGGTCCTCCCAGTCCTGGTCGACGTTGCGGTACCGGTTCAGCGCCCCGGTCAGCCCGGTCCTCTCGAACTCGCCCGCGTAGAAGTCGAGATCGTCCTCACTGAGCCAGGAGGGCAGGACGCCTCGGGGGAAGCGGTCGGAGAGCCGCGCGCCTTCGGGGACGAAGAAGAGGCCGCCCGCGCCCTCCTTCGGCATCGTGTCCGCCGACAGCCCGGCGTAGAACCCCGCGAGCCAGCCGCGGACGTCGGCCTCGATCTCCGCCTCGGCCCGTCCGGGCCGCTGGAAGTAGCTGACGTAGAACTCCTCGTCCCCGCCGATCATCGCGAAGGCGTCGGTGGGCCGGGGGCCGCCGCGGGGCGCGTACGGGACGCTGAGCAGCCCCACGGCCGTGAAGACGTCGGGCCGCAGGAGCGCCGTGTTCGCGGCGATGGTCGAGCCCCAGTCGTGGCCCACGACGGCCGCCCGTTCCTCGCCGAGGGCGCGCACGACCGCGACGTTGTCGGCGACATGAGCGAGCATCCGGTACGCGCCGGCCTCGGCGGGCTTCGACGAGCGGCCGTAGCCGCGCACGTCGACGGCGACCGCGCGGTAGCCCGCCGCGGCGAGGGCCGGGAGCTGGTGGCGCCAGGCGTACCAGGACTCGGGGAACCCGTGGAGCAGGAGGACCAGCGGGCCGCTGCCCTGTTCGACGAGGTGGATACGGCCGCCGGGCGTCTCCACCAGCCGGTGCCGTACGTCCAGCGCGGGCGCGGGGGACGAAGCGGGCGAGGGGGTGGGCTGGGGCATGGTTCCTCCCGGTGGCACTGATCAGTCGTCATGTCCGTACAAAGGGTGTCGCTCTTCGGCCGTCGCACCCTTGCCCCCGATCATGCGGGCGTGCCGCGCCAGGAGCGAGAGAAATTGCCGCCGCGGCAAATTCACCGATGCCGCGCAGCCCTCCGGAACCCGCCTCCCCTGGCTCTGTGACCTGCGGCCTCCGTGCTCACCTCCCGCTGCCGCCGAGCGTCGCCGGACATGAGGGTTCGGCAAATCTCCTCAGCCGCAACGGACTTCGGCCGACGCCTGGGCGGGGCCGGCGTCCGCGAGCAGCCGGGTTGTTTGTGAATTGCTTCACACCAGCCCCTTGGCCGGGCCCATGTCTTCGTGCTGAGATGCGGACAGGCTTCCAGCTCGACGGCGCGCTTGGGGAGGGCACTGTGGCGGATACCGCCATGCGGGATTCTGGGTTGCCGGAGCCAGAGGGATCACACCCTCCGGGTGGCGATCCGCTCGACCGGGCGGTATGGAGACTGCGCTCGCGCGCCTGCTGGGACGACGCCGCCGCGCTCCTCGCGCCGCGCGCCGAGACGGAGCCGGAGCCCGCGCTGCGGCGCGCCCGGGTGCTGATCGAGCGGTGCATGTTCACGGCGGCCGGGTGGGAGACGGCCGCCGACGCGCTGCGTTCGGCGGAGGCGCTGGCCGACGACGACGAGGCGCGCGGGGCGGCGGCGTGCGAGCGCGGCAGCCTGGCGTACGCCTCGACGCTGTTCGGAGTGCGGGACCGCGCCGACGAGGCCCGTTCCGCGCTGGGCCGCGCGGCGGCCCTGCTCAGACCCGGCTCGCCGACCCGCCCGCTGCTCGACTTCCGGCGCGGCCTGATCGCCCAGCACCTGTCCCGGAACGCGGCCAGTGCGTCGGCCGCCTTCCAGCGCGCCCACGCGGGCGCCACCGCCCACGGCCACCGGCTGCTGCTCTCCTCCACCTGGCGGCATGTGGCGGCGATGGCGGAGGAGGACGGCAGGCTCGCCGAGGCCCGGTACGGCTTCGCGGAATCCCTGCGCATACGCGAGGAGTTGGGTTACCTGATCGGTATCGCCCCGGCCCTGGCGTCCCTGGCCGAGGTCGAACCCGACGCCGACGAGGCGGCCCGGTTACGGGAAGAGGCCCGCCGTCTGGTGCAGTTGCTCGGCGGCGTGCCGTCGTGGCTCGCCAAGCGGCTGGCGGAGGCGGAGACGCGTTCGGAGTGATCGGAGTGATACGCGCGCGGTGTCCGACGCGGCGTCATCGGTTTCGCTGGTAGCCCAACGAGCCGGTTGACGCCGCGAGGTGACCACACATCAGTTATAGAGGTACGTCATCCACTGGTCCGGCTCCGCCAGCCCCTGGAAGCCGATCTTCGCGTAGACGCCGTGGGCATCCGGGGTGGAGAGCATTATGCGCCGCACCCCGCAGGGCTCCAGCTCGTCGCGGGCGGCCTCGACCAGGGCCGTGCCGAGCCCCTTCCCGCGCGCGGGGCGGTCGACGTAGACATCGCAGAGCCAGGCGAAGGTGGCGCGGTCGGTGACCACCCGCGCGTAGCCGACCTGGACGCCGGACGCCCGGTCGTACGCCCCGAAGTTCAGCGAACCGGCCATCGCCCGGTCCTGCTTGTCCCGCGAGCGGCCGAGCGCCCAGTGCGCGTCGGTCGAGAGCCAGTGGTGGACGAGGGCCGCGTCGAGCCGGGCCGGGTCGCTCGAAATCTCGTAGTCGTCGCTCATCCCGAGGACCCTGCCATACCGGCCGCCCGCGCGCACCAGAGATCAGCCGTCGCTCCCGCCTGCGGCGGGACCGGCCCATTCGCTCAGAGCCGCGGCGCGTCCGGCGCGCCGGGCGGCCTCGTCGGCGGCCCGGGACACCCAGGCGACGTGGCCGTCGGGGCGTACGAGCACTTCGCGCACCCCGTCGAGCGCGGCGTGCTCCTCGTGCTCGGCGACGGTGACCGCGGTGACGCGTGAGCCCCACCCGGCGGTGACGCTCTCCGCGAGGTCCGCGTCTCCGGCGAGGTCCAGCAGCACAAACCGCCCCCGGTGGAAGAGCTCGTACGCCCGTACCGCCTCCGATCCGTCGGCGGTCAGCCCGATGTCGGGCATGCGCTGCCCCACCAGCGGGTCGGCGTCCGGCGAGGCAGGCGGATAGGCGACGCTCAGGGCCGAAACCTGCCCGGCGAGACGGTGGTTGACCTCCGGAATCCTCAGCAGCTCGTCCATGAGCTCGCGCAGCCAGACGGCGGGGCGCTGGTACTGCGGGACGTACGTCAGCTCCATGAGCATCGTCTGCACCGCGGTGTTCTCGGTGACGGAACGGCCGACGGGGCGGCGCTCGGCGTCGTAGCTGTCGAGGAGCCCCCGCGGCGCCCAGCCGTGCAGCTCGGCGGCCAGTTTCCAGCCCAGGTTCATGGCGTCCTGGAGGCCGGTGTTGAGGCCCTGGCCCGCCGCGGGGAAGTGGATGTGGGCGGCGTCGCCCGCCAGCAGTACGCGGCCGGAGCCGGGGGAATCGGCGGGGCCCTCGGAGCGGTAGCGGTCCGCGAGGCGGGTGGCGTTGCCGAAGCGCGACAGCCAGCGCGGCTCGGCGATCCCGTAGTCCGTGCCGCAGTTCCGGATCAGGGCCGCCCGGAACTCCTCCAGGGTCACCGGCTCCCGGCTGGAGACCCGCATCCGCTCCGGGTCCATGCAGACGAACCGGGTCAGTCCGCCCTCCATCGGTGCGGCGATGACGCCGAGCGCCCGCGCCGCGGCGAGGGCGGCGGGGTCCGCGCCGACGGCCGCGAAGTCGCCGAGTATGCCGGTGAAGGTCTCGTCGTCGCCGGGGAAGCCGATGCCCGCGGCCTGCCGTACGAAGCTGCGGCCGCCGTCGCAGCCGACGACGTAGCGGGCGCGTACGGTCTCGACGGCGCCGTCAGGCCCGCGCAGCTCCACGTCGACGCCGTCGGCGTGCTCGGTGAGCCCGACGCCTTCGTACCCGCGCTCCGTCTCCACGCCGAGTTCGCGGGCCCGCTCCGCCAGCAGGGCTTCGGTACGGGCCTGGGCCAGGAACAGGGTGTAGCCGTGGCGGCTGTCCAGGGCGGTGAAGTCGAGCAGGGTGCCGAGGCCGGAGAAGTGCCAGCCGGGACGGGTGGCGCCGAGCGCGAGGAAGCGGGGCGCGAGGCCGCGCAGGTCCATCAGCTCCACGCTGCGCGGGTGGAGGGTCAGGGCGCGGGAGTTGCGCTGCGGTTCGGCGCGGCGCTCGACGAGGCGGGGCCGGACGCCGGCCAGGGCCAGTTCGCACGCGAGCATCAGGCCGGTGGGGCCGCCGCCTATGACGAGCACATCGGTGTGCGCGTCCAAGTTCGCGCCCGAGTTCGTGTCCAACGGATTCGTACCCAACGGATTCGTGTCCAACGGAGACACCCTCCCTCATTTAGTGAACAGCGTTCACGTGAACGCTGTTCACTATAGTGGGGTCCATGAGTTCTCCGTCAAGCGCCGAAGGCGCCACGAGCACCGCCAGGGGCCGTCCCGCGCGGCTCGATCCGTCGCACACGGTCGAGACGGCGCTGCGCCTGCTGGACGAGTCCGGCCTCGACGCGCTGACCATGCGGCGGCTGGCCGATGCGGAAGGGGTGCAGGCCGGGGCGCTGTACCGCTACTTCGCCACGAAGCAGGAGCTGCTGACGGCGATGGCGGAGCGGATGCTGGCCGGGGTCGCGACGGAGGCTTCCGCTTCCGCGGCGGCGGGCGACTGGAGTGAGCGGCTGGCGGCACTGGGCCGGGCCATGCGGACGGCGCTGCTCGCCCGGCGCGACGGCGCCCGCGTCTACGCCGGGACGCACTCGACGGGCGCGCACACGCTCGGCTTCGCCGAGGCCGTGACGGGTGTGCTGCGCGGGGCGGGCTTCGGCGACGAGGACGCGGCGCACGCCCTGATGGCGGTGGGCGCCTTCACCCTCGGCCACACACTGGAGGAACAGGCCGCACTGGAACCGGACGGCGCCGACGGCGCCGCGCCCGCGGACCCCGGACGCCTGCGTCACGCGGTGGCGTCGGGGCCCTACCCGCACTTGGCCGCGGGCCTGCCCACCCTGGCCGGGGGCGACTTCACCGCCCACTTCGAATTCGGGCTGCGGCTGCTCGTGGACGGACTCCGGTCATTGGAACGGAACCGCCACCGCCTCTGACATCGGGTGCTGTACGTACGGACGTCACAACGCCGTACGGGCGCGCCGACGCCCCTACGAGCGTGACGCGCCCGTACGGGCGTGGCGGCGGCGCGGTTCGGTCAGCCCGCGTTGACGGGGTTGACGAACGTACCCGGGTGAGTGGCGGTCGACTGGTCGAGGATGGCGCCGCCGTACGGCCACTTGAGCTGGAAGTGATGCGTCTCGTTCGGCGGGGTGACCAGCACCGTGCTCGGCTTGATGATGTGCTGATCCGAGTCGAGCGGCTCGGGGAGCAGCCGGATGGTGAAGGACGTGTCCTCGCCCGGCTTCAGGTTGACGGGAACCGGCTTCCGGAACGAACGAGGCAGGTCGATGGCGCTGCCGTTCGCGGGCTTGAGCCGGACGCCGGGAAAGCCGCTGAGGGTGCAGGCGCTGCTGCCGGTGTTCTTCAGCCACACGGCGGCGGTCTGCTGATCGTCGCTCTTCATGTCCGGCGCGGCGCCCCAGCCGGCCTTCATCTCCGCGGTGGTGCAGCGGCCGCCGGACGCGCTCGCCGACGACTTGCCGTGGGTCGAGGCGCTGTGCTGGGCGTGAGCGGCGGACGAGGCGGAGCCGCTGCCCGAGCCGGCACCGCCGCGGGAGTCGCTGTGGCTCGGCGACGGGGCCTCCTTGGTGACCGAGTCCGCCTCCGAGGAGTTCCGCGAGGCCTGCGCGTCGAGCGAGGCGGAAGGGGGAGACGAGGAGGACGAAGGGGACGAGGAGGAAGAGGCCCCCGCCGACTCGGACTTGTCGCCGTCACAGGCGGTCAGCGCGAGAGCCGCGGCTGCGACCAGAGTGGCAGCGGCGGCGGCCTTGCTGCCCCGGCGGAGCGCGGTGCGGTGCGGCATGGATTCCCCTTGGTGTTGCGGTGACGTGCGGGCCTTTCGCGTACGCAAGGAGAACTGTGCTCGGAGTCTCTGATGATCCACTAACGCATCGCTAACGCCGCATGGGGACAGCGCGCGAGAGCCACCTCCCGTGCGGCTCGGTGCGGGCCCAGTTCGGGGCCGGTGCGGGCCCGGTGACGGAACGTTTCCGCCGAGCCGCGCGTTTCCCCCTCGTGCTGAGTCTGCTGACGGGGCCCGCGCTCGCCCTGCTGATCGTGATTCCGCTGTTCCTGCTGGCCGCCGTGCGCAAAGGCGTACGCCTGGCCCGGCGCCCGGGCCGTGCGGGGCACGCGTACGGCAGCCGGGGCGTGGGGGCCACCGCGACCGAGGAGTTGCATGCCCTGATCTACCCGAGCAAGCGGGTCCAGCTCGTGCAGCGGCGCATAGAGCTGGTGCTGCGGGACGACGAGCGGGACGGCGCCCCCGAGCGGACCGGGATCGACCTGGCGGCGGGCACCGCGCGTATCGGCACTGAACGCCCGTACCGGCGCTGATCGCTGTTACGCCGCCTGGTCGCTGTTACGCCGCCTGATCTCCGTGGCACCGCCTGCCCGCCGAATGCGCCGCCTGACCGCTCGTACCGGCGCCGGCCCTCGGGTCAGGCGGCTCCCGTGAAGTGCTCCGTGACCAGCATCTCGACGGTCGCGAAGTCCTGTGCGGCGAGCGCTTCGAGGAGGGCGAGGTGTTCGGCGGCGTCCGCGACGAGGTCGGCGGTGCGGGCGGCCGGGCCGTGGGGGGCGACGGGCCACTGGGAGCGGCGGTGGAGGTCGTCGGCGACGAGGACGAGCTGGCGGTTGCCGGTGAGGGCGAGGAGCGCGCGGTGGAAGGCGCGGTCGGCTTCGGCGTAGAGGGCGCGGTCGCCGCGCGCGGCGGCGGTGGCGGTGGCCTCGGCGAGGGGGCGGAGGGCGGGCCAGTCGACGGTCTGGCTCGTACGGGCGAGGCGCAGCATGGCGGGGACTTCGAGCAGGGCCCGTATCTCGGCGAGTTCGGCGAGGTCGCGGGCGCTGCGGCGGGCGACGCGGAAGCCCCGGTTGGGGACGACCTCGACGGCGCCTTCCAGGACGAGCTGCTGCATCGCCTCGCGGACGGGGGTCGCGGAGACCCCGAAGCGCTCGCCCAGCGCCGGGCCGGAGTAGACCTCGCCGGGTATGAGTTCGCCGCCGACGAGCGCCGAGCGCAGGGCGTCGAGTATCTGACCGCGCACGGAGTGCCGCTGCGGCAGTTTCCGCGCGGGAGTCGACGGCGCCGACGGCGGGGCGGGCGACGGGTCGGCGTCCGGGTGGCCGTACGCGGGCTCGGCGCAGGGATGTTCTCCGCGCGCGGCCCGCGCGGCCGGTGTGGCCTGCGCCGGCACACTGGCCCGCAGCCATGACGGCGCGGTCTCCGTTCGCCCCTGCTCCATCTGCTTCCTCCTGTCGTCCTTTACGAACGATAGGCGGACCCTGTGACAGTTCAAACAGTGGAGCGATTCAACACTGGAGCAGTCAATCAACCCAGGTGTCGGGTAAGGTAAGGCTTACCTGTAAATGATCGTGATTCGGTGGAGCCCCGCATGTCCACTGCCGCAGCCCTCCCCTCATCGCCGGTCGGCGCGGCGTACACCCGGCTCTCCGAGGCCTTCCCGGGGCTGACCGTCACCGAAGAGCCTCCCCAGCGGGGCGACGGCTGGGTCTCGGCGGCGGAGCTCGCGGCGGGCGGGGCCGCGCTCGACGCCTTCCTCTCCTGGGACGACGCGCAGATCCTCGCCGACTACGGGCAGCGGGCCCGCCCCGACGTCGTCGCGAGCTTCGGTCTGCACCGCTACGCCTGGCCCGCGTGCCTGCTGTTCACGGTCCCCTGGTTTCTCGACCGCCGGGTCCCCCGCGTCCCGGCGGACGGCGTCTCCTACCAGCGGGCCGCGGGCCGGATGACCGCGCGGATCGCCTCGTTCTCCTGTCTGCCGGGCGACCCGGCCGCGGCCCTGCCCGGCGCGAAAGTCGTGGCGGACGAGGAGGAGCTGCGCGCGGAGGCGCGGTCGGCGATCGGCGAGCACCTGGAGCCGGTGCTGGACGGGTTCCGGCCCCGGATGCGGCGGGGGCGGCGCGCGCTGTGGGGCATGGCGACGGACGAGATCGTCGAGGGGCTCTGGTATCTGGGGCACCTGTTCGGCGCGGAGGCCCGGGCCAAGCGGGAACTGGGGCTGCTGCTGCCGGGCGGCACCGGCCCGTACGTCGGCGACGCGGCGTTCCGCGAACTGACCGGTCACCGGGGCGAGCAACTGGGGACGCGGGACCGGGCGAGCTGCTGCCTTTTCTACACGCTGCGCCCCGAGGACACCTGCGTCACCTGCCCGCGCACCTGCGACGCGGAGCGCATTGAGCGGCTCTCCGCAAGATAGGCCCGTTCATTCCACCCGATCGAGTGGTGCGAATAGAACGCAATCGGTTTTTCCATCACGCGAGTTCGAACAGAAACACACCTATTCGTAGGCCCTTGGGGCCCATTGGTGACTTGTTGCTCCAAAATCCCTTGCCGAACAGCGAATTCCGCCAGGATGGCGCGAGAAACGCCGTACTGCAATGCAAGGGACGCGAAATGAGACTGACCGACATATCGCTGGACTGGGCGCTTCCGGGTGCCGTGGCGCTCGTCGGGGTCGCGGTGGCGGTGGCGGTGTTCCTGCGCGGCCGGCGCGCCGGCGCGGCGGACGACGGGGCCAAGGCCGGGGACACCTGGGAGCGCAGCGAGGAGCGCCGGCGGCGCAAGGAGGCCGTGTACGGCAGCGCTTCGTACGTGCTCCTCTTCTGCTGCGCGGCGGTCGCGGCCGCGCTCTCCTTCCACGGCCTGGTCGGCTTCGGGCGGCAGAACCTCAACCTCTCGGGAGGCTGGGAGTACCTGGTGCCGTTCGGGCTCGACGGCGCGGCCATGTTCTGCTCGGTGCTCGCGGTGCGCGAGGCCAGCCACGGCGACGCGGCGCTCGGCTCCCGGCTGCTGGTGTGGACGTTCGCGGGCGCCGCCGCCTGGTTCAACTGGGTGCACGCGCCGCGCGGTCTGGACCACGCGGGCGCGCCGCAGTTCTTCGCGGGCATGTCGCTGTCGGCCGCCGTGCTCTTCGACCGGGCGCTCAAACAGACGCGGCGGGCGGCGCTGCGCGAACAGGGCCTGGTTCCGCGCCCATTGCCGCAGATCCGCATGGTGCGCTGGCTGCGGGCGCCGCGCGAGACGTTCCGCGCCTGGTCGCTGATGCTGCTGGAGGGGGTGCGGTCGCTCGACGAGGCCGTCGAGGAGGTGCGCGAGGACCGTCGGGAGAAGGAGCGGGAACGGCTCCGGCAGCGCGAGGCGGGCAAGTTGGAGCGGGCCCGCATCAAGGCGTACAACCGGCAGCACCGGGTATGGAGCCGCGGCCGCGGCCGTCAGGTGCCCGCGGCTCCGTCCGGCGTGCGGCAGCAGCCGCAGATCGGCTCGGAGCCCGCGATACCGGAACCGGAGCCGGAGCCGGAGCAGCTGCCGGTGCGGCCACGCCCTCCTCTTCAGGCCGTGACCGCCCCGGAGCCGATCGATCTCACCGCCGAGGACGACACGCAGACGGTCCCGCGGCTCGACTCCCTCGAAGAGAAACTCAAGGAGATCGAGCGGCAGTTCGGCTGAGCCGCGGCGGGCCGGTGCGGGCCGGCGGGCCGCGGCGGACCGGACGCCCCGCCATCAGGCCGGTCCGCCGTTCAGTTCGAACCACACGGCTTTCCCCACGCCGTGCGCCCGCACCCCCCAGGCGTCCGAGAGGGTGTGCACGAGTTGGAGACCCCGGCCCGACGTGTCGTCCGCGTGGGCCGCGGCGCGCAGCGTCGGGCGGCGCGCCATGAAGTCCCGCACCTCCACCCGGAGTCGTCCCTTCACGAATCCGTCCGGACCCTCGGCGATCGCGGCGGTGACCACCGCGCCGTCGCCGGTGTGCACCAGTGCGTTCGCGACGAGTTCACTCGTCAGCAGTTCCGCGATATCGGCCTGTCCCGGTACCCCCCACTCCCGCAGCATTTCCCGCAGCGACTGGCGGACGTCCGAGACGGCCGACAGATCGGCGCGTCGGAGCCGCCGCTTGAGATACGGCTGGATGTCCCCCTCCACGGGTTCGGAGGCGTGGTGGGAACCGTCACCGCGATGTCGGCTCCCCACGCCCGCACAACCTGGAATACGCCTCTTCATTCCTCCCCGCCCCGACCGCTCCCTCGACAGTCCGGCATCGAACACGTTCACGGGAATGCATGCCCCGCGTCACCGTGCCCGACTCCTGTTGAGCCGTCAACATGGCGATATGGGGGCGGGGACGGGTGCGCCATACCCCGAGCGGGAATTGATGCTATGACCATGAATACGGTGACCGACGCCTAGGAGCCGTGATGCACAACGACCGACCACTGGTGGAAGGGCGCCTGGAACGGGCGCTCAGCCAGTTCATCCGGCCCGCGCAGTACGCGGAGCGGACCCCGCTGGCGCTCACCGTCTGGCACGCGCCCGGCGAGCCCGTGCCCGTACAGGAGGCGCTCAAGGGGACGTACGAGCCCTTCGCGACCGGTACGGCCTGGGGGCGGCCCTGGTCGACGAGCTGGTTCCGGCTCGACGGCACGGTGCCGACCGCATGGGCGGGCCGGCGCGTCGAGGCGGTCATCGACCCCGGCTTCTCCGGCGACGGGCCGGGCTTCCAGGCCGAGGGGCTCGTCCATGACGCCGACGGCGTGCCCATCAAGGGCGTCCACCCCCGCAACCGGCATGTGGCCGTCGCCGCCCGCGCCGCCGGGGGCGAGCCGGTCCACCTCCTCCTGGAGGCCGCCGCCAACCCCGCCGTGCTGCGCCACGGCTTCGCGCCGAACCAGCTCGGCGACGTGCTGACCTCGGGCGACGCCCCGCTGTACCGCTTCGCCTCGGCGGACCTGGCCGTGCTCGACGAGAACGTATGGCACCTCCTCCTCGACATCGACGTGCTCGTCGAGCTGATGCGGGAACTGCCCGCCGACCGGTCGCGGCACCACGAGATCCTGCGCGCCCTGGAGGACGCCCTGGACGCGCTGGACCTGCACGACGTCGCGGGGACCGCGGCGGCGGGCCGGGCCGCGCTGGCGGAGGCGCTGGCCCGGCCCGCGCACCCGAGCGCGCACCGCGTCTCGGCGACGGGGCACGCACACATCGACTCGGCGTGGCTGTGGCCGCTGCGCGAGACCGTCCGCAAGGCCGCCCGCACCTTCGCCAATGTCACGGAGCTCGCCGACGAATACCCCGAGCTGGTCTTCGCGTGCTCGCAGGCGCAGCAGTACGCGTGGGTGAAGGAGAATCAGCCGCATATTTGGGAGCGCATCAAGCGGGCGGTACAGGAGGGGAATTGGGCGCCGGTCGGCTCCATGTGGGTCGAGTCCGACGCGAATATGCCAGGAGGCGAGGCGCTGGCCCGTCAACTGGTGCACGGGAAACGCTTCTTCCTGGAGGAGCTGGGGGTGGAAACGGAAGAGGTGTGGCTGCCCGACTCCTTCGGCTATACGGCCGCATTCCCGCAGCTCGCCAAGTTGGCCGGAATCCGCTGGTTCCTCACCCAGAAACTCTCCTGGAACCAGTCCAACCGAATGCCGCATCACACCTTCTGGTGGGAGGGCATCGACGGCACCCGGGTTTTCACGCATTTCCCTTCGGTGGACACATACAACTCTCAGTTCAGTGGCGCGGAGCTCGCCCACGCGGAGCGGAATTTCGCCGAGAAGGGCCGCGCCACGCGCTCGCTCGTGCCGTTCGGCTGGGGCGACGGGGGCGGCGGGCCGACCCGCGAGATGCTGGAGCGGGCCCGCCGGCTGAGGTCGTTGGAGGGTTCGCCGCGCGTCGAGATCGAGCGGCCGGCGGCCTTCTTCGCGGCGGCGGAGGAGGAGTACGGGGCCCAGGCGCCCGTCTGGTCGGGCGAGCTGTACCTGGAGTTCCACCGGGGCACGTACACGACGCAGGCGAAGACGAAGCAGGGCAACCGGCGCAGCGAACACCTGCTGCGGGAGGCCGAGTTGTGGGCTACGGCGGCATCCCTCGACGCGCCGTCGTACGCCTATCCGCACGACGCGCTCGACCGGATCTGGAAGACGGTGCTGCTGCACCAGTTCCACGACATCCTCCCCGGCTCCTCCATCGCCTGGGTGCACCGCGAGGCGCGCGACACGTACGCGCGGGTCGCCGCGGAGCTGGCGGAGATCACGGCGGAGGCAGTACGGGCCCTGGGCGTGCGTGCGGGCAGGGCCGCCGGGATCGGCGTACTCAACGCCTCGCCGTACGGGCGGCGCGAGGTCGTCCCCCTCGACCGGGACGCGGCACGGGCGCTGCCGCCCGGAGCCCTTACGCAGGAACTGCCCGACGGGCGCGTCGCGGTGGCCGCCGCCGTCCCGGCGCTCGGTTCCGCGCCGCTCGGTTCCGCGCCGATCGGGGAGAGCGCGGCTCAGGAGGCGGGGCAGGAGCCGGGAGCGGTGACCGCCACCGCCGAGGGCGGCTCGTACGTGCTCGACAACGGCCTGCTGCGGGTCACCGTCGACCGCGACGGGCTCCTGACGTCCGTACGGGACCTGGCCGCTGGTCGCGAGGCGCTGACCCCCGGCGGGCGCGGCAATCTGCTGCAACTGCACCCCGACCACCCCAACCAGTACGACGCCTGGGACATCGACCGGCACTACCGGCGCAAGCACACCGACCTCACCGACGCGGTGTCCGTCGAGCTGACCGCGGCGGGCCCGCTGCGCGCGGAGGTCACGGTCGTACGGGCCTTCGGGGCGTCCCGAGTCGAGCAGGCGGTGCGCCTCGACGCGGGCGCCGAGCGGGTCGACATCGTCACGGAGGCCGACTGGCACGAGTCGGAGAAGGTGCTCAAGGCCGCCTTCCCCCTCGACGTGCACGCCGAACGGAGCGCGGCCGAGATCCAGTTCGGGCATGTGCACCGGCCGACGCACGCCAACACCAGCTGGGACGCGGCCCGGTTCGAGATCTGCGCGCACCGCTGGCTGCGGGTCGCCGAGGCGGGCTACGGCGTCGCGCTGCTCAACGACTCGACGTACGGGCACGACGTGACGCGGACCCCGCACGCGGGCGGGCTCGGCACGACCGTACGGCTCACCCTGCTGCGCGCCCCGCACAGCCCGGACCCCGAGACCGACCAGGGCACGCACCGCTTCGCGTACGCGCTGCGGCCGGGGGCGGCGGTGGGCGACGCGGTCGCGGAGGGGCTCGCGCTCAACCTGCCGCTGCGGGCGGCGGCCGTGTCCGCGCGGCCGCCGCTGGTCTCGGTGAGCGATCCGGCGATCACCGTCGAGTCGGTGAAGGCGGCGGAGGACCGCAGTGGGGATGTGGTGGTGCGGCTGTACGAGTCGCGGGGCGGGCGGGCCGACGGGGTGCTCCGCGCCGGGTTCCCGGTGGCGCGGGCGGAGGTGACGGACCTGCTGGAACGGCCGCTGCGGGCGGCGGAGACGGGGCCCGCGGGCCCGGAGGAGGTCGCGGTGTCGCTGCGGCCGTTCCAGATCCTGACGCTGCGTCTACAGCCGGCCAGGAAATGAGGTGACGTAGCGTCAGGGGCGGGGCACGTTGCGGAGGTTGGAGCGCGCCATCTGGAGCATCCGGCCGACGCCGCCGTCCAGCACGATCTTGCCCGCCGAGAGGGCGAAGCCGCTGACCATCTCCGCGCTGATCTTCGGCGGGATGGACAGGGCGTTCGGGTCGGTGACGATGTCCACCAGCGCCGGGCCCTTCTGGGCGAAGGCGTCCCGCAGCGCGCCCCGCACCTGCTTGGGCTTCTCGACCCGCACGCCGTACGCGCCCGCCGCCCGGGCGATGGCCGCGAAGTCCGGGTTGTGGTTGGTCGTGCCGTACGACGGGAGCCCGCCGACCAGCATCTCCAACTCGACCATGCCCAGCGCGGAGTTGTTGAAGAGGACCACCTTCACGGGCAGGTCGTACTGGACGAGCGTGAGGAAGTCGCCCATCAGCATGGAGAATCCGCCGTCGCCCGACATCGAGACGACCTGCCGCCCCCGGTCGATGAACTGCGCGCCGATCGCCTGCGGCAGGGCGTTGGCCATCGAACCGTGGGTGAACGAACCGATCACCCTGCGGCGGCCGTTGGGGGTGAGATAACGGGCCGCCCAAACATTGTTCATCCCCGTGTCGACCGTGAAGACCGCGTCCTCGGCGGCCTCCTCGTCCAGGATCGAGGCGACGTACTCCGGGTGGATCGGCACATGCTTGTCGACCTTGCGGGTGTACGCCTTGACGACGCCTTCGAGCGCGTCGGCGTGCTTCTTGAGCATCTTGTCGAGGAACTTGCGGCTGGGCTTGGCCCGCACCTTCGGCGTCAGGCAGCGCAGCGTCTCGCGGACGTCGCCCCACACGGCGAGGTCGAGTTTGGAGCGGCGGCCGAGGTGCTCGGGGCGCACATCGACCTGGACGATCTTCACATCGTCGGGGAGGAAGGCGTTGTACGGGAAGTCGGTGCCCAGCAGGATCAGCAGATCGCACTCGTGCGTGGCCTCGTACGCGGCGCCGTAGCCGAGCAGACCGCTCATGCCGACGTCGTACGGGTTGTCGTACTGGATCCACTCCTTGCCGCGCAGCGCGTGCCCCACCGGGGACTTCACCCGCTCCGCGAACTCCATCACCTCGTCGTGCGCCCCCGCCGTGCCGCTGCCGCAGAACAGCGTGACCCGGTCGGCGTCGTCCACCATCCGGGCGAGCGCCTCGATCTCGGCGTCCCCGGGCCGTACGGAGGGGCGCGCCGTGACGATGGCGTGCTCGATGGAGCGCTCCGGGGCCTGCTCCCCGGCGATGTCGCCGGGCAGCGAGATGACGCTGACGCCGCCCTGCCCGATCGCGTTCTGGATGCCGGTCTGGAGGACGCGCGGCATCTGCTGGGGGTTGGAGATCAGCTCGCTGTAGTGGCTGCACTCCCGGAACAGCTGGTCGGGGTGGGTCTCCTGGAAGAAGCCGGTGCCGATCTCGCTGCTCGGGATGTGGGAGGCGATGGCGAGGACGGGGGCCATGGAGCGGTGCGCGTCGTACAGGCCATTGATGAGGTGCAGGTTGCCGGGGCCGCAGGAGCCGGCGCAGGCCGCCAGCTTGCCCGTGAGCTGGGCCTCGGCGCCGGCCGCGAAGGCGGCCACTTCCTCGTGGCGGACCTGGATCCAGTCGATCGCGGCGTTGCGGCGGATGGCGTCCACGATGGGGTTGAGACTGTCGCCGACGACACCGTAGAGCCGCTGCACCCCGGCCCTCACCAGGATGTCCACGGTCTGCTCCGCCACGGTCTGCTTCGCCATTGCGCGCTCGTCCCTTCGGGTGCCGCCGGTCGCTCCCGCACCGGTCGTACGGGGCCGCCTTCCATCAACCCACGGATCGCGCCGCTATGCCTCCCAGACGACGCACGCGGTGCGGTCGGCCGCGTACCCCTTCGCCCGCAGCTGCGCGTCGGCCAGGAACGCGGCCAGTCCGGGCGGCTCCGCCTTGGACTCCGCGCCGGGCTCCGTACGGGCCCGTGCCCAGCGCTCGGCCAGCCGCTCGCCGAACGCGGGCTCGCCGCGCAGCGGCTCGGCGAGGCCGGGGCTGCACAGCAGGAGGGCGTCGCCGGGCCGGGCCGAGCAGATCCGGAAGCGGAAGGGCTCGGTGGGGGGCTGTTCGGGGGCGGGGGCAGGGGCTGAGACGGGGCCGGAGGCGGGGGCGGCCCCTTCGCCGGGGGCGACGACGCCGAGATCGACGGTGACGCGGTCCCCGATGACGCGGTCACCGCTGGGGCCCTTAGCAGTCTCCGTGTGCTCCAAGTCCTGCCACGCCCCGTCGCGGAGCCGGAAGAGTCCGCCCTCTCCGACGCCGAAGAACACGCGCGTACCGCACTCCGGGTCGGCGGGCAGCAGCAGACAGCGCAGGGCGGCGGAGTACTCGGCGGGATGCCGGCCCAGCTCATGGGCGCGGGCCCGCAGCCGCCCGTACGAACGGTCGGTGAGCCGGTGCAGCCCGGACCCCAGCGCCCCGCGGCGGCCGGCGCGAATGTCCTCCGCCAGCCGCCCCTGGCTGCGCCCGACGGCCCCGCCGATCCACTCGCACGCGTCGCGCGCGGCCCGATGCGCGTCCGGCGCCGCCCACACCCCGCTCGCCACGGCCACCAGCACGAGCGCGTCGTCCCCCGCCCCGAACCGTGCCGTCAGCAGCGCGTCCCGCCGCGGCTCCCCCCGGTAACGCGCGGAGTCCCCGCGCAGCGACACGGCCCGCAACGTCGCCGCCCCGCACCGCGCCCCGTCCAGCACCGTGTCCGGCACCAGCCCGCCGAGATCGGCGGGATCGGCAGCGGGCAGCGCCGTCGGCTCGGCTTCATAGGTCGGCGGCCGGTCCCCGACGAATCCGACTCCACCGAACCCGATCCCACCGAATCCGGCTCCAGGGGACGGTGCCGGGTGAGGCCCCGGAGATTCAGGCCCGGCCACGGCTTCGGCTACGGGCCCGGTCACGGCTTCGGTTACGGGCGCGGCCTCGGGGGCGTCGTACGTGCTCTCGGGGGCGGCTGCGACTTCGCCTGCGGGGGCGGCTGCGTTCGCGGGTTCGGGGGCGGCTGCGACTTCGACTACGGGCTCGGCCTCAGCCGCGTCGTACGTGCCCTCGGGGGCGGCTGCGACTTCGCCTGCGTACGCGGCTTCGGGGTCGGCTACGGCTTGGGCAGCGAGGTCGCTCGCAGACCCGTCCGGGAGGCCGCCGACCGGGTGGAGGCCTATGGCCGGGGGTTCCGGAAGGCGGGGTGGCTCTGCTGCGCCTTGGGCCTCAGGCAGGTCCGGCGGCTCGGGGAGGGGGAACGGTCCGGCTACTTCCAGGACCTCAGGCGGATGGGGTGGAGCGGGAGGATGGGGCGGCGGCTCGGCGACGTCCGCGACGCCGGGCGAGCCTGGCGCACCGGGGGTACCGGCGGCATCGGGCGACCACGCCGTCACCTCGTCCCACGCGAAGTCTGGCGGACCGGGAAGGTCCGAGGACGCCTCCGTCTCTGGGAGGCCGGGCAATTCCGGCGGGGCGGCAGTGTCCGGGGCCGCATCCAGTGATCCGGCCTGGTCAGGCGGCCGCGCGGCCCCTGGGTCCCGGAACCGGTCACCCTCGCCGGAGTCGGAGTCGGAGCCGGAGCCGGAGCCGGAGGCACTACCGCTGCCCCTCTCCCCCGAGGACCACCAGGCGAACGGTGCCCCCTCCTCCGACGGGCCAGGGTCCGGTGGATCTGGTGGCAGTGGGGCGGAAGTGTCGGCCAATGGGCCGGGGGGCGGTGGCGGCGCGTCGTCACCCGGCGGACCGGCCGACGACGGGGCCAGGACGTCGCCGGTCGGTCCCAACAGCAGCGGAACCGTGGCGTCAGCCGGTGGACCCGCTGACGGCGGGGCCAGGGCGTCGCCCGACGGCCCCAGCAACAACGGAACCGTGGCATCAGCCGGCGGACCGGCCGACAGTGAAGCCGTGGTGTCGGGCGGCAGGCCGGGCGCCGGTGAAGCCGCGACATCGGCCGACAGGTCCGGCGCCAGTGAAGCCGTACCGTCGACCAACGGACCCGGCGGCGATGAAGCCGTACCGTCGAGCGGCAGGTTCGTTCTGGAGGAGTTCGTGTCGGGCTGGTTCTCGTCGTACAACTGGCTCCACCAGTCGTCGTCGCTGCCGTCGTGCCGCTCCCCCTGCTGGTTCATGCCCTTATTGTCCACAGTCCGGGGCCTACCGGAACAGTGCCTTCGCAAGTCCCCCCCCGAGCGGGTGCGGCGTGGCGGGGCCCCGGCGCGTGGCACCGGGGCCCCGCCGCACGTTCAGCGCACGTCGTAGGCGCGCTTCACCATCTGGGTGACGGAATTTCCCTTCGCGTCCGTCAGGGAGACCTTCAGGGTGACCGGCTTCCCGGACGCGCCCGTGTGGTCGACCACGGCGTTCCAAGTGCCGTGCTGCTGGGCCACCTTGGCGTTGGTCAAGGTGGTGCCGCCGTCGTACGAGTACGCCAGCGACGCCTTGGTGATCTTGCCGGGTTCGTATCCGGCGTGCCCGTGGGCCGAGAGGCGGATGTGCTGGCCGGCCGCGGCCGGGAGGGTGTTGAGGCCGTCGACCGGGAGGTCGTAGGCGGGGAAGAGGACGGGGAGCCCTCGGGAGTAGACGTCGGGTTCGAGGCGGGAGCGGAAGTTCCACGTGGTGGTGGTGTCCGTGGAGCGCAGCCAGTTACGGTCGGAACTGGTCAACTTCGTTGTGTTCAGCTGGAGTTCATACGCGGCGTCGCCGTCCGGGACGTCGAAGACCCCGTACGGGTACGGGCTCTCGCCGATGGTCTTGCCGTCCCGACGCAGCGTCATGTTGCCGATGTCGCCGAAGGAACCGCCGTACGACCAGTGGTCGCCCGAGCCGTCGTTCCAGAACGCGGGCTGGATTCCCATCCGGCCGCCCTGCCGCTCCGCGACGAGCAGCGCCTTGCCCTGCGCGTCGCGCGCGGCGTCCGGCCTCAGCACGCCGCGGTACCACTCCTCGTCGCGCCGCTCACCGGCCCGGTAGGTGCGGTCCTGGTCCTGGAGGACGGCGGCGAAGGGGAAGGTGGTCTGCGCCTGGTGCTGCCAGCTGCCGCCGCCCGGCGTGTAGTACTCGGTGCGGGTGCTGGGCGCGTGGACCTGGTCGAAGACGCCGATGCCGACGGTCGCGGCGGGGTTCCACGTCGGCCGCAGCGACACGATGTCGGCGTAGTCGGCTGCCTTGCCGACCGCGTTCCAGCGGGCGGTGACGGCGGCGAGCTTCTTGTCCCGGGTCCGGTAGGCGCGGTCGGAGCCGAGGGGCCCGCGCTCCGGGTAGGAGAGGTTGTAGACGTACGGGCCCTTGGCGTCCGAGCCGTACGCGCGCCAGTTGCTGCTGAACTCGTACCCGCCGTCCCTGGCCTTGCCGACCACGGAGGCGTAGACCTTCTTGACGTCGGCGGGGGCGCTGAGCGAACCGGCCGTCGCCCAGGCGTCGTCCCACCAGCGTCCATACGACAGGACGGTGCGCCGCACCTCCGTCTTGCGGTCGGTGCGCACGGTCAGCCGGTGGGCCTTGCGCGCGTCGAGGACGACGGTGGTGTCCTTGGTGAGGTCGAGCTGCGGGTGGGCTAGGTAACTGACCGAGTCAGGGAGGGAGTTGGCGTCAACCCCACCGCTCGTCACGAAGCTGCTCAGCAGGTAGTCGCCGGGCCTGACGTGGAACAGCTGCTCCTTGGCCCCGTCGTTGACGCGCTGCTCCCCCGTGCTGGCGTCGGTGCTGACGACGTCGAGCGAGGACGCGCCCCGCGCGGGCGCGCCGTCCCGGTCGATGAGCTTGACCCGGAGCGTGACCGTCTGCGGCTGGATGTAGAGCGCGAAGGGTACGGAGACCCGAACACCCTTGCCTTTGGCGATAATTCGCCCCGAGACGTCGCCGTACTGGGCGTGCTTCAGATGGGCGCTGGGGTCGAGCCGCAGCGGCACCCGCACCGTGCCGCCCGCCGGGACGGTGATCTGGCGCTTGCCGAGTCGGGCCATTCCCGAGGTGACCGAAGAGCCGTCGTTGCCGCGCACGTCGCTCACGGACAGCGTCAACTTGACGTCGGCCCCGGTGGTGTTGGTGTACGGCACGTCCACGCTCGTACGGTCCGAGGAGTCCTGCGGCCAGCTGAAACTGCCGCCCTGCACGGCGGACGCGCCGAGCACCGGCTGCCGGTAGGCCAGGCCCGCGTCGAGCCGGCCGCCGCCGGTCTCGTCCGCGCCGCCGACCTTGCCGCCGGTCTGCGCCGAGCCGACCAGCGCGGCCTTGACCTGCCGCGCCGTCCAGTCGGGGTGCGCCTGCCGGACGATGGCCGCGGCCCCCGCGACGTGCGGGGTGGCCATGGAGGTGCCGGACATCGTCTGGTACGCGTAGACCCCGCGGCCCCCGGCCGCCGCGGCCGAGATGCCGACGCCCGGGGCGGCGATCTCCGGCTTGAGGGTGTGCGTGGTGAGCACCGGGCCGCGGCTGGAGAACTGCGCGGTGGTGTCGTCGCGGTCGACCGCGCCCACAGTGAGGACGTCCGGCACGCAACCGGGCGACGTGACGGAGGGCTTGGCGGGTCCGGCGTTGCCCGCGGCGACCACGAAGAGCGTCTTGTCTCCGTCCGCGAGCTGCCGCGCGGCCTCGCTCATGGGGTCGGTGCAGTCGCTGGGCTCCGGGGAGCCGAGGCTCATCGAGACGACGTCGGCCTTCTGGTCGACGGCCCACTGCATGCCCGCGATGATCCATGAACTCGCGCCGGAACCCGAGTCGTTGAGCACCTTGCCGATGAGCAGGTCCGCCCCCGGGGCCACGCCCTTCTTCTTGCCGCCGCTGGCCGCGCCCGAGCCGCCGACGGTGGACGCGGTGTGCGTGCCGTGCCCCTGGCGGTCGTCGGTGGAGGGCGAGTCGGTGAAGTTGCGGGAGTCGGCGACGCGGCCCTTGAGGTCCGGGTGCCCGGCGTCCACGCCGGTGTCCAGGACGGCGACCTTCGCGCCCTTGCCGTCGTACCCGGCCGCCCACGCCTGGTCCGCGTGGACCTGCTTCGTCGACCGGTCGAGGGTGGTGGCGACCTTGCGGTCCAGCCACAGCTTCCTCAGCCCGGAGCCCGAGCGGGAGCGGCGGTCGGCCACGTCCTGCCACACCTGGCCCGCCTGCTTCTTGTCGGCCTTGAGCGCGACGCCGTCCACGGCCGGGAGCAGCAGTCCGCGCCGCGCCCCGCGCGGGGCGGCGGGCGCGCTGCGGGCGACGTTCACGGACGGTTCGTAGGTGGCGATGAGCGGCAGGTCGCCGGTGTGGGCGTCGTCGTAGCCCTGCCGGATCAGACCGGTGACGTTGAACAGTTCCTCGTCGACCCGCTTCGCGGCCAGCGCCGCCGTCGCGGACTCCGGGTAGACGTAGAGGTCCTTGCCCAACTGCCTGGTCCGTACGAGCGGTTGGCGGCCCCGCGAGTCCGGCAGCGGGGTGGCGGTGGCGTGCCCCTGGCTGTCGGTGACGACCTGGACGCGGTCGCCGGTCACCAGCGTGACGGTGGCGGCGCCGCCCTGCTTCGCCGCCGCTCTCGCCGCCTCGCTGCCGGCGATCGGTCTCTTGCCCGCGTCGCCACCGCCGTGCGGCGCCCCGGCCGCTGACGGTGCGAACGCGGTGACGGCCAGGACCGCGGCGCTCGCCGCCGCCAGGGCCGTACGCGATATCGGACGCATCGATCTCCTCGGTCTACCCAGTGGTGTGCGGAAAGTCGCGTGACACACATGGCGTGGCAGCCCGTGGCAGCGGCTTCCGCGGGTGCGGGAGCCGCCGTCCGGTGCTGTGGTGCCGTCACATTGGCAGAGCGGCGCGGAGTGCGGGGATGATGTCCGAGGCGGAATTGTGCCGTGGCTCATTCCCGCCACGGGGTGGGGGAACCGCTGGTGGAACCGGCGGGAACGGTCCTATGGGGAGGGCACATCGCATGCTGACAGCGCTCGGTCTGGACGAGGCACAGGAAACGGCCTACCGGACGCTCGTGGCGCTCGGCGCGGCCGAGCTGACCGACCTCGCGCACCGGCTGACACTGCCGGAGGAGGAGGCCGTACGCACGCTGCGCCGCCTGGAGCACCAGGGGCTGGCCGCGCAGTCCTCCGCCCGCCCCGGCCGCTGGGTCGCGGCGCCGCCCGCCGTCGCCCTGGGGGCGCTGCTGACCCAGCAGCGCCACGAGCTGGACCAGGCGGAGCTGGCGGCGGCGCTGCTCGCCGAGGAGTACCGGGCCGAGGCCGCGGAGCCCGCCGTGCACGACCTGGTGGAGGTGGTGACGGGCGCGAGCGCCGTGGCGCACCGGTTCCTGCAACTGCAACTGGGGGCGGCCGACGAGGTGTGCGCCCTGGTCACCGGGGTGCCGCAGGCGGTGACGGGGATCGAGAACGACGCGGAGGAGCAGGCCGCGCGGCGCGGCGTCCGCTACCGCGCGGTGCTGGAGCGCGCGGTCCTCTCCGGCCCGCACGGGCTGGCCGAACTGTCCGCCGCCCTGGGCCGCGACGAGCAGGTACGGGTCGTGGACCGGGTCCCCACCAAGCTCGTGGTCGTCGACCGTACGCTCGCGATGGTGCCGCTGACCTCGCGGTCCGCCGAGCCCGCGGCCCTCGTCGTGCACGCCAGCGGCCTGCTCGAATCGCTGATGGGGCTCTTCGAGGCGGTGTGGCGCGACGCGCTGCCGCTGCGGCTGGGCGTGTCGGGCACGGTCCACGAGGACCCGCCGGAGGGGCCGGACGGTACGGATCTGGAGATCCTCTCGCTGCTGCTGGCGGGGCTGACCGACGCGAGCGTCGCCAAGCAGCTCGATCTCGGGTTGCGGACGGTGCAGCGGCGGGTGAAGGGGCTGATGGGACTGGCGGGGGTGACCACCCGGTTACAGCTGGGGTGGCACGCGTACGAGCGCGGCTGGGTCTCCCGCAACGGCCGGTGACGGCGGGGCGGGCAGGGCGGGCGGAACACGCGGACGCGCCACCGGCCACGCGGACGCGGCGTGGCCTCGGGAACGCCCCCCCATGCCTTCACGCCCCACGCCCCCCACGACGTAAACCGGCACGCGGACGCACCCAGCCGCCCGCAGGCGCACGCGGGCAGGCGGTAGTCGCGCGTCCGCTTCGGCCGCTGCCGGGAAAACCGGGGCGTGTGGGGCCTCCGCGCCCGTAAGTGGTGAATGTCGATATTCGCCCGGAAGCGGACCCGCACGGCTTCCGGCAACCTTGGTTCATGGAGACGCCGCAGCTACTCCTGGTCGGGCTGGTCCTGCTGCTCGGCCTGCTCGGCGTGGTCACCCCCGGCGTGCCCGGCCCGCCGATCGTCTGGGCCGGCGTGCTGTGGTGGTCGATGACCGCGCGGACCACGCTCGCCTGGGGCGTACTGGCCGGGGCCACCGCGGTACTGCTGCTGAACCAGGCGGTGCAGTGGCTGCTGCCCGCCCGTTCGCTGCGCGGCGCGGGCATCACACGGCGGACGTTCCGGCTGGCCGGGGCCGCCGGGGTGGCGGGATTCTTCGTGGTGCCGCTGGTCGGGGCCCCGCTGGGCTTCGTCGCGGCGATCTACGGCGTGGAGCGGCGGCGGCTCGGCGGCCACGGCCAGGCGTGGGCGTCCACGCGGGGCGTGATGCGGGCGATCGGAACCAGCGTGCTGGTCGAGCTGTTCGCCTGCCTGCTGGCGGTGGGCGCGTGGGCGGGCTCGGTCCTCTGGGGCTGACCTCGGGGGCGGATCTGTGGAGCCGACCTCGGGTACCGGCCTCGGGTACCGACCTCTGACACTGGCCTCGGAGACCGGCCCCTGAGGCCGCCCCGGCCCGTATCGCGCACAGAGCACCCACTCATCGGATCTCTGTCAGAACTATTGACGACTCCTTCCCCGCTTCCTACGTTCCTCCGGTGGAAACCTCGGATGAATCCGGGGAATCAGTGTGAGCTCGTCACGCGCGCCTGGAGGCGGAGTGGATACCTCGAACGGAACATCCAGCGGAGCGTCCAGACGGGCCGTGCTCGGCGGGGCCCTCGCCGCGGGCGCGGCGGGCGCCGTAGGGCTCGGGGCCCCGCCCGCGCACGCGCTGCCGGCCGTCTCCACCCCCGCGGGCCGTCAGCCGCAGCACGCGCACGACCCCTGGCGCGAGGTCCTGGCCGACGCCGACCTCGTCTGGCGGAAGCTGCCGAAGACCTGGTACGAGGGCCCGTTCCTCGGCAACGCCCTGCTCGGCTCCGGCATCTACGCCGAACCCGGCCGCAACGCGATCCGGTTCAACGTCCAGCACAGCGAGGTGCAGGACCACCGCCCCGAGTTCGGCTCCCTCTTCGGTCTCGCCCGGCTGCCCATCGGCTGGTTCACCCTCGAACCGGTCGGGCGGATCACCGGCGTCGACTGGCGGCTCGGCCTGCACGACGCCGAACTCACCGGCACGGTCACCACCGAGGCGGGCGCCCTCACGCTCCGGGCCATGGTGCACAACTCCCGCTCCGTCCTGGCCGTGGAGATCGCCCCGAGCGCGGGCGAGCGCGGCTTCCGCTGGACCTTCCACCCCGCCGAGGCGATCAGCCCGCGCGCCGCCTTCAAGCCGCTGCCCGCCGGGTACGCCGGCAATCCGCCCGCGACCGTCGAGAACCACGGCGGCCTACGGGCCGCGGTCCAGCCGCTGCTGGCGGGCGGCCAGCACGTCACCGCGTGGCGCGAGCGGGCGCACGGGCACGGCGGCCGGCGCACCCTGTACGCCGCCGTCGCCTGGTCCCACCCCCGGGCCACCGCCCGCGCGAAGGCGCTGCGGACCGTACGGAGCGCGTCGGCGCTGCCGTACGACGCGCTCGCGCCCTCGCATCGCGCCTGGTGGCACCGGTACTACCGGAAGAGCTTCCTGTCGGTCCCCGACGCCCGGCTCCAGCGCTTCTACTGGGCGCAGCTCTACAAGGCCGCTTCCGCCGCCCGCCGCGACGCGCCCGTCATGGCGACGTCCGGCCCCTGGCTGGAGCCCACGCCGTGGCCCGCCACCTGGTGGAATCTCAATGTGCAGTTGGAGTACTGGCTGATCCACGGCTCCAACCACCTCGAACTCGACGCCGTGACAAGGGCGCTCGGCGAGTTCCGGCACCGGCTGAGCGACGAGCTGGCGAAGCCGTACCGGGCGGATTCGGCGGGGATCGCCCGTACGACCGATATGACGCTGCTCAACGGGGCGTCCGTCGCGAACGGCGGCTACGCGGTCGGCGTGCCCGGCCAGGACCCGCCCACGCCGGAGGTCGGCAACCTCACCTGGGCGCTGCACAACGTCTGGCTGAGCTACCGCCACACCATGGACGAATCGATCCTCCGCGACGTCCTCTTCCCCTTGCTGCGCAAGGCCGTCACCTACTACCTGCACTTCCTGACCCCCGGCCGGGACGGCAAGCTGCACCTGCCCGCCACCTTCTCCCCCGAGTACGGCGTCAACGCGCCGGACTGCAACTACGACCTGATGCTGCTGCGCTGGGGCTGCTCGACGCTGCTGGACGCGGCGGAGACGCTGGGCGTACGGGACGCGCTCGCGCCGCGCTGGCGCGAGGTGCTGGCCAGGCTGACCCCGTACCCGACCGACGCCGACGGCTTCATGATCGGCGCGGGGGTGCCGTTCGCCAAGTCCCACCGCCACTACTCCCACATGCTCGCGGTCTACCCCCTCTACGAGGTGACGTGGGAGCAGCCCGAGCACCGCGCGCTCATCGAGAAGTCGCTGAACCACTGGGTCGGCTTCGAGGGCGCCCTCCAGGGCTACACCTTCACCGGCGCCGCCTCCATGTCCGCCCAAATGGGGCGCGGCGACGACGCGTTGAAGTACCTCGGCGAGCTGATGGCCCGTTTCATCCAGCCGAACACCATGTACAAGGAGTCCGGCCCGGTCATCGAGACCCCGCTGTCGGCCGCGCAGTCCCTGCACGACATGGTGTGCCAGAGCTGGGGCGGGGTGGTCCGGGTCTTCCCCGCGCTGCCCGGCTCCTGGCGTGCGGCGGCGCTGCGGGACTTCCGTACACAGGGCGCGTTCCTGCTGAGCGCGGTCCGCGAGGAGGGCCGGACACGGTGGGTGCGGCTGCACAGCGAGGCGGGTGCGCCGTGCGTGGTCCGGCACGGGATCGAGGGGCCGGTGGAGGTCCGCGACGAGCACGGGCGGCGGCTGCGGTACGAGCGGGCCGCCGGGAACGGTGGGCGTGACCGTCATGACCGTACGGGCGGCACCATCCGCATCGCGCTGCGCAAGGGCGGAACGGCCCTGATCACGGCGCGCGGGGACCGCCCCGACCTCACCGTCGGCCCGGTCCCCGCGAACGCCCCCGCCCCGCGCTGGGGGCTGCCGGACGCCTGAGCCAGGCCCCAGGGGTCAGGGGTGTGTCCGGGATATCCCCGATGGCAGGGGTCCGCCCGGAGCCGATGATCGGCTGATGGACTCTCATACGGGCCCCGGGCGGGCCGAGCAGGAAGCCGCGGCGGCCGTCCCTCCCCCGGCTCCGGAGCGCGGGGGAACCGGCGCGCCCCGGCTCCGGCGCGCCGGTACACGGCTCAGGACGTGGGTGGCGACGGCCCCGGCCACCACCGCCCTCTGGGCCTTCCTCGTCGTCCATTCGGTGGTCCTCTTCCAGTTGGACCCGGGCGGCCGGGCCGAGGTGCTGCGCAGCCACAGCACCAACCTCACCCAGCTCGCCGAGCACCCGGTCACGGTCCTGGCCGACTCCGCCCTGTGGATCGAGATACCGGACCTGCCGATGGTCGCCCTGCTGGCGCTGTGCGTCCTCGCGCCCGCGGAGCGCCGGTTCGGCACGCTCCGCACGGTCGTGGTGTTCTTCCTCGGCCATGTGCTGGCCACGCTGGTCACCGCCGGGGTGCTGACCACCCTGCTCCACACGGAGAGCGCGCACTTCCCGGACCGCGGTTTCGGCAGCGCGATCGACGTCGGCGTCAGTTACGGGAGCCTGTGCGTGGCCGGGCTGCTCGCCTACTGGGTGCCGAGTCCGCCCGTACGCCTGCTGACCATGGCGGGGCTGCTGGCCGCGGTGGTCGCGTCCGGCAGGTTCTTCGAGGACTACACCGCTTTCGGACACAACACCGCCGTGGTCCTCGGCTTCCTGCTCTATCCGGTCGCCGCGCCGGTGCTGGGCAGGAGGGCGGAGGGCCTCGGCGGTGCTTCCGTCGGCGCCGTCGGTTAGCCGCGGCCCCGGGCCTTGAGCAGCCGGTCGAGGGCCGGCGCGCCGGGTCCGGTGAAGACCAGGAGCAGGAAGGCGAAGGCGTAGGCGGCGGAGAGTTCGCCGCCGTTCTGGAGCGGCCACAGGGCGGTGGCCTGGTGCGCGTCGAAGTAGGCGTAGGCCATCGAGCCGGAGCAGATCAGGGCCGCCGTGCGGGTGCCGAAGCCGAGCAGCACCAGCCCGCCGCCGACGAGTTGGATGACGGCCGCGTACCAGCTGGGCCAGGCGCCGGCGTCGACCGTGCCGCCCTGCGGGCCCGCGCCGCCGAGCACCCCGAAGAGGGCGGCGGCGCCGTGGCAGAGGAAGAGCAGGCCGATGACGGTGCGGAAGAGGGCGAGCGCGTACGGGCGGGCGGCGTCGAGCCGTTCGGTGAGCGGCGCGTACGGGCCGGCGGCGGGCGGGGGCGCGGTGGGCGGCACGGGGGTGCGGGCCGCGGTGGTGGCAGGCATGGCGGGCTCCTCGGATCGGATGGCGGTCGGTCGCCCCGAGGCCGCTCGGAGCGGGCTCGGAGCGGATCAGTCGCCTTCCACCTTCGCCGAGGCCGGGCGCCCGCGCGTCGTACGGCGGGCGGCTCGTGCCGTACTCCGCGGGCGGTACGCGGAAAGGCCCGGGCCGCCCTATGACTCCAGGTCCAGCAGCAGCCGCTTGCGCTCCAGGCCGCCCGCGTACCCCGTCATCGAGCCGTCCGCGCCGATCACCCGGTGGCAGGGGCGCAGGACGAGCAGCGGGTTGGCGCCGATCGCGCCGCCGACGGCGCGCACCGCCATCCGGGAGGCTCCGACGCGGGCCGCGATCTCGCCGTAGGTGGTCGTCCGCCCGTACGGCACGGCGTCCAGCGCCGACCAGACCTTCTCGCGGAACTCGGTGCCGTGCGTGGTGTATTCGAGCCCGAAGTCGCGCAGTTCCCCGGCGAAGTACGCCTTGAGGCGGCGTTCGGCCTCGGCGAAGGCGGCGGGCTCGCGCCGGTCGCCGGGGCCCGGCCGGGCGGCGCCCTTCTGGCCGGGCACGGACAGGGAGGCCAGGGCGGTGCCGCCGGGCGCGGTGGGCGAGGGTTCGCCGGTGAGCAGCAGCAGCCCGAGGGGGCTGTCGATCTCGGTGTACAGCACGGTCATCCGCTCTTTTCCGTCTTCGTCGTCATCACTGTCACTGCCGTCGCTGTCGTCGCTACCGCCGCCGTCGTCGTCGCGGCGTTCCATAGGTGGTGCAGTGCGTACGAGCGCCAGGGCCGCCAGCCCTCGGCCGCTTCCGCCGTCGCCCCGAGCGCCGCCAGCCCGTGCCGGACGCCCGCGTCGCCCGGCAGGAACACATCGGGGTCGCCCAGCGCCCGCATCCGCATGTAGCGGGCGGTCCACGGGCCGATGCCGGTCAGGGCGAGCAGCGCCTGTTCGGTGGCGTCGCGGTCGACGCCGGGGTCGAGGGCGACGCTGCCGTCGGCGAGCGCGCCCGAGACGGTGCGCAGGGCCCGCCGCCGCGCGTCGGGCATCCCCAGCTCGGCCAGGGTCGCGTCGGCGAGGATGCCGGGCTCGGGGAAGACGTGGGTGAGGGCGCCGTCGGGGGCGGAGAGGGGTTTTCCGTACGCCGCCACGAGTACGCCCGCGAGCCGGCGGCCCGCCGCCACGGTGACCTGCTGGCCGAGTACGGCCCGTACCGCCAGTTCCTCGCTGTCCGCCGCGCCGGGCGAGCGCAGTCCGGGCCGGGCCGCGACCAGCGGGGCGAGCCAGGGGTCGGCGCCGAGCCGTTCGGCGACGGCGTACGGGTCGGCGTCCAGGTCGAACAGCCGCCGCAGCCGGGCCACGGCGGTGGCGAGGTCCCGGAGGTCGGTGAGGTGCAGTCGGCACTCCAGCCAGCCGCCGCCGGGCGCGGTCGCGCCGCGGGCGGTTCGGCGGCCCGCGCCGCCGTGTTCGTCCACCTCGGCGACGGCGGTGCCGTACGGGAGGCGGAGGGTGCGCCGGTAGGTCCGGGCGCCGGGCGGGCCGAGGGTCTCCTCGATGCCCGCGATGGCCCGGCGGTCGAGGAAGTCGAAGATCTCGCGGGCGGCGTACGGGCCGCGGTACGCGAGCCGCAGCGGGATGCCGGCCGGGGCGGGGTGATCGCGCTCGTCCTGCCCGGTGTTCCTGGCGTTCCCGCCGGGGGCCGGACGGGCGGCGGCCCGCAGTCCGGTCGGTGTGCTGGCGTAGATCTCGCGGATCGTGTCGTTGAACTGGCGGACGCTGGCGAAGCCCGCGGCGAAGGCCAGTTCGGTGACGGGCAGTGTGGTGGTTTGCAGCAGCACACGCGCGGTGTGGGCGCGCTGGGCGCGCGCGAGGGCGACGGGCCCGGCCCCCAGCTCCTCGGTGAGCTGCCGGTGCACCTGCCGGGAGCTGTAGCCCAGCCGCCCGGCGAGCCCGCCGACGCCCTCCCGGTCGACGACGCCGTCGCCGATCAGCCGCATGGCGCGGCCGACCAGGTCGGCGCGGACGTTCCACTCGGCCGACCCGGGGGCGGCGTCCGGCCTGCATCTGCGGCAGGCGCGGAAGCCGGCCCCCTGGGCGGCGGCGGCCGACGCGTAGAACCGCACATTGGCGCGTTTCGGCGTGACCGCCGGGCAGCTCGGCCGACAGTAGATGCCGGTGGTCGAGACGGCGAAGAAGAACTCTCCGTCGAAGCGCGCGTCCCGCCCGCGCACCGCCTCGTACCTGGTCTCTTCGTTCATCACGCGTACCAGTCTGCGGTACCCGCGCCCCGGCGACCAGCGGAAATCGGACGTGACGCTCGGGGCGCGGGCCAGGGGACCGTTACTGCTTGTGCGGCCCCCGCTTCCGCTCCGCCATGTGCCGTCCGAGCGCCTGCTTCTGCCGCCAGTCGCGGCGCCGCTCGGCCCGCAGCCGGGCGTCCGTACGGGCGGCGAGCCGCTCGTTCTCGCGCAGCAGCTTGCGGTAGCTCGTCAGCCGACGTTCCGTCAGCTCGCCGGAGTCGGCCGCGGCCAGCACGGCGCAGCCCGGCTCCGCGACATGGCCGCAGTCGTGGAAGCGGCACTCCTCGGCGAGCGCTTCGACCTCGGCGAAGACCTGCGCGACGCCGCTCTGGGCGTCCCACAGGCCGACGCCGCGCAGCCCGGGGGTGTCGATGAGCACACCGCCCCGCGGCAGCGGCAGCAGATTCCGCGTGGTGGTGGTGTGCCGCCCCTTTCCGTCGCGGTCGCGAATGGTCTGTACGTGCTGTGTCTCCGCTCCGGACAGCGCGTTGGCGAGTGTGGACTTGCCCGCGCCGGACGGTCCGAGGAGTACGGCCGTACCCCCGGTGAGCACCGCGGCGAGCACGTCGACGCCCTGTCCGGTCTCCGCGCTCACCGCGAGGACGAGCACACCGGGGGCGGCGCCCTCGGTGTCGGCGACGAGGTGGCCGAGCACGGCGGGGTCGGTGACGAGGTCGGCCTTGGTGAGCACGACCAGCGGCGTGGCCCCGCTCTCCCAGGCGAGCGCGAGGAACCGCTCGACGCGCCCGAGGTCCAGTTCGGCGGTGAGCGGCACGGCGATGATCGCGTGGTCGACGTTGGCGGCCAGGATCTGGCCTTCCGACCGCTTGCTGGAGGTGGACCGTACGAACGCGGTGCGGCGCGGCAGCAGCGCCCGTACGTATCCCTGCTCGCGGTCGAAGGCGGCCCAGTCGCCGGTGCACATGATGCGCACCGGGTCGCCGGTGGTGACGAGGGAGGTGTCGCCCTGCACGGTGGCGGTGGTGTCGCCGTCGGCCACGACGAGGTCGCAGCGGCCGCGGTCGACGCGCACGATCCGGCCGGGCACGAGCCCCTCGGCGGTATGGGGAGCGAAGCTTTCGGCGAACCCCTCGTCCCAGCCGTAGGCGGTGAGCGGGTGCGCGGAAATGATGTCTGACAAGGGATGACCCTTCACAAGGGCGGCCCCGGCCGTGCGCGCCGAACGGCGCGCGGAGAAGAGAGAGGTCGAGTCAGCCGGAGACCGTGGGGGTGGGATGGGTGAGCTCGTGAACCTGGGCAGCGCCCAGCGCGATGACAGCCGTCACGGTTCTCACCTCCGCTTCCCTCGCACAGCCTCCGGCGGCGGCGGTCGGCCGCCGTCCTGGACGCTTCCGATGCTAGACCGGCCGCGCGTACGGGCGCCACGGGTTTTCCCGTCGGCGCCCGTACGCGCGCCCATCGCTCACTCCGTATCGGACCCGATCGCCTCCAGCAGCGGGATACGCGCCGCCCGGCGGCCCGGCCACAGGGCCGCGAGCACGCCGATGGCGGCGGTGGCGACGAAGCACAGGGCGATCCTGTCCCAGGGCAGCGCGAGGGGGACGCCCTCCTGGCTGAGGACGGCCGCGGCGCCGAAGACGATTCCGGCGAGCAGTCCCATGACGGCGCCGAGCAGGGCGATGGCGACGGATTCGAGGCGCAGGACGGAGGCGAGGCTGCGGCGGTCCAGGCCCAGGGCGCGCAGCAGGCCGATCTCCCGGACGCGTTCGGAGACGGCCATGCCCATGGTGTTGACCACGCCCAGGGCGCCGATCAGGACGGTGACGCTGAGCAGGGCGTACATGATGTTCAGGAACGGGGCCATCCGCTCGGCGGCGGCCTCGCGGGCGTCGGCGCGGTCCTGGATGAGGAGCGCGGGGTTGTCCAGCGTGCGCCGGATGGTGTCGCGGAGGGCCGCGGTGCGGCCGGGGGCGGCGTCGATGAGGACGGATTCCACGTGGGGCCGGTGTTCGGCGCCGGTGGTGCGCGGGAGGGCGGCGGCGGAGATGAGGGCGGGGGTGAAGGAGTCCGGCGCGTCGTAGATCGCGACGACCGGCAGCGTGGTCCGCGCGGTCGACCCGGCGACCGTGGCGGGGACGCGGGAGCCGAGCCGCCAGCCGTGGAGGCCGGCCGTCCGCTCGGTGACGGCGATGCCGTGGCCGAGGCCCTTCAGCGAGCCTTCGCGAATGTCGACGGGCGCGAGCCGGGCCACGGTGGCGGGGTCGACGGCGGTCGCCGAGAGGGTGTCGCGCTCGCCGGGGACGGTGAGTTCGGTGCGGACGACCGGGGTGACGGCGGCGGCGTCGGGCAGTTTCGCGACGCGGTCGGCGACGCGGGGCCCGATCTCGGCGAAGTCGACGGCCGTGACGCGCAGGTCGGAGGTCATGGCGCGGTCGGCGTCCCGTTCGTCCGCACGGGTCGCCGAGGAGACGACGACGGTGACGGCGGTGACCATGGCGAGGCCGACCATGAGGGTGGTGGCGGTGGCCGCGGTGCGGCGGGGGTTGCGGCGGGCGTTCTCGACGGCCAGCTTGCCCCGGATGCCCGCGAGCCGCGTCATCGGGGAGCGCAGCAGGCGAGTGGCGCCCAGGGCGAGCAGCGGGGCGAGGATGATCAGGCCGACGAGGAGTACGGGCACGGCGAGGAAGAGGAGGTTCTCGTCGCCGGTGGCGGCCCCGGTCAGCAGCGCCCCGAAGGCGGTGACCGCCCAGCCGGTCCGGTTGCGGCGGCGCAGTGCGGCGGGGGCCGGCGGTTCGCTGGTGCGCAGCGCCGCCACGGGCGGCACGGAGGCCGCGCGGCGGGCCGGCAGGTACGCGGACAGCGTGGTGACGCAGATGCCGACGGCGAACGCCGCGAGCAGCGGGGTGGGGGTCAGCGGCCGCAGCGGGGCGGCCGGGCCGTCGGCGACGCCGAACAGGGTGCTGAGCAGTTCGGCCACGCCGATGCCGAGCGCGTACCCGGCGGCCGCGGCGACCGTTCCGACGAGCGCGGCCTCGGCGAGGACCAGCCGCATCACGTACCCGCGGGTGGCTCCGACGGCGCGCAGCAGGGCGTGTTCGCGGGCGCGGGCGGCGCTGAGCATGGTGAAGGTGTTGGCGACGAGGAAGGTGGAGACGAACAGCGCGATGCCGGCGAAGCCCAGCAGCAGCGTGGTGAGCTTGTCGTTGTCGGCGGCGGAGGCGTCGGAGTCCTGCTCCGCGGCGGTGACGGCGCGCAGGCCGGTGGGCAGCTTCCGCCGGGCCAGCTCCGCCAGCAGGGAGTCGGCGGTGCCGTCGGCGGCGGTGAGGGTGATCGCCGAGTACGTGCCGGGGGCCGTGAACTGCCGCTGCGCGGTGGCCGTGTCGTAGGCGGTGAGGGTGGCGCCGGCGGCGGTCCGGCTGTCCTTCGCGGTGAAGACACCGACCAGCCGGACGGTGCGGGCGGCGCCGCCGACGACGACGCGCACCGTGTCGCCGACCTTCTGCCCGGCCCGTTCGGCGGCGCCCCGGTCGACGGCGATCTCCGAGGCGGTGCGGGGGCCGCGGCCTTCGGTGAGGGGGTAGCGGGGGTCCTTCCCTGCGGCGTCGGGGGCGTAGTTGACGCCCGTGGCGCGGTAGAGGTCGCCGACGAGAGTGCCGTCGGGGCCGACGAGGAAGGAGCGGCCCTCGGCGGTGCCGCGGGCGGCTGCCGCGCCGGGGAGCGTGCGGAGCTCGCGCAGCAGCGCGTCGTCGAGCCGGGGCGCGGAGCCGGGCCCGGCCGCGTCGGCGGGCCCGGTCCGCTCGTCGGCTGTGACCGTGACGGACACGTCGGGCTGCGAGCCGGCGTGCGCGCGGGCCATGGCGGTGCGGACGGAGTCGCTGTAGATGAGGGAGCCGGTGACGAACGCGACGCCGAGCAGGACGGCGAGGGCGGGCAGCGCGAAGCGCAGGCGGTGGGAGCGCAGGCTGCGGGCGGCGGTGCGGAGCAGGGACGGGGTGCGGGTGCGCTTCGCCCGTTCTCGCGTCGCCTTCACGCGGGGTGAGCGGGCATCGGTCCTCTGACGCATGGCGTATCGCTCCTGCACGGCTCTGTACGGCTCCGCACGGTTCTGTGCGGAAAGAGAGCGTCCGCGCCCGGAGTTGGGGCTCCGGGCACGTCCGCCGCTCGATCGTGCGCCGTGGAGCGGGGGCGGCGGATCGGCCGTAGAGCCGACGTGCCGAGGCCCCCATCGGCCGAAAGGCCGACGGGGGCGCGTAAGAGAGGCGGGGCTACCCGGCTGGAGTTCCGCGCCGTGCCGCCGCCTCCACGACCAGCGCGGACACCGCCAGCGGCACGGCCACCAGGCCCGTACCGGGCGACCACAGCAGCTCGACGAGCGCCGTTATGGCAGCGCCCGCCACGATGGCGAGGAGCCGACCGCCCACCCATCGGTCGGCCGGGCGCAGCGCGCGGTTGCCCGCGCGGCCCGCGAGGGTGGTGAGCGTGCCGGTGATGTAGTTGGTCGGGGAGGCGCAGACGCTTCCCTGTATCCCCATGGCCAGGGACACGGCCGCGAGCAGCGCGAAGTGCGGCCAGCCGCTTCCGCCGAGGCCCGCCGCCCACACCACGGCGACGGCCACGAGCAGAAGGCCGCCCCGGCCACGTAGCCGATGAGGGTCGTCCCGGCGCGGAAGGCGACCCTGTCGCCGCCGGAGCCCAGGGACGCGCCGATGAGGATGAGGTTTCCCGTCATCACTCCGGCGAAGACCTTGCCGAGGCAGATGAAGGCGAACGCGTCCACGGCCCCGGACGCGGCGCTGAGGAGCAGCAGCGCGGCGTCGGCTCGCAATCGGCCGTGGCTCTGGTCGTCTGCTGTTACCCCTACAGAACGCGCTGATGTGGTTGCAGAACTCATTTGATCAACGTAGCCCTGTCCGCGTTACGGACAACTCCGGTATAGCGCGCTAAAGGAAGGCTTTACAGAGCTCTACGAGGCTTTGCGGGGCTTTACGGGACGGAGGTCATTCCTTGTCCTGTTTGGAGTGGTGGAGCCGGGACTTCACGTCCTCCGGCGGGAGGAACGAGGCCCAACGCTCCGGGAATTCGGCCGGCGGCTCCACGTCCTCGTCGGCCGGTCCGTACTCCTCGTCGTCCCCGTCGCCCTCGGTGTCGTCGACCAGCCCGCGCGCGGCCCGCTCGACGGCGTGCGCCGCTGCGGCGGCCAGGGCGGCGGCGTCCCGGGTCCGTTCGACCTCGGCGCGCGCGGCGGTCGTGGCGACGGACGGCCATACGCGGTCTATGGCGGCGTTGACGGCGGCGCCGACGAGCACCGCGAACGCGGAGACGCCGATCCACAGCAGCACGGCGACGGGCGCGGCGAGCGAGCCGTAGATGGTGGGGCCCTCGACGGTGTGCGTGAGGTAGATGCGCAGCAGGAAGCTGCCCAGGACCCAGATCGCCAGGGCCACGAGAGCGCCCGGAATGTCCTCCTGCCACGGTGAACGGACCGGCACGGACACGTGGTACAGCGTGGTCAGGAAGACGATGGACAGGAGGATGACCACGGGCCAGTACAGGACGCGCACGAGGTCCGTGCTCCAGGGCACGAGGGAGACCATCGTGTCGGGGCCCACCACCATCAGGGGCAGCACCACCGCCCCTATCAGCAGGGCGACGATATAGAGCAGGAAGGCGAGCAGCCGCGTCTTGACGATGCCGCGCCTGCCCTCCAGCCCGTACATGATGGTGATCGTGTCGACGAAGACGTTGACGGCCCGGGAGCCGGACCACAGGGCGATGGCGAAGCCGATGGAGGCGACGTCGGGGCCGCCGCCCTTGACGACGTCGTCGAGCAGCGGCCGGGCGATCTCGTTGACGCCCTTGTCGGACAGGACCGTGGCGGACGCCTTGAGGATGTTCTCCTGCACGCTGGCGATGATGTGCGAGTCGGTCCACACGTCGAGGTAGCCGAGCAGGCCGAGGATGCCGAGCAGCAGGGGCGGCAGGGAGAGCAGGGTGAAGAAGGCCGCCTCGGCGGCGAGCCCGGTGACCCGGTACTCCATGCAGGAGTTGACGGTGTCCTTGAGGAGCAGCCACGCCAACTTGCGTTTCGACACGTTGCGGTAGAGGGCCCGGGCCCTACGGAGGAGCCCGACCGGCCGCTCCGGTGGTTCGTTCGCTGGCTGCACCTCCTTACCGTATCCGCCACCTCGGGGGTGACCTGCACGGCAGGGGGTGACAGTGGAGGGTGGCGCCGCGCCGACTCGGCACCACCCTCCGACCGCTCCTCGCCACCTTCGACCACGGGGCCGACGGCTCGCAACAGTTGCAATGCGTTGCAACCATTCGATATCGGATCTCGGCGATGGCGGCGTGCGCGACCCGCCACAGCGGCACCATGGCAGCGTGAACCGCAGACCAATCCCCCAAGGTTGCCTGCCGGCCGTCCGGGATGCCGTCCTGGGCGGCGGCAGGCCGCCGGCCCCGCCGCGCCCCGTGATCGACGACTCCTGGCACCGGGTGCGCCGCAGCGGCCTCGATCCGGACACCGGGCGGCCGTCCCGGCCGCTGTCGACGGAGGAGATCGAGCACCGCCGGCACGCCTCCCCGCTGGGCCAGTTGCTGCCGCAGCTCAAGGGCGGGCTGATGTCCGTCGCCGACGCCGAGCGCCATCTGCTGGTCGTCACCGACCCCGAGGGCAGAGTTCTGTGGCGGTACGGCGACCGGGCGGTGCGGCGGAGCGCCGACCGGATCGAATTCGGCCTGGGCGCCGCCTGGTCGGAGGACGCGGTCGGCACGAACGCGATCGGCACCGCCCTGGTCGAGCGGCGGCCGGTGCAGGTGCACTCCGCCGAGCACTTCGTGCGCACCCACCACGCGTGGACGTGCGCGGCGTCGCCGCTGCACGATCCGCGGGACGGCCGGCTGCTGGGCGTGGTGGACGTCAGCGGCCCGGCCGAGACGTTCTATCCGGCAACGCTGGCGCTGGTGACCGCGGTGGCCAAGGTCGCCGAGGGGGAACTGCGCACCCGGCACTGGGAGACCGTGGACCGGCTGCGGTCGATGGCCGCGCCGCTGCTGTGCCGGCTGGGCGGCCGGGCCCTGGTCGTCGACCGCGACGGCTGGACGGCGGCGGTCGTCGGGATGGCGTCAGCGGGCCGGGTGGCGCTGCCCAAGTCCGTACAGGCGGGCCGCCTGTGGCTGCCGTCGCTCGGGATGTGCTCCGTGCAGCCGCTGCCGGACGGCTGGCTGGTGCGGCTCGACGACGACGAGGCGCAGGCGGACGAGCGGGCCCGGACGGCGAACCGGGTCGTGGTGGACCTGCGGCGGCCCCGGCCGTGGACCATCACCGTCTCGGGTGAGGCGGGCCACTGGGCCCAGGACCTGACCCCGCGCCACGCGGAGCTGCTGTACGCGCTGGCCCGGTACCGGGCGGGGCGGACGGCCGCGGAGCTGGCGGTGGACCTCTTCGGCGACGCGACGCGCACGGTGACGGTACGGGCGGAGATGTCCCGGATGCGGCGCACCCTGGCGGGGGTGCTGGCGCACCGCCCGTACCGCTTCGCGGAGAGCGTCGACGTGCAGTTGCGCTGCCCGCCGGACGCCGCGGATCTGCTGCCCGGCTCGACGGCCCCGCTGGTGCTGGGCGCGCGGCGCGGCCGGGACGCCGTGCCTTGACGCGGCGGGACCCGCGCCCGCGTACGGCGTGGCGGGCGGGGCCGCCGACCGACGGCGTCGACCTCGCGGGACCCGCGCCCGCGCGCGGCGCGGGCGCGTGGTTGGGTGACGCGCATGAGCGATCGCATCACGGTGACCACCTGGCACCTGGAACAGACCTCGCCGGCCGATCTGACCCCCGCCGGCGGCGCGGCGGAGGCGCCGGGCGTCCGGATCGTACGGGCCGAGGTCCCCTCGCCGGAGTTCAGCCGTTTCCTCTATACGGCCGTGGGCCAGGACGTGACGTGGACGGACCGGCTCGGGTGGCCGTACGCGCGGTGGCGGGAGTTCCTGGACCGGCCGGGCGTGGAGACCTGGGTGGCGTACGACCGGGGGACGCCGGCCGGGTTCATCGAGCTGGACGGCGGAGACGGCCAACCCGGCACATCCGGTGCATCCGGTGCATCCGGCGAATCCGGCGAATCCGGCGAATCCGGCGAATCGACGGTCGAGATCAGCTATTTCGGGCTGCTCCCCGCCTTCCGCGGGCGCCGCATCGGCGGCCTGCTGCTGTCGTACGGCACGGCGCGCGCCTGGGACCTGGCCGACCGCCGGCCGGGGCGGGCGGAGACGAAGCGGGTGTGGGTGCACACGTGCAGCAAGGACGGGCCGCACGCGCTGGGCAACTACGAGCGGCGCGGCTTCCGGGTGTTCCGGACGGTGACGGAGGAGGAGCCGGCGCTTCCGACCCCGGGCCCGTGGCCGGGCGCGTAACGGAACCCCGCCCCTGAGCGGGCGCGAGGAACTGCGCGCCCAGCCCCGCCCCATCCGCGGACGACACACCGGCAGCACCCCGTCAGGCGCGCGGGGAACTGCGCACCCAACCGCACTCCGCCTGCGGACGAAACACCGGCAAAGCCCCATCAGGGGCACGGGGAACTGCGCACCCGGCCCCGCCCCGCCCGCGGACGAAACACCGACAGCACCCCATCAGGGGCGCGGGGAACTGCGCGATCAGCCCCCACGAACCCGCGGACAACTCGTCCCCAGCGGCCGGCACGGCGCGCGACCGGCGACCACACCGTCTCAATCTTCGGGACAATAAAATCCGCCATGCGGACACTGGTGGACTGCCGACAGAGCCCCGTGCCACGCTTCCGTCATGTCTCGCGCCGGAATTGCCTTGGTGAGTCGACTCCACGTCGACTTCGGCCGCATGTCCAGCGCCATCTGTCCGGCGGGCTGAGAGTCCCAGCACCGCCGACTTCTTTCCCGCTTTCCCGCCGTCCCGGCCGCCCTCGCCGGCGCGGACGGACCGCACCCTGATACGCCCACCGCCGCCGTGGCTCCTTGTGCCCTGCCGGGTACGCCCGCGCGCCCAGGGCCTGCCGGGGTGCCCGCGGGCACGATCCGCTTTCCCAGAGCCGCCCCGAAGGACACCGCCATGGCTGCCACCACGCCGGAACGCCCCGTCGCCGCCCCGCCCCGCCGCAAGGCCGGCCGCCACCGCGGCGAGGGCCAGTGGGGCGTCGGCCACCACACGCCCCTCAACGGCAACGAGCAGTTCAAGAAGGACGACGACGGTCTCAATGTGCGGACACGCATTGAGACGATCTACTCGAAGGCCGGTTTCGACTCGATCGACCCCAGCGATCTGCGCGGCCGGATGCGCTGGTGGGGCCTGTACACCCAGCGCAAGCCCGGCATCGACGGCGGCAAGACCGCGATCCTGTCGCCGGAGGAGCTGGACGACAGGCACTTCATGCTGCGGGTGCGCGTCGACGGCGGCCGGCTGACCGCCCGGCAACTGCGCACCGTCGGCGAGGTCTCCGAGGAGTACGCCCGCGGCACCGCCGACATCACCGACCGGCAGAACATCCAGCTGCACTGGATCCGGATCGAGGACGTGCCCGCGATCTGGGAGAAGCTGGAGGCCGTCGGGCTGTCCACGACCGAGGCGTGCGGCGACTGCCCCCGCGTGATCATCGGCTCGCCGGTGGCCGGGGTCGCCGCGGACGAGATCATCGACGGCACGCCCGCCGTGGAGGAGATCCACGACCGCTACATCGGCAGCCCGGAGTTCTCCAACCTGCCGCGCAAGTTCAAGACCGCGGTCTCCGGCTCGCCCGTGCAGGACGTGGTGCACGAGATCAACGACGTCGCGTTCGTCGGGGTCGTGCACCCGGTCCACGGGCCGGGCTTCGACCTGTGGGTGGGCGGCGGCCTGTCCACCAACCCGCGGCTCGCCGAGCGGCTCGGCGCGTGGGTGCCGCTGGACGAGGTGGCGGACGTCTGGGCCGGGGTCGTCGGGATCTTCCGGGACTACGGCTATCGGCGGCTGCGCAACCGCGCGCGGCTGAAGTTCCTGATGGCCGACTGGGGACCGGCCCGGTTCCGTCAGGTGCTGGAGGACGAGTACCTCGGCCGCGCGCTGGTGGACGGGCCCGCCCCCGATGAGCCGTCCTCGCGGTGGCGCGACCACGTGGGCGTGCACCGGCAGCGGGACGGCCGCTTCTACGTGGGGTTCGCGCCGCGCGTCGGCCGGGTCGACGGCACGACCCTGACGAAGATCGCCGAGCTCGCGGAGACGCACGGCTCCGACCGGCTGCGCACCACCGTCGAGCAGAAGATGATCATCCTGGACGTGGCCGAGGACCAGGTCGACTCGCTCGTCGCGGGTCTGGAGGCGCTGGACTTCCAGGTCGCGCCGTCGCCGTTCCGGCGCGCCACGCTGGCCTGCACGGGCATCGAGTTCTGCAAGCTGGCCATCGTCGAGACGAAGGCGCGCGGCGCCCGGCTCATCGACGAACTGGAGCGCCGGATGCCGGAGTTCCGGGAGCCCGTGTCCATCAACATCAACGGCTGCCCCAACGCCTGCGCCCGTATCCAGACCGCGGACATCGGTCTCAAGGGGCAGCTCGTGCTCGACGAGGACGGCAACCAGGTCGAGGGCTACCAGGTGCACCTCGGCGGCGCGCTGGGCCTGGAGGCCGGGTTCGGCCGCAAGGTGCGCGGCCTCAAGGTCACCTCGGACGAGCTCCCCGACTACGTCGAGCGCGTGCTGACCCGCTTCGAGGCGCAGCGCACGGACGGCGAGCGGTTCGCGGCCTGGGCGGCGCGCGCCTCGGAGGACGATCTCTCATGAGCGAGCGCGCCGCACCGTTCCACTGCCCGTACTGCGGTGACGAGGACCTGCGCCCCTCCGAGGAGGGGCACGGCGGCTGGGAGTGCCACAGCTGCAACCGCGCCTTCCAGCTCAGGTACCGGGGGCTGCTGACGCGGGGCCTGACCGCCGGCGTCCCCGCCGAAGCGTCCGAAGCGTCCCAAGCGTCCGAAGGAGAAGGCTCGTGACAGCCACCACGGACTTGCCGCACCTCGCCGAGGAGGCGGGCCGGAGGCTGGAGGACGCCTCGGCGCTCGACATACTCGGCTGGGCCGCCGACACCTTCGGCGCCCGCTTCTGCGTCACCTCCTCCATGGAGGACGCGGTCGTCGCCCACCTCGCCGCGCGCGTCCTGCCGGGCGTGCGCGTCGTCTTCCTGGACACCGGCTACCACTTCCCGGAGACCATCGGCACCCGCGACGCGGTCGCCGCCGTCATGGACGTCAACGTACTCACGCTGACGCCGCGCCAGTCGGTGGCCGAGCAGGACGCCCAGTACGGACCCCGGCTGCACGACCGCGACCCGGACCTGTGCTGCGCCCTGCGCAAGGTCCGGCCGCTGGAGGAAGGGCTCGCCGGGTTCGACGCGTGGGCGACCGGGCTGCGCCGCGACGAGTCCCCGACCCGGGCCGGCACCCCGGTCGTCGGCTGGGACGCCAAGCGGCGGAAGGTGAAGGTCTCGCCCATCGCCCGCTGGACGCAGGATGATGTGGACGCGTACGTGGCCGAGCACGGCGTGCTCACCAATCCCTTGCTGGCGGACGGCTTCGCCTCGGTGGGCTGCGCGCCCTGCACGCGCCGGGTGCCGGCGGGCGAGGACCCGCGCGCCGGGCGCTGGGCGGGCAGCGGCAAGACCGAGTGCGGGCTGCACGGCTGACATGACGAGACCTCAGGAGAGTGCGATGAGCCTGCCCGACCAGGGGGCCACGATCTGGCTGACCGGGCTGCCGAGCGCCGGCAAGACCACGATCGCGTACGCGCTGGCGGAGCGGCTGCGCGCGGACGGACACCGGGTGGAGGTGCTCGACGGCGACGAGATCCGGGAGTTCCTCTCCGCCGGGCTGGGCTTCTCCCGCGCGGACCGGGACACCAATGTGCGGCGGATCGGCTTCGTCGCCGGGCTGCTCGCCGCGAACGGCGTGAAGGCCCTGGTACCGGTCATCGCGCCGTACGCGGACTCCCGCGCGGCGGTGCGCGAGCGGCACCAGAAGGCCGGCACCCCGTATCTGGAGGTGCACGTCGCCACGCCCGTCGAGGTGTGCTCCGTACGGGACGTCAAGGGGCTCTACGCCAAGCAGGCGGCCGGCGAGCTGACGGGGCTCACCGGGGTAGATGATCCATATGAGACACCAGCCGATCCGGACCTGCGCATCGCGGCGCACGAGCAGGGCGTCCACGAATCCGCGGCGGCACTGTTCGCGCTGCTCAGTGAGAGGGGACTGGCATGACGACGGTGGCAGCCGTGGGTGAGGACACCGAGAATCCCTACGCCCTGTCGCACTTGGACGCGCTGGAGTCCGAGGCGGTGCACATCTTCCGGGAAGTGGCGGGCGAGTTCGAGCGGCCGGTGATCCTCTTCTCCGGCGGCAAGGACTCGATCCTGATGCTGCACCTGGCGCTGAAGGCGTTCGCGCCCGCGCCGGTGCCGTTCGCCCTGCTGCACGTGGACACCGGGCACAACTTCCCCGAGGTCCTCGACTACCGCGACCGGACCGTCGCGGAGCACGGGCTGCGCCTGCACGTCGCCTCGGTCCAGGAGTTCATCGACGACGGGCGGCTGCGCGAGCGCCCCGACGGCACCCGCAACCCCCTCCAGACGGTGCCGCTGCTCGACGCCATCGAGACGGGCCGCTTCGACGCGGTCTTCGGCGGCGGCCGGCGCGACGAGGAGAAGGCCCGCGCCAAGGAGCGCGTCTTCTCGCTGCGCGACGAGTTCGGCGGCTGGGACCCGCGCCGCCAGCGCCCGGAGCTGTGGCAGCTCTACAACGGCCGGCACTCCCCCGGCGAGCACGTCCGCGTCTTCCCGCTGTCCAACTGGACCGAGCTGGACGTGTGGCAGTACATCGGCCGCGAGTCCATCGCGCTGCCCGCCATCTACTACGCGCACGAGCGCGAGGTCTTCGCCCGCTCCGGCATGTGGCTGGCCCCCGGCGAGTGGGGCGGCCCCAAGGACGGCGAGCACGTCGAGCGGCGCACGGTCCGCTACCGCACGGTGGGCGACATGTCCTGCACCGGCGCCGTCGACTCCGACGCCGCCACCATCGAGGCGGTCATCGCGGAGATCGCCGCCTCCCGCCTCACCGAGCGGGGCGCCACCCGCGCCGACGACAAGCTGTCCGAGGCCGCCATGGAGGACCGCAAGCGCGAGGGGTACTTCTAACCATGACCACGACCTTCGACACCACCCTCGATACGGGCGCCACCTCGCTGCTGCGCTTCGCGACGGCCGGCTCGGTCGACGACGGCAAGTCCACCCTGGTGGGGCGGCTGCTGCACGACTCCAAGTCGGTGCTGAGCGACCAGCTGGAGGCCGTCGAGCACGCCTCCCGCAGCCGCGGGCAGCAGGCCCCGGACCTCGCGCTGCTCACGGACGGGCTGCGGGCCGAGCGCGAGCAGGGCATCACCATCGACGTCGCGTACCGCTACTTCGCCACGCCCCGGCGGCGGTTCATCCTCGCCGACACCCCGGGGCATGTGCAGTACACCCGCAACATGGTCACCGGCGCGTCCACCGCCGAGCTGGCCGTGGTGCTGGTCGACGCCCGCAACGGCGTGGTCGAGCAGACCCGCCGGCACGCCGCCGTGGCCGCCCTGCTGCGGGTGCCGCACGTGGTCCTCGCCGTCAACAAGATGGACCTCGTGGACTACGCGGAGCCCGTGTTCGCGGCGATCGCCGAGGAGTTCACCGCGTACGCCGCCTCGCTCGGCGTCCCGGAGATCACCGCGATCCCGATCTCCGCCCTGACCGGCGACAACGTGGTCACCCCGGCCGCGAGCATGGACTGGTACGGCGGCCCGACCGTCCTGGAGCACCTGGAGACGGTGGCCGTGGTCGCCGACCCGTCCCGTGACCCCGCGCGCTTCCCCGTCCAGGTCGTGATCCGCCCGCAGACCCCGGAGCACCCCGACTACCGCGGCTACGCCGGGCAGATATCGTCCGGCGTGCTCCGCGTCGGGGAGGCCGTGACGGTGCTGCCGTCGGGCCGTACGAGCACCATCACCGGCATCGACGCGCTCGGCCGGGGCGTGGACGTGGCCTGGGCCCCGCAGTCCGTGACGCTGCGCCTCGCCGACGACCTCGACGTCTCCCGCGGCGACCTCATCGCACCGAGCGCGGGCGCGCCCGCCGCGACGCGGGACATCGAGGCGACGGTCTGCCATGTCGCGGACCGGCCGCTGAGGGCCGGCGACCGGGTGCTGCTCAAGCACACCACCCGTACGGTCAAGGCGATCGTCAAGGACATCCCGTCGCGGCTGACGCTCGACGACCTCTCCCAGCACCCGGCGCCCGGGGAGCTGGCCGCCAACGAGATCGGCCGCGTCGTCGTGCGCACCGCCGAGCCGCTGGCCCTCGACGCGTACGCCGACTCCCGGCGCACCGGCTCCTTCCTCCTCATCGACCCCGCCGACGGCACGACGCTGACCGCCGGGATGGCGGGCGCCGCGTTCGCCTCGTCCCGGCCGGGCGTTCAGGCGGACGACAACGCCGATTCGGGCTGGGACTTCTGATGGCGGCCCGGGACTTCTTCTCGACCTTCGACAAGGAGGGCGGCCGCGTCGGCAGCGGCTCCCTCGGCAGCGGCCAGGGCGGGGTCGGGCGATGTGCGCGCTGACGACGGACTCCGCCACGCGCCGCACCCGATCCCGAAGCCCCGCTGAACCGCCGGGCGCGCCTTAGGGCGCGCTGTACCCGGCTTGGTGAGAGGAACCCCTCCCATGTCTGCCGTACGCCCGCCCCGCCGCCGCTTCCTGGCGGCCGCCGCCGCCCTTCCGCTGCTGATCGGCACCCTCGGGGCCTGCGGGTACGGCTCCCAGCGGCAGGACGGCGGCGGCAAGGCCACCGCGACGGGGAAGAAGGTCGACGGCCTCGACTCCGTGAAGATCGGCTACTTCCCGAACCTCACGCACGCCACGGCGCTGGTCGGCGACCACGAGGGGATCATCCAGCGGGAGCTGGGCGGCACCAAGGTCAAGTCGACCACGTTCAACGCGGGCCCGTCCGAGATCGAGGCGCTCAACGCGGGCTCGATCGACATCGGCTGGATCGGCCCGTCGCCGGCCATCAACGGCTACGTCAAGACGCACGGCACCGGCCTGCGGATCGTCTCCGGCTCCGCGTCCGGCGGCGTGAAGCTGGTGGTGAACCCCGAGAAGATCAAGTCCCTGGACGACGTCAAGGGCAAGAAGATCGCCACGCCGCAGAAGGGCAACACCCAGGACGTGGCGTTCCTCAACTGGATCGCCCAGCGCGGCTGGAAGGTCGACCCGCAGAGCGGCAAGGGTGACGTCTCCGTGGTCCGTACGGACAACAAGGTGACCCCGGACGCCTTCAAGTCCGGTTCGGTGGACGGCGCGTGGGTGCCCGAGCCGACCGCGTCGCGGCTGGTGGCCGGCGGCGGCAAGGTGCTGCTGGACGAGTCCACGCTGTGGCCGGACCGCAAGTTCGTGATCACCAATGTGATCGTGTCCCAGAAGTTCCTGGCCCGCCATCCGGACGTCGTCGAGGCCGTGCTGCGCGGCTCGGTGAAGACCAACGCCTGGATCAAGTCGAACCCCGCGAAGGCCCGGGCGTCCGCCAACGCCGCGCTCGGCGCCCTGGCGGGCAAGGGACTGCCGCCCGAGATCCTCGACCCGGCCTGGCGGAGCATCCGCGTCACCGACGACCCGCTCGCCTCGACGCTTGACGCCGAGGCGCGGCACGCCGTCAAGGCCGGGCTGCTGTCCGAGCCCGATCTGCGCGGCGTCTACGACCTGACGCTCCTCAACAAAGTGCTCAAGGCCGAGGGCAGGCCGACGGTCGACGCCGCGGGGCTCGGCGCGAAGTAGCGCCCGGCCCCCATCCGCACCGCCCACCCAGCTGACAGGAGGTGACCGGCGATGGCACCGGCACTGACCACCGAGACGCCCCTGAAGGACGACGGCGGCGCGACCGCACCGGCCGCCGTACGGATCGACCGCGTCCACAAGTCCTTCGGCCGCCCCGGCGCGGCCCAGCCCGTCCTGGACGACATCACCCTCGACGTCCGGCCGGGTGAATTCGTCTGCATCCTGGGCGCCTCCGGCTGCGGCAAGTCGACGCTGCTGAACCTGGTGGCGGGGCTGGACGAGCCGACGTCCGGCGCCATCGAGGTGCCCGGCGGCCGGCCCGCGCTGATGTTCCAGGAGCACGCGCTGTTCCCGTGGCTGACCGCGGGCCGGAACATCGAGCTGACGCTGCGGATGCGCGGGATGCCGCGGGCGGAGCGGCGGACGGAGGCGGAGCGGCTGCTGGAGCTCGTACGGCTCGGCGGCGCGTACGGCAAGCGGGTGCACGAGCTGTCGGGCGGCATGCGGCAGCGCGTCGCGCTGGCCCGCGCGCTCGCGCAGGACTCCAGGGTGCTGCTGATGGACGAGCCGTTCGCGGCGCTGGACGCGATCACCCGCGATGTGCTGCACGGCGAGCTGACCCGCGTGTGGGAGGGGACGGAGCTGTCGGTCCTCTTCGTCACGCACAACGTCCGCGAGGCCGTGCGGCTCGCCGAGCGCGTGGTGCTGCTGTCCTCGCGGCCCGGCCGGGTCGCGCGCGAGTGGGCGGTGGACATCCCGCAGCCGCGCCGCATCGAGGACGCGGCCGTCGCGGAGCTGTCCGTCGAGATCACCGAAGAACTGCGTGGGGAGATCCGCCGCCATGGCCAGCACTGAGACCACCGCCGAGGAGACCGGACGGCCGGACGGGCGGCACGATCTGGCGAGCGTCGAGGCCGGGCTGGACGCGCTCGACACCGTGCAGGTCAAGCGGGTGCCGATCTCCCACACCCTGCTCCACAAGGTGCTGCCGCCGGTGGTCGCCGTGCTGCTCGTCCTGGCCGTGTGGAAGCTGCTCGTCCTGGCGGAGGTCACCGACGACTACAAGCTGCCCGACCCCTCGGCCGTCTGGCACAGCCTGCGCGTCCTGTGGCTCCAGGGCACGCTCGGCGACATCGTCTGGACGAGCGTCTCGCGCGGCCTGCTCGGCTTCCTCGCCGCGCTCGCCATCGGCACGCCGCTGGGGCTGCTGGTGGCCCGGGTGAAGGTCGTGCGCTCCGCGCTCGGCCCGATCCTCTCCGGCCTCCAGTCGCTGCCGTCGGTGGCCTGGGTGCCGGCCGCCGTGATCTGGCTGGGCATCACCGACTCTGCGATGTACGCGGTCATCCTGCTGGGCGCGGTGCCCTCCATAGCCAACGGCCTGGTCTCCGGCATCGACCAGGTGCCGCCGCTCTACCTGCGCGCCGGCCGCACCATCGGCGCCACCGGGGTGCGCGGGGCGTGGCACGTGCTGCTGCCGGCCGCGCTGCCCGGCTACATCTCGGGGCTCAAGCAGGGCTGGGCGTTCTCCTGGCGGTCGCTGATGGCCGCCGAACTCATCGCCTCCTCCCCCGACCTCGGGCTGGGCCTGGGCCAGTACCTGGAGAACGCCCGTACCGACTCCGACATGCCGGGCGTGCTGCTCGGCATCATCCTCATCCTCTTCGTCGGCATCGCCATCGACCTGATCATCTTCAGCCCGCTGGAGCGCCGGGTGCTGCGCAACCGCGGTCTGGCGGGCGCCCGTTGACGGGCGTGCGGCGCCTGGCCGCCCCGGGCCCGGCCCCCGCGCTGCTCGTCGTCGCGCACGGCAGCCGCGATCCGCGGCACGCGGCGACGGTCGGGGCGCTCGTCGAGCGCGTCCGCTCGCTCCGCCCGGACCTGCGCGTCGAGGCCGGCTATCTGGACTTCTGCGCGCCGAGCGTGCCGCAGGCGCTGTCGCGGCTCGCGGCGGACGGGGGACGTGAGGCGGTCGCGCTGCCGCTGCTGCTGACCCGGGCGTTCCACGCGAAATCCGACATCCCGGCCGTCCTGCACGCGGCCGCGGCCCGGCTGCCGGGGCTCGCGGTCCGCCGGGCCGAGGTGCTGGGGCCCTCGCCGCTGCTGGTCGGCGCGTTGGAGAGGCGGTTGTACGAGGCCGGGGCGCGCCCCGAGGACCGGGGCTCGACGGGGGTCGTGCTGGCCTCGGCGGGCTCCAGCGACCCGGAGGCGGTCGAGGTGCTCGCCGGGATCGCGCGGGAGTGGCGGCGCACCGGCTGGCGCGCCGTGCGGCCCGCGTTCGCCTCCGCCCGGCTGCCGAGGACCGAGGACGTGGTGCGGGAACTGCGCGCCGAGGGGGCCCGGCGCGTCGCCGTGGCCCCGTACGTCGTCGCTCCCGGCCGGCTGCCGGACCGGATCGCGCGGGGCGCGCGGGAGGCGGGCGCGGACCTGCTCGCCGAAGTGCTGGGGCCGTGCGAGGAGTTGGCGCGGCTGATGGCTCTCCGGTACGGACAGGCCGTGGCGGCGCCGTCGGAGAGCCTCCCGGCGCTCAGCGCCTGACCGGCCGGCCGGGGCGGCGCCACTGGCCGATAAGCGGACGCCAAGGGGTCGTACAGATCCTGTCTTTCCCTCCCAAGAGCCATACGTGACGGCTGAGGCCATGCCTACACTGCGATGCACGTTGGCCACGGTCAGTACGGACCGAGGAGGTGCGATCGTGCCGATCAGAAGTGTGGAGACGGTGCTCGAACCGGATCGCCTGGCGCAGCTCGCCGAAGCGGGCGCTCCGGGCGAGGGGTTACGGGAGCGGTTCGAGCGGGACGGATATGTGAAGCTGCCGGACGTGGTGCGCGGGGCCCGGCTCGGCGCGCTGCGGGCCGAGACGCGGCGGCTGGAACGGCTCGCGCGGCGGCGGGACTTCACGGTGACGGCCCCGGACGCCTCGCCGCGCCGCATGGCGACGGTGAGCGGGCAGGTGGCCGGCGCGCTCGCGCCCTGGATACCCCGGCTGTACGCGGACGCGTCGCTGGCCGCGCTGATCCGGCGGATCTCGGGCGTCGAGGCGGTCGAGGCGCCGGACCTGCTGGAGCGCTATGTGCTCACGGTGCTGCACCGGCGGGGCGATACGCACGGCCCGCATCTCGACGGCCATCCGCTGACGTTCGTGCTGTGCGCGGACGCGCCGTCCTCGCCGCGGGACGGCGGGCTGCTGGAGTACGCGCCGGGCGAGCTGGACCCGGCCGGGCTGGAGAGCACTGTGGCGATGCGGGCGCACCACCGGCCCGGCGACGCGTATCTGCTGCGCGGCGACGCGTCCGTGCACCGCGTCACCCCGCTGCGCCGCGCCGGGCTGCGCCGGACGGTGCTGGCGCTGTCGTACGGGGCGCGGTCGCCCGTACCGCCCGTATCGCCTGCTTCGCGCGTGCCGGAGCAGGGGCGGGCGCGGCGCGCGGCGCCGCTCGGGGACTGACAGCCTCGGCGGCCCCCGCCGTCAGCCCTCGGGGTATCAGCCCTCGGGGTAGAAGATGAAGAGCGTGCAGCCGGTGGTGGACTGCGGTATGTGCGAGGAGCCGGCCGGGGCGTGGATGAAGCTGCCCGCGGGGTAGTCGCGGACGCCGTCGTTGAAGACGCCGGAGGCGACGTAGACCTCTTCGGGGCCGGGTTCGTGCACGTCGAGCCCCTCCCAGCAGCTGCCGGGGTCGATCTCCACGATATGGGCCGAGGCGCCGTTCTCCCCCGTCCACAGGGTGCGCAGCCGGATGCCGGGGAACAGCTCCTTGGCCGGCGTCTTCGCCGCCTCGGCCCATACGTAACCGTCCATGCCGCCCATTGCGCCGCTCATGCCGTGCTCCTTGTCGATCAGTTGAGGAAAGCATGCCATGGGCGGCGGGCCGAGCCCATGGCCGAGCCTATTGGTGTCACCACCAGGAAAAGGCCGCGGATCACGTTACGTTGATGATTTCCGTTACGGCTTCTAACATCGATATATGGCGGAACAAAGGGCAGTTGTCATGGTTGACATCGACGTCAGACCGTCTCCCGTCGCGGCATGGTTCCACCACCTGCTGACGAGGCCGGTCATCGAGGTCGACGGACGGGAATGCGCCGCGAAATGGGGCGCCGCGAAAATCCCGGTGCGCCCCGGCGAGCACCGCCTCAGCGTGTATTTCCGGTACCGGGGGCAGAAGAGCGCGCGTCTCGCCGAGGCGGGCGCGGACTTCGCCGTGGACGAGGCGTCGACGGGATTGCACGTCGCCGTCAGGCTCGGCCCCCGCAACGGCGACCGGTTCCGGATCGACGGACCGGCGGTCCACCGCCATTAGCCCCCGGGCCGCACGGGACCATCGGCCGCCGTGCCTCGTGGGGGAAAGGCACGGCGGCCGATGGCGGTCTCCGGTGCGGCGTCGGCCCGCATACGGCCCGGGGCCATCTCGCGGTCGTCGGCAGCCTGTTGAGCGGTAAGCCTTGTTGCGGTACTCCCGGAGCGCGGGAAGATCCGCTCCGGGATAACTCGAAACACTGTCGGATTGACGCGCTCAATACAACCGCCATAGCCATGTGTGAGATACGCAACGCCCCTATGTAACTCCAAATCCCAACCAACGACGGCAAATTGGACAGCTATTCGGCGGCGGTCGCTTCCGCGGGATTTCCGGGCGCCCTTCGGAGCCCGGGACGGCTTCGACGGCCCTGGCGGGGCGGGCTCCCGTACGGCTGCCCGCCCCGCGCGGACGGCGGCACCGGGCTCCCCTGACAGGGAACCCGGCCCCCACGCCCCGTACGCCCCGTCCGCCCCCGCCCGTCAGCCCGGCAGCTCCGCCTCGATGAGGTCGGCGGCGCGCGGGGTGCCGCCCTCCGCCGCCAGCTCCGCCTTGAGTTCGGCGCAGCGGGCGGCCACCGCCGGGTCGTTCACGAGGGAGAGCACGGCCTCGCGCAGCCGCTCGGCCGTGGCCTCCTCGGTGGGTACGTGCCGGGCGACGCCCAGCTCTTCGAGGACCGCCGCGTTGCCGAACTGGTCGACGGCCTGCGGCACGGCCACCATCGGGACGCCGCAGGCGAGCCCCTCCCTCGATCCGCCCGCTCCGGCGTGGGTGATGAACGCGTCGGCCTGGCCGAGGATGGCGACCTGCGGCACCCAGTGGTGCACCTCGATGTTGGCGGGCAGGGCCGCGCCCTCGGGGACGATGTCGGCGGCCTGGACGTGCTTGCCGACCTGGAGCACGACGTGCCAGCCGGGCAGGTCCCCGAACGCCTTGACGCACTCGCGGTAGAAGTCCGGCAGCTTGGTGAAGGTGGAGCCGAGGGAGATCAGCAGCACCTTGTCGTCGGGGTCGAGCCCGGCGGGCCGCTGCCAGTCGCCCTGGTGGCCGCCGTCGCTCTGGCAGGAGCCGACGAAGGTGGTGCGCCGCCCGTCGACCCGGTCGGCGTTGGGCTGGAGGGCGCGCGGGATGAGCGCGATGATCCGGTCGGGCCGGCCGATGAAGAGGTCGGGGTCGATGGTCATGCCCTGCTCGGTGAGCCAGTCGCGGAAGAGCTGGTCGTAGGCCGCGCCGCGCGGGGTCTCCTTCATGGCCCGGAAGGGCTCGGACACGGGCTCCTGGTCGTATCCCTCCCAGGCGACCAGGTTCGGGGAGAGCTGCACGATGGGCACGCCCCAGCGGTGCGCGAGCACCCGGCCCGGGTACGCGGTGATGTCGTACAGGACCAGATCGGGGCGGTCGTTCTCGTAGGCGGCGGCGAGCTGCGGAAGCGCCTGGATGGCGTCGTTGAGGAAGATCTCGACGTGGTCGATCAGCTCGCTCCCCCACGCCTCGGGCTGCTCCTCCGTGGGCAGCGTCGAACGGTAGATCACGGGCTCCGCGCCGACGCTGGCGACCAGTTCGGCGAGGGGTTCGGGGATGGCGTAGGTGACGCGGTGGCCACGGGCGACCAGCTCGCGGATGACGTCCAGGCTGGGCTGGACATGGCCGTGGGCCGCGATGCTGAACATGGCGATATGGGCACGCTGTGGCGTTGGCATGGACGGCACGCTATGCGAGACGATACGTATCGTGCAATGTCATTTCCGGGTGGGCGCGGCGCCGACCCCGACGGGCGCGGTACGGGCGTACGCGCGCCCGTACCCCCCTCACCTCTGATACCGCGCCAGCACCAAGTTCCCGTCCTCCACCAGCCGTCGGCGCAGCTCGCCCATCCCGATCGCGCCGCTGTAGTACTCCTGGAACGCGGGCGTGGCGATCTTGTCCTTCCACTCCGGGTAGCCGCGTACCGACCGGGCCGGGGCCGGGCGCAGATCGGCGGCGAGCGCCGCGCCCGTGGACCAGCCGTGCCGCGCGGTGTGCAGCTCCGGGGCGGCGAGCGCCTCGGCGCCCGTGGGCAGCATCCAGTCGCCCTTCGCGAGCCGCGCCATGTTCGCCGGCCGCAGCAGGAAGTCGATGAACCGCACCGCCTCCTTCTTGTGCGGGCTGTCCTCGGCCACGGACAGGGTCTGCGGGCTCACGCCCTGGCTCCGCTCGCCGCCGGGCCCGGCGGGCGCGGGCAGCACGGTCCAGTCGAACCCCTCGGGCGCCTGCTGGACGATCTGCTGGCGGTAGGAGAACCCGAGCGGCACCATCGCGTACTTGCCTCCGAAGAAGCCCGGCAGGGTGTCGGCGCCGCCCATGGACAGCGTCGTACGGGCGGCCGAGCGGTCCCGTACGACCTGGTCGCGGATGACGCGCGGCACCCGTTGGTCGGCGGCGGCGAAGCGGACGGCGGCCTTCCCGTCGGCGCCCCGGTGGAAGACCTGGCCGCCGGTGGACAAGGACAGGTTGAGCGTCGCGGAGACCGGGTCCTTCAGCGGCCAGGCGACGCCGTACGTGCCGCCGCGCGTCATCCGCCTGGCCGCCTCCTCGAACTCCGGCCAGCTCCACGGGTGTTCGGCGTCGGGAATGCGCACGCCCGCCTTCTTGAGCAGCGTGCGATTCGCCATGATCACGCGCGGCTCCTGGAGGAACGGCACACCGTAGACGCCCTCGCCGAATGTCGCAGCCTGCCAACTCCGCCGCGGGATATCGGATTTCAGGCGCGCGGGCAGGAGGGGGCCGAGATCGGCGAGGTAGCCGCCGTACGCGAAGTCGGCGAGGTCGTCGGAGGCGTCGTGGATGATGTCCGGCGCCTCGCCGCCCTCGAAGGAGGTGAGGAGCTGGTCGTGGACGCTCTCCCAGCTCCCCTGCACGTACTCGACCCGGATATCGGGGTGGGCCGCGTTCCACTCCCGTACCAGGCGCTTGTTGATCTCCACCGACTCGTCCTGCCAGGCGAGCGACTGGTAGCGCAGGGTGATCCGGCCGTCGTCGCGGTCCGTTCCGGAGGCGCAGCCGGCCAGGAGGAGGGCGAGCGCGCAGACGAGGGCGGCGACGGCGGCGAACGGGCGCGTGCGCATCAGTTCTTCACCGCCCCGGCCAGCATCCCGCCGGTGATCCGCCGCTGCACGAACGCGAAGAGGACGAGCGAGGGGAGGGTGGCGAGCAGCGCGGCGGCGGCCAGCGGGCCGAGGTCGGCCACGCCCTCCGCGCCGATGAAGTGGGTCAGTACGACGGGCATCGTCTGCTTCTCCGGGGACTTCAGCAGGACCAGCGCGAAGAAGAACTCGTTCCAGGAGGTGATGAACGCGAAGAGGACGGTGGCGACGATGCCCGGCGCGAGCAGCGGCGCGGTGACCGAGACCAGGGTCCGCAGCCGCCCCGCGCCGTCCACGGCCGCCGCCTCCTCCAGTTCGCGCGGCACGGCCCGTACGTACCCGGTGAGCATCCACAGCGCGAACGGCAGCGCCCAGACGACGTACACCATGACCAGCCCCGGCACGGTGTCGACCAGGCGCAGGGTCTTGAGGACCAGGAAGAGCGGGATGATCACGAGGACGATGGGGAACGCCTGGCTGACGACCACCCAGCCGCTCGCCGCCCGCGTCAGCCGGGAGCGGCGGCGGGCCAGTACGTAGGCCATGGGCGTGGCGATGACCGTCGCGATCAGGGCGGCCGAGGCGGCGGCGGTCAGGCTGTTGAGGGCGGCGCGCAGCAGGGGCTGCTCGTCGAACGCCTGCCGGAAGTTGTCGAGGGTGGGGTGATCGGGAATCCAGCCGGGGTGCAGGGAGGCCAGTTCGCGGGCGGGCTTGAAGGCAGTGGAGAGCAGCCAGGCGAGGGGGAAGGCGAGGAAGACGAGGTAGCACAGGAGGGCGAGGTACTGGCCGGCGCGGGTCGCGGCGCGCCGCGCGGGGCGCCCCCGGCTCATTCCTCGCCTCCGTTGAGCCGGCCCGCCAGATAGCAGGCGAGGAGCACGGCGACGACGGCGACCATGACGCAGCCCATCGCGGCCGCGTAGCCGAACTGCCCGTAGCGGAAGGCCTCTTCGTAGGCGAAGAGCATGGGGAGCCGGGTGTGCCCGCCGGGGCCGCCGTTGGTCAGGACGTAGACGAGGGCGAAGGAATTGAAGTTCCAGATGAAATTGAGCGCGCTGATGGCGAGCGCGACGGGCCGGATGGCGGGCCAGGTCACGGCGGCGAACCGCCGCCAGGCCCCCGCGCCGTCCATGGCGGCGGCCTCGTGCAGCTCGCCGGGCACGTTCTGGAGCCCGGCGAGGAGGGCCACCGTCGTCTGCGGCATGCCCGCCCAGACGCCGACGAGGACGACGGCGGGCAGCGCGGTGGACAGCCCGCCCAGCCAGTCGACGCCGGTGCCCAGCGTCTCGTTGAGGATGCCCGCGTCCGGGTGGTAGACGAGCCGCCACATGATGCCGACGACGACCTCCGGCATCGCCCAGGGCACGATCGCCAGGGCGCGGGCCGCCCAGCGCAGCCGCAGGTTCTGGCCGAGGAGGAGCGCGAGGCCGAGGGCGAGCACGAACTGCGGGACGGTGACGCCGACCGCCCACACCAGCCCGACGCGGAACGACTCCCAGAAGAGGGAGTCGTGCAGGAGGTCGCGGAAGTTGAGGAGGCCGATCCAGCGGGTGGGCGCCGTGCGGCCCGACTGGGAGTCGGTGAACGCGAGCGCGATGCCGTAGAGCAGCGGGCCGACGCTGAGCAGGAGGATCGGGATCAGCGCGGGCAGCACCAGGAACCAGCCCCCGGCGGCGCGCGGCCCGCTCACGGGCTCGGCCGACCGCCTGGGCGCGGTCGCGAGGGTCACGTCAGGGGCTCCTTGGGATCGGCTCGGCGACGGCTCGTACGGGCGCCCGGCCCCTGGGCGGCCCAGGCCCACGTCATCGTGGTGAGGGCGGGAACCGCAGTCAAGGGTTGTGCGGGGGCCGGTGTGGCGTCCCCGTGTCGCGTGGTGCGTCCACGCCGTCCGGAAGCAGGCGCCTTGCACCCGGCACCTGCCACCCGGCGCCGGGGCCCGTCGCCGGGGAGAGGACAATTGTCGTGATCGACTCAATAGCCTGCGGAGGATACGGCGTGGCGGACGCGGCGGCATCAGCGAATACAGCGGACTCGGCGGACTCAGCGGACTCGGCGGATTCGGCATTCACCGAGCGACGGGCGCGCGAGCTGCTCGCGGCAGCGGGTCTTCCCGGCCTCGCCGCCGACGCGGCGCTGGTCGCGCTGGGCGAGAACGCGGTCTTCAGCGGGCAGGGCCTGGTGGCCAAGGTGGGGCGCGACCCCGAACTGCTGCCGCGCGCCGCGCGCGAGCTGCGGGTGGCCCACTGGCTCGCCGAACGCGGCGTCCCGGCCGTACGGGCCGCCGAGCCCGAGGCCCGTACGGCCGACGGCCGCCCGGTCACCCTCTGGCACCGGCTCCCCGAGTCCGCACGCCCCGCCGGCCCCGCCGACCTCGCCGGCCTGCTGCGGCTGGTCCACGCGCTGCCGTCGCCGGGCCCGGCCGACGGCGGCGAACTGCCGAGGCGCGAACTGCTCGGCGGCGTCGAACGGTGGCTCCGGCTGGCCGGCGACACCATCGACCCGGCCGACGCGGCGTACCTGCGCGAACGCCGCGACGGCTTCGCCACCGCGGCCGCCGCCCTGACCCCGCGCCTGGAACCGGGCCCGATCCACGGCGACGCGCTGCCGCGCAACGTCCACGTCGGCCCCGACGGCCCGGTCCTGGTGGACCTGGAGACCTTCTCCGCCGATCTGCGCGAACACGACCTGGTGGTGATGGCCCTCAGCCGCGACCGCTACGGACTCGCCCCGGCCGCCTACGACGACTTCGTCGCGGCCTACGGGTGGGACGTGCGCGAGTGGGACGGCTGCGCCGTGCTCCGGGGCGCGCGCGAGACCGCCAGCTGCGCCTGGGTCTCCCAGCACGCCCCCGGCAACCCCGCCGCCCTCGCCGAATTCCGACGCCGCGTCGCCTCACTGCGCGACGGCGACCCCACGGTGCGCTGGCGCCCCTTCTGACGTTCCGGCGGTACGGGCCCCTTGGAGCAGCGCGTACGGGTGGCCGTCGGAGTGACCGACCGGTCCGGCGCACTAATCGTCAGCGCCTGCCGAACGACGCCTGACGATCGGCCCCTGACGGTCGGCGGCGAAACCTGTGCGACCGGCGAGCAGGCTGCATCGGGCGGACTCGACGTGTTCCTCGGCGCGCCGCGCGAGCGTCTCGCGGTCATCCGAGCGCAGCAGCGCCGCCAGTTCGCGGTGCTCGTCCACGACGCGGGCCCGGTAGTGCTCGAAGCCGAGGGCGATACGGCGGGCCTGGAACAGGTGGACCTGCGAGCGGACGGCGTGCCAGGCGGCGAGGAGCCTGCCGTTGTCCGCGGCGTCGTAGATCCGGTCGTGGAAGGCGAGATCGAGAGCGAGCAGCCGTGTCCCGGCTGCCTCGCGGCCGGCCTCTACCGCCATCTCCCGTACCAAGGCGTCGAGTTCGTCCAGCTGACCGGCGGTGGCCCTGCCCTGGGCGCTGGTCGCCGCGAGCCGGTCCAGTGCGGCGCGCAGGGTGTAGACCTCGTCGACGTCCTGGGGCGTGACGTCGATGACGGTGGTGCCGCGGTGCCAGGCGCTGCGGACGAGCCCCTCGCGGTCGAGGTGTGCGAGCCCTTCGCGCACCGATCCGCGGCTGACGCCCAGCGAGGCGGCGAGTTCGACCTCTCGCAGCTGCGATCCGGGCGGGAAGTGGCCGGCGAGGATCGCTTCGCGCAGGAGGTCGGCGGCCTCTTGCGCCAGGCCGCGGCGGCTGGCTTTGGGGAGCGGTGCGGCAGTCATGTCTGAATGTTGACATTCGACATCGGCGCTTACAAGCTGGCGGCACACCGAGCCGAAGGAGTGCCGATGTCCATGCGCCCCGCCTTCCATCTGGCCGTACCGGTCGACGACCTCGACAACGCCCGCACGTTCTACGGCGACGCCCTCGGGCTGCGCGAGGGGCGGTCCGGCGACCACTGGATCGACTGGGACCTGTGCGGCCACCAGTTGGTGACCCATCTGATCCCCGGCGACCGCGTGCCGATCGGAACCAGTGAGGTCGATGGGCACGCGGTGCCCGTGCCGCACTTCGGGCTGCTGCTGCCGACCGAGGACTTCCACGCACTCGCCGAACGCCTCCGCGCGGCCGGCGCCGAGTTCGCCGTCGAGCCCTGCCGCCGCTTCCCCGGCGAGCCGGCGGAGCAATGGACGATGTTCCTGCGCGATCCGGCCGGCAACGCGCTGGAGTTCAAGGCGTTCCGCGACGAGGCCCAGGTGTTCGCGCGATGAGGCGGGTACTGGTCACCGGGGCCTCGCGCGGTATCGGCCGGGCCGTGGCGCTGGCGTTCGCCGAGTGCGGGGACCGGGTGGGGGTGCATTACGCGGCCAACCGCGCCGACGCCGAGGAGACGCTGCGGCGGCTGCCCGGCTCCGGTCACGCCCTGCTGGCGGGCGACCTCGGCGACCCGCAGGCCGCGCGCGACATCGTCGATGAAGCCGTGGACCTGCTGGGCGGGGTCGACGTCCTGGTCAACAACGCCGCCACCGCGACCTCCGACGCCACCCGGCACCCGGTGGCCGAGGTGTCCTACGAGGACTGGCAGCGTGTCTGGCACCGCATGGTCGACGTCAACCTGCTCGGCGCGGCGAACGTCACCTACTGCGTCGCCCGGCACCTGATCGACCGCGCCGGCACGGGCAGCATCGTCAACATCGGCTCCCGCGGCGCCTTCCGCGGCGAGCCCGACTTCCCCGCGTACGGCGCGAGCAAGGCCGCGCTGCACGCCTTCGGCCAGTCGATGGCCGTCGCGCTGGCACCGCACGGCATCGCGGTGACGTCCGTGGCGCCGGGCTTCGTGGCGACCGAGCGGCAGGCCCCCAGGCTGGCGGGTCAGGACGGCGAAAGCCTGCGCGACCAGAGCCCGTTCGGGCGGGTCGGGACGCCCGAGGAGGTCGCGGCCGCGGTGCGCTATCTCGCCTCACCGGAGGCCGCCTGGTCCTCCGGAACGGTCCTCGACCTCAATGGCGCGTCCCATCTCCGCACTTGAGCGGCTGTCGTCCTCAAAGCACGCGCGATGTCGCCGATGGGCCGGCCACCTCCTCATGGCAGGTGGCGCCGCGCGGCCGCGCCGCCCGGCGCCCCGGGTCCGAGCGTCGCACGGCGTCCGAGCGGCGGTTGCGGCAGGACGCGGCAGGACGCGGCAGGACGCGGCAGGACGCGGCAGCCAAAAGTTAGCCGGACGACAGCGGGGGCTGGAATATTGACTGCCGTCCGGGGGCGAGAGGATCGGCAACGGACACCGAACCGTGCCGGGCACCACGCCCACAGCTACCGAGGAGCACCCATGCACCGCCGTAAAACCGTCCGCAGGGCCGTAACCGCCGCCGCCGTCGGGCTGGCCGCCACCGCGGCCCTCACAGCGTGCGGGGCGAACGACTCCTCGGACTCGAACGGCAAGAGCGGCTCCTCCTCGACCGCGGCGCCGTCCTCGGACACGCTCAGCGGGTCGTCGGCGGACTCCTCCAACGGGTCGGGGGCAACGTCCGGGAAGAGCTCGGACACCTCCTCGACATCTTCGACGTCCTCGAAGGCGTCGACGTGCCGCACCGCGAATCTGCGCATCACGGCGAAGAACCAGGGCGAGGCCAACGAGGGGCTGGGCTCGATCGTCATCAGGTTCACGAACACCGGCGGCAACTGCCGGATGAACGGGTTCCCGGGCGTCGACCTGAAGACCAACTACGGCACACAGTCGGTGGACCGCAACAAGCAGGAGGTGGGGATGGCGTTCACCCTCAAAGCGGGCAAGACGGCCACCGCGAACGTTGTCTACCCGATCAACGACACCGGCGGCTCCGGCGTCCACGGCACCGCCCTCGTGGTCACCCCTCCGAATGAGACGCACCACGCCACCGTCCCGGTCGAAGTCAGCCTGCCGGTGAGCGACAAGGGCAATGGGGGCCTGGAAGTCACCCCGATCTTCGAAGAGCACTGACAGACCGCGCGGCAAGACTGTCGCCGCGCCGCCGCCGGGCCGGGTGAGGGCGGGGCGGGGGCGGGGCGGGGAAGCGCTCCGCCCGTGTTCGTAGCGGCGGAGGAGACGGCGGCGGCCGGCGCGGTCGGTGTCCGGGCCCTGGCCGAGAGTGTGGCGCCCCGCCCCGGCCGTGGTGGCGGGACGGGGCGCCGCAGGCGAGTGACACTCCCAGGGCGCGGCCATTCCGGAAGTGCCTCACCGTGCACCGTGCGGGGCTACGGAGAAGGCGTTGGGCGGCTCACTGTGTGGCCAGTGCCTCGGTCGGGGCGAGCCGGGCCGCGCGTACCGACGGGTAGACGCCCGCGATCACGCCCACCAGGATCGCGCCGCCGAATCCGGCGCCCACCGCGCCGGGCGGGATCACCAGCGGCCAGTCGCGCCAGGCCGCGTACCCGAGGGTCGCCGCGGCTCCGATGACGGTGCCCGCCACCCCGCCGAGGCCGCTCAGGACCACCGACTCGGTGAGGAACTGGCCCCTGATCTGGCCCCGGTTGGCGCCGAGCGCCCGGCGCAGGCCGATCTCCCGGCGTCGTTCGAGGACCGAGATCACCATGGTGTTGGCGACGCCGACGCCGCCGACCAGCAGCGCCACCGCGCCGAGGCCGAGGAAGAGCGCGGAGAACGTGTTCTCGGTGGCCCGCTTGGCGGCCAGCGCGTCCGAGGGGCGGCTGACCTGCACCATGGCGGGCTCCTGCGGGTTCAGTGTCGCCGCGAGGACGCCACGTACCCCCTCGATGGCGTCCTCGCGCGCCTTCACGTAGACGACCGTCGGGTGGCCGTCGAAGGCCAGGCGCTTGCGTGCGACGTCCCAGCCGATCAGGACCGAACTGTCCAGCTCGTCGGCCAGCGGCACCGGCGCGAGGATGCCGATGACGGTGTACATGTCCTTGCCGATGGCCACTTGGGGCGCTTGTCCGCCGCTCATCATGGTCCGGTCGACGCCGAGCCGGGTCGCCGCGTCGTGGCCGAGTACGACGGTCGGGAAACGGGAGCTGGTCGCGTCGAGGAAACGGCCGCTCTGCAGGTGGGCGTTGACCGACGAGAGCAGGTCGGTGCGCGCCGCGAGCGCCGCGATCCCGGCGCCGTCGCTCTCCGGCACCTGGTCCGAACGGCGCACCTTCGCATGGGTGTTGCCGACCGCGCTGGCCCCGGTCACCGGTCCGACCCGAAGCGCGGAGGCGACCGAGCTCTCGGGCAGCAGTACGGGCGGCTTGTGGTCGGGCACCGGTTCGGCGCGCAGCATGTTCGTGCCGAGTGCCGACAGTTCGTTCATCAGCGCCTTGTGGCTGGAGGCCGGGATGCCGATGACCAGGATCAGGGTCGCGATGCCGATGGAGATGCCGAGCGCGGAGAGCGCGGCGCGCAGTTTGCGGGTGCGTACGCCGAGCAGGCCGAGCCGCAGGATGTCGCCGGGGGAGAGCCGTACGGGGCGCACGGATCCCGACGGCGCCCTCATGAGGACGTCCCGGACGCCGTGTCGGCGACCACGCGGCCGTCGAGGAGCTCCACGCGGCGCGGCAGCTGGGCCGCGATGTCCCGGTCGTGGGTGATGACGGCGATGGTGGTGTCCTCCGCGTTGAGCCGGGTCAGCAGGTTGAGTACGGAACGGCCGTTGGCGGTGTCCAGGGCGCCCGTCGGCTCGTCCGCGAGGACCAGCGAGGGCCCGTTGACCAGGGCGCGGGCGATGGCCACGCGCTGGCGCTCGCCGCCCGACAGCTCGTGCGGACGGTGCTCGGCGCGGTGCGCGAGTCCGACGCGGGACAGCGCCTCCAGGGCCAGCGGCCGTCTCTTGCGGCGGGCGACTCCCGCGTACAGCAGGCCCGTCGCGACGTTCTCGGCGGCGCTCAGGCCGTCCGTCAGATGGAACTGCTGGAAGACGAAGCCGAGCCGTTGGCCGCGCAGCGCGGACAGCTGCCGGTCGGTGAGCGTCGCCACGTCCTGCCCGTCGATCTCCACGCTGCCCTCGGTCGGCCGGTCCAGGGTGCCCATCAGGTTGAGCAGCGTGGACTTGCCGGAGCCGGACGGGCCGAGGATCGCGAGCAGTTCGCCGCGTTCGACGGTGAGCGAGACCCGGTCGAGAGCCGTGACGCCGCCCGCGTAGCGGCGGGAGGCCGCGTGCACGGCGAGGACGGGCGGTGTGTTCCCGTACCCGCTGTTCGGCGGCGCGTTCTCGTACCCGCCGTCGGGCGGCACGTTCCCGTACCCGCCATCCGGCCCCGACCTCGACTCCGCCTCCGCCCCCGGCGGCGGCGCCGGGGCGGGGGGCGCGGAATACGCCGGTTCCGGGGTCACGAGGCCACCACGACCTTGGCGCCCTCGGTCAGGCCCTTGCCCGTCACCTCGACCATGCCGCGCGAGAACATCCCGGTCTTCACGGCGATCAGGCTCCCGCCCGGCCGCTGCACCGCGTAGCCGCCCTCGCTGAGGGCGAGGAGCGCGCCGACCGGGACGGTCAGTACGTCGTGCCGGGTCTGCGAGGTGAACCGTACGCGGACCGAAGCCGCGTCGAATTTCCCCGGGGCGGAGTCGGTGAGATGCACGGTGACGTCCGACTTGGCGGGGCCGCCCGAATCCGCGTCGCCGCCGCCCGACACGGTCCGGCTGATGTTGCTGACCTCGCCCGGCGTCTCCTTGCCGTCCGGCAGGATGACGGAGACCTTCGCGCCCTTCTTGATGGAACCGACGTCGGTCGTCGCCACCGACACGGTCACCGCCTTCGCGGTCGGCGTGAGGGTCAGCAGTTCCCCGGCCGCGTCGTCGCCGAGCTGCGCCTTGACCACGCCGACCCGGACCTGGCCGGGCAGCACCAGGACGTCGCCGACGTCGAGGGAGCCGGTCGGCGCCATGCCGACGTACTTCTGCCAGCGCTTGATCGCGGCGCTCAGCGAAGCGGTGAACCGGCCCTGGTCCGCGCCGGCCCCGCCGGGTCCGGGCCGGCCGTCGGAGCCGCCGGGCACCCCGTCGAAGTCGTATCCGAGCGCCCGCAGGTTGTCCGCGACGACCTTCACGTCGGGGCCCTTCGTGCCCGGCTTGTCCAGCTTTCGGTAGAGCGGGGTCGCGCCGTAGAAGACGGGCACCGGATGGTCGTCCACTTTGTACAGGGGCTTGCCGCGGGTCACGGTGGCGCCGCTGGCCGGCAGCCAGGTCACCACGCCCTTCTTGCTGCCCTTGACCGGCTTCTCGGTCCCGTAGCCGAGCGTGCCGCCCAGTTCCTGCGTGTCGGAGAGGTCCGTGCGCTGCACGGCGGCCGTCTTGACGGCCGCCTTGCCGGTGGCCGCGGTCCCCTTCGACCCGCCGTCGGTGGCCAGCACGACGCCGCCGGCGATGGCGGCCACCACCAGGACGCCGGCGGTCACGAGAACGGCGCGGCGCCGCCGGGGGCGGGGCGCGGGGGCGTCCGCTTCTTCGTCCGCGTACGCCGCGTCGCCGTCGTCCGTCGGCGCCTCGTACTCAGTGCTTGCCACCGAAGGCCTCCAGCTCGCACGCCTTCTCGATCTTGTTCTCCTGGGCCTCGCTGAGGCCCGACGACTGGTCCGTGAAGGACCAGTCCGTGCCCTTGTCGCCGCCGAGGACGACCTTCATGCCCTTGTCCTGCATGCACTTCACCTCGGCCGCGAGCATCTGGTCGAACTTCGGGTTCTTCTTGCGGTCCAGTACGTCGGGCGCCTGCGGCATCTTGCTCTCGCACTTCGTGTACGCGGCCTTCGGCTCCTTCTTGCCCCCGACGCCGAGGACCTTGCCGTCGGGACCCGCCGGAAGGTCGTGGCCCCGCTGGCTGTTCATGCGGACGCCGTTCTCCTTGAGGCAGCCGTAGTAGCGGTCCCAGATAGCGACGATCTCCTCGTCGGTCGAGTCGAGGCGCCACCGGGGACGGCCGCTGTCGGACGAGGCCTTGCCGGAGTCGTTATTGGCGCCCGCTCCGGGCTTCCCCGTCTCGATGGACGCGACCCCGTCTGCTTTGTCCCCCTTCGCATCGTCGCCGCCCCCGCCGCAGGCGGTGAGCAGTGTGGTCAGGGCGAGGGCACAGGCGGCGGACAGCCAGGCGGTCCGTGCGGAGCGGCGAGGGGTGGAAATCGGCATGCCACGAGAGTGGCGGCCGGATATGAAGAACTTGTCAGGCCGATGTCGCCATGCCGTCAGCCCGCTCTCCCCGGTCCGGACGTCCCCGCGCGGGCGGCCTAGGCTCGGGCCTCGTGAACGCGTACGTGATGGTCGCCGAGGACGACGAGAAGCAGGCCGAGCTGGCCCGCCGCTACCTGGAGCGCGAGGGCCACACCGTGGTCGTCGTGCGCGACGGGCGCGAGGCGCTCGACCACCTCCACCGGGCCGCACCCGACCTGCTCGTGCTCGACGTGATGATGCCGCGCCTCGACGGCCTCGACGTCGTCCGCTCCCTGCGCGCCGAAGGGCACGAACTGCCCGTCCTGATGCTCACCGCGCGCTCCACCGAGGACGACCTGCTGCTCGGCCTCGACCTGGGCGCCGACGACTACCTCACCAAGCCCTACAGCCCGCGCGAACTCGTCGCCCGGGTCCGCACCCTGCTGCGCCGCGCCGCACGCACCGCCCCCAACCTCGCCCCCGCGCCCGACCCGGTCCTGCGCGTCGGCGCCCTCGCCGTGGACCCGGACCGCCACCTGGTCACCGTCGAGGGCGCCGAAGTCGTCTGCACTCCGGGCGAGTTCCGCATCCTGTCCGCGCTCGCCGCGGAGCCCGGCCGGGTCTTCAGCCGCCGGCTGCTCCTGGCCGAACTGCACGGTTTCGACCGCTTCATATCGGCGCGCACCGTCGACGTGCACATCCTGAACCTGCGCAAGAAGATCGAGGCCGACCCGCGCGCCCCCGCCCGGCTGCTCACCGTCTACGGCGTCGGCTACAAGCTCACGGCAGGCAGCGTCCATGCGTAGCCGCCGGGGCGCGCCGCGCGACCGGCTGCCGCTGCGCCGGTCGCTCCTCGGCCGCCTGCTGCTCGTCTCCGCGCTCGTCGCGCTCTGCTCCGTCGCCGCCACCGCCTGGCTCGCCGTGCAGACGACGTCCGGCGCGATCAAGCAGCAGCAGGGCCGGCTCCTCGCCGACGACACGGAGATCCTCGACTCCCTGACCGGGTACGCCGCCACGCACACCTCCTGGGACGGCGTCGCCGGGACCGTACGCGACCTCGCGCGCCGCACCGACCGCCGTATCGCCCTCACCGCCGAGGACGGCGCGCCGATCGTGGACAGCGCCCCGTCGGCCGGGGAGCTGCCGTCCCGGGCCTCGGCGCTCGTCGATCCGCTGGCCGGCACCGGCGACACCCCCATCGACCCGCGCGCCGTCGGCCCCTTCCGGCTCCCGGCCGCCGAACGGCCCCTGCTCAAGGCGCTGGCCGGACGCCGTGCCAAGTGCCTCACCGACCGCGGCATCGACGCCGCCGTGGCCCTCACCCCGAGCGGCCGGTCCGTCGTCCGCACCCTCGGGGACCCGGCGGACAGCCGCACCCGCGACTGCTCGCCCCGGCCGCTGAACGCGCCGACGCCGACCGAGGCCAAGGCGCTCAAGACCCTCGACCAGCTGCTCGCCGAGTGCCTGGACACCGGGCCCGGAAGGAGCGTCCACGTCAACCCGGACTTCAGCTGGCGCGTGCCGCGCGCGGCGGACCCCGCCCTGGAGGCGCGCGTCCCGGCCTGCCTGACCCAGGCCCGGCAGAAGCAGCTACGGGCATACGTCGCCCCGACCGCCCGGCTGATCCTCGCCTCGCCCCGGTCGGAGGGAACCGCCGCACAGGGCTTCACCCTCTCGCCGGGCAACACGGCGCGGATCGCGGGCGCCGCCGCCCTCGTCCTCGCGCTCACCGTCGGCGCCTCCGTGCTCGCCGCGACCCGGCTCGTGCGGCCCCTGCGCGCGCTCACCGGCGCCGCCCAGCGGATGCGCGACGGGGACGACGACGCGCGGGCCGTGGTGCGGGTACGCGGCGACGACGAGATCGGACGGCTCGCCGCCGCCTTCAACGAGATGTCCGAGCAACGCGCCCGCCTCGCCGAACAGCGCCGCGCGATGGTCGGCGACGTCGCCCACGAACTGCGCACCCCGCTGTCCAACATCCGCGGCTGGCTGGAGGCCGCGCAGGACGGGGTGGCCGCCCCCGACGGCGAATTCATCGCCTCTCTGCACGAGGAGGCCGTCCTGCTCCAGCACGTCATCGACGACCTCCAGGATCTGGCCGCCGCCGACGCCGAGGAACTGCACGTGCACCCCGAACCGGTCGGCACGGCCGAACTCCTCGGCCAGGTAGCCGCCGCCCACCGGGCACGCGCCGAGGCCGCGGGCGTCACCGTCACCACGGACGTGCCGCCCGGCCACTGGCTCACCGCCGACCCGGTCCGGCTGCGCCAGGCCGTCGGCAACCTGGTGTCCAACGCGGTACGGCACACACCGCCGGGCGGCTCCGTACGCGTCACCTGCCGCCCCGGCCCCGCCGGGGACACCGTCATCGAGGTCGCCGACTCCGGCACGGGCATCCCCGCCGACGACCTGCCGCACGTCTTCGACCGCTTCTGGCGCGCGGAGAAGTCCCGCTCCCGACGCACCGGAGGCAGCGGCCTCGGCCTCGCCATCGTCCGCAAGCTGGCGGAGGCGCACGGCGGCACGGCCGACGTCCGCAGCGCCGTCGGCCAGGGGTCCGTCTTCACCCTGCGACTGCCGAAGGAGCACCCCGCCGAGGACGGTAAGACCGCGGGAATCGAAGCCCGGGGCGCCCGCCCCGACCGGTGTCCTTAGAAGCGACCGTGGTCCGAGAGTCCGGAGCGCCCGCCCCGGGTCCAGGGGCGGTGCGCGCCGCAGGCGATGGCCTCCGGTGCGGCCGTCTTGCCGAAACGGCATGGATTGGTGCCAGTTCCGGGCTCGTCGGCTAAGACTGTCCCCTCACGAAACCGAGGGGAAGGAACCCAATGGAGCACGTCGACGCCGCTGCGTACTGGGACAAGATGTACGCGGAGCGACCCGCGGCCACCGATCCGCGGCCGAACGCACGCCTCGTCGAGGTGGTGTCCGAACTCCCCTCGGGAGACGCGCTGGACCTCGGGTGCGGTGGCGGCGGCGACGCGCTGTGGCTCGCCGGCCGGGGCTGGCGGGTCACGGCTCTCGACGTCTCGGCCGTGGCGACATCCCGGCTCACCGAGCTGGCCCGCTCGCGCGGTCTGAGCGACCGGATCACCGCCGAACAGCACGACGCGCGCGCCTCGCTGCCGGAACTGCGGCTCGATCTGGTCACCGCCCACTACTTCCACGCCCCCTACGACATGGACCGGACGGCCATCCTCCGCTCCGCCGCCCACCTGCTGCGCCCCGGCGGCCGGCTCCTGGTGGTCGATCACGGATCGACGGCGCCGTGGTCGTGGAACCAGGATCCGGATGTGCACTATCCGACCCCCGAAGAGGTCGCGGCGCCGATGCGCCTCTCGCCTGAAGAGTGGACGGTCGAACGCGCGGACTCGCCGCGCCGGGTCGCGACCGGCCCCGACGGGAGCACCGCCGAGGTCATCGATCATGTTCTGCTCATCCGCCGGAACGCGTGACGCCGCCTCGCGAAGTCCGCAGGCCGCAGGCCGCAGGCCGCAGGCCGCAGGCCGCGACAAGCACTGCACGGCACCACATGGCACCGCACCACATGGCACAGCATCGCGTCGCACAAGGAGAATCTCCGTGCCCACCGCCCCTCGCCGCAGCGACACCCCTCCGCCCCGCACCGCGAACAGCGAAGCCGACGTCCTGCGCGGGTTCCTCGACTACCTGCGCACCTCGATCGCCGCCAAGGTCGAGGGAGCCCCGGAGCCGCAGGCCCGCACATCGGCGGTGGCCTCGGGCACGACCCTGCTCGGCCTGCTCGGCCATCTGACCGCCGTCGAGAGCGCGATGTTCACCGGCGAGCAGGTCACCGACTGGCAAGCAACGCTCCGGCCCGCCCCTCAGGACAGCGTCGCCGACGTCGCCGCCCGCTACCGGGCGGCCGTTGACCGCGCGAACGAGGTCCTCGACGCGTGCGCCGACCTCGGCGCACCACTCCCCCGGGCGGGGCGTTCAGGCTCAGCGCCGAGCGTTCGCTGGGCGCTGACGCACATGATCGAGGAGACCGGCCGCCACGCGGGCCACGCGGACATCCTCCGCGAACTCATCGACGGCTCCACCGGGCGCTGAGCGGGCCGGCCCGCTTCACACCGCCGGGTTCTCCCGCTCCGGCGCGCCGGCCGTCCCCTTCTCACCGTCCGATGCCGCCACCGGCGTCGGACGGTCCCTGTCCATCCCCGTCCCCGGGCGCGCCTTCCAGAGCGCGATGGTCGACACCGTGAACATCAGCAGGTTCCCGATGCTCAGCTGCGCCCCCTGGACCGCGGTCCCCACGGAACCGGGCAGCACCGCGGCGATGAACCCGCCGAGGGGAAGGAAGATCAGCGGATTCACCACGCACATCCACCGGGGGAAGACGGTGGCGCCCCGGAGCACGCAGACAGCCATCCATACGGACCCCAGCACCCAGCAGGCCAGCAGCACCCCGTAAGGGATCATCAGTACGTCCGCCATGTCGCCCGGCAGCCCGGTCAGGGCTGCCGACCGCGAGCCGGAGGCGTCGACCGCCTTTGCCGCCTGGCCCCAGTAGTAGAAGGAGCCGTGAGCAAAGGGAGCGAGCGCGAAGCCCGCGGTGAGCAGCAGGAACGGCGGCAGGGAGAGCAGCCGCCGCGCCGGGCGGAGCCCCTGGTACAGGTGCCAGCACGCGACCAGGTAGAGCGGACCCGTCAGCACGCCGAGCAGCGCCCCCCAGGCCAGTCGCGACGTGGACGCCGGCAGCATCGCGGCCAGTGAGTCGCCGGCCGTTCCGCTGTAGTCGTTCAGCAGGGGATGATCGGCGGCCGACGCCATGGGTTTGCCCAGGAGCAGGATGTCCCCGACGAGCCAGGCGATCGACGCCAGAACGCCCGCGATCCCGGCGAGCCGTACCAGTCTCATCCCGCTTCCACCCATCCGCACAGCGCCGGCACCCGGCGCAATGATCAAAGTATGGTTAGCCTAACCTAACCATCTGGAGTGGTACAGGGAAGGTTCCATCGGTCTCGCAAGAGCCTCAACGCGCGCCCACCCACCGCCGGATCGCGGTGTCGAGCCACCCCGAAGCATCCGCGTCGGATGACGTCGCGGCCCCCGCGATCACGCCGTCCGGACGTACGCACAGGCTCGGCGGCGACGCGAGCGCCACACCGGACTCGGGGGCGGGGTCCGCCACGTACGCGATCCGCGGCTTCAACTGGCGCACAGAGTCGACGAAACCGCCGTCGGGCGACCGGTCGACGAGGACGAAACGGCCGTCGCGAGCCTGGTCGGCAAGCCGGCTTCCGGGCGCCGGCGGGATGTCGCCGGCTATCGAGCCGACCGGCGCCACGGCGTCGGCGGCGGCGACGCCGTCGTCGTAGCGCCGCGCGATGCCCGCGGTCAGCGCGATCATGCGGTTCATCGCCCCCGGCACGGTGAACAGTTCGCCGACGACGATCTTCCGGAGCTGTGCCGTGTGCTCGTCGCCGCGCATCAGCGCGACCTGCGCCCGCGTCCAGTCCAGGACCCACGCCGCGATCGGGCGGCGCTCACTGCCGTACATATCGAGGAGGCTCTCCGGGGCCCACCCGTTGACCGTCGCGGCGAGCTTCCAGCCGAGGTTGACCGCGTCGCCGAGGCCAGGGTTCAGCCCCTGACCGCTGAACGGCGAGCGCACATGCGCGGCGTCGCCCGCGAGCAGCACCCGGCCGTGCCGGTACGAGCGCGCCTGCCGGGCGTTGTCCGACCAGCGGGTCGCGCGGCCCCGAATGCCCTTGACGGTCACGCCGGTTCCGGTGACGTCCCGCACTGCGCCCTGCGATTCCTCGACCGTGACGGGTGCGCCCCGGTCCTCGGGCTGCGGGCCGAAGCGGGCGACGAGGATACGTCCCGGAATCGGGCCGTACGCGTAGATGCCGCGCGGCGTCCACGTCCAGCCGCACCCCAGCCGGGCGCAGCGGTGGCGTGCGCGCGGGACGGTCGTCCGGTCCGCTACGAGCGGTGGCCGAGCCCCGCGGCCGGAAAGACCGCCCTCCGCGCGCGCACGTGCGTCATGCGTACGAGGACACGTGGGGCCCGGACACCGGCCCGCCCTCCGCGCGCGCACGTGCGTCATCAGCTCATCCGGGGATGACCACTCGTCCGCTGAACGGGAATCCGGCCGGACCCGGGCGAGGACGGCCCCCCTTCGGGACGGGCGTCGCCGTTCGGGATCACCGGCCAGGCCGGCTCTATGTACGCGGTGGGGTTCGACGTGCGGCGCAGGTAGCTCTGTAGCGAGGCGGACTGCTCGGCCGCGGCGGCGACTTGGAGTTCGTACAGGTCCGCGAGCGGTATCGACCCCACGGGCGCGTGCGTCTCGCCCACGCGCCGTGCCGCACGGGCGGCGGCCACCGCGTCGGCCTCCGCGTGGTGCGCGGCGTCGAGCGGTACGCCGTAGTGGGCGCAGAGCGCTTGCAGGGTGCGCTTGCCCTTGCGGTACCGGTCCGCGTGCTTGTCCAGCACGAGGGGGTCGACGACCGGCCAGGGGCCGGGGCCCAGCCGTTCCGACAGCGGTGCGACGCCGTGGCGGCGGCACTCGCGGTCCAGCAGCGACAGGTCGTACCGCGCGTTCATGACCACGAGCGGCGCGCCCGCGCGCAGCACCTCGGCGACGGCGTCCGTGATCTCCGCTATGGCGGGCGCGGCCGAGGAGCCGTGGGCGCGGGCCCGCTCCGTGGAGATGCCGTGGATGGCGGCGGCCTCTTCGGGGATGGCGATCCCCGGGTCGAGCAGCCAGGTGCGCTCGCCCGCGACGCCGCCGCCCGGCTCCAGCCGTACGAGTGCCGCGGTGACGACGCGGTCGTGCTCGACGTCCGTACCCGTCGTCTCCAGGTCGAATCCGGTCAACGGCCCCCGGTACCAGTTCATCGCGACCCCCTCCTCTGTGGTGCTTCCCCCGACTGGTCCCCAGCCTCGCATGCCCCACTGACAATGCCCCCGGCCCCCGGCGCCCACGCCCGTGACGGGCCTCTCGCGACGCCGCTCCCACACCGACGGCCGCCGCGCCGACAGCTCCGCGCCGACAGCCTTCGTAAGGCCGTCACCCCGACGCTCCGTCACCGCCCCCGCGGCGCCGTCTCTCTACGACCTCTCTACGACACCGGCCGCGAGTCCGCCCACACCCCGTCGAACTCCTCCCGGTATGTCGCGAAGAGTCCGTTGTCGGCGTCCTGGTCCTCCCGTACCACGTCGCGTTCCCGCCCTCCGCCGCGCAGCACCAGCACCGGCGCTTCCATGCCGCGCGCCTTGCGGAGGTAGGACTGGACGACGGCGAGGCCGTCCGCGCCGTCGCCGTTGACGAGGTAGGCGGTGAAGCGCGGCGTCTCGTCGAAGACGCGGATCTCGAAGGCGGCGGTGTCCCGGAGCCGGTCGCGCACCCGCCGCATGTGCATGATGTTCATCTCGACGGAGCGGCTCATCTCGCCCTTTTTGATGCCGAGTTCGCGCTCCCGGCGGCGTACGGCGCTGCTCGCGGGGTTGAGGAAGAGCAGTCTGGAGCGGCAGCCGGCCTCGGCGAGCCGCACGAGCCGCCGCCCGGAGTAGTTCTGCACGAGGAGGTTCAGACCTATGCCGACCGCGTCGAGCCGTCGGGCGCTGCCGAAGAGGTCCTCCACGGGCAGTTGCCGCTGGAGGCGCACCCGGTCGGAGTGGACGCCGATGACGTCCGCGTACCGGTCGCCGACCAGGTCCTCCACCGCGTCGACCGGCAGCCGGCCGGCGGCCGAGCTGTGGGCGCCGACGCCGAGGATCTCCAGCAGCCGGGCGGAGGCCCGTTCGGCCTGGGCGAGCACGGTCACGGACAGGGCGCGGTTGCGGGAGACGACGTTGCGGGAGACCTCCAGCTCGTCGAGGGCCAGCTCCAGCTCGCGTCGGTCGTCCATGTAGGGCTCGAAGCAGGGCCAGTGCTGTACGAGCAGTTCGCGCAGCTGGGGCAGGGTGAGGAAGGAGAGCACGTTGTCGTCGGCGGGGTCGAGCAGATAGCCCTTGCGGCGGCTCACCTCCCGTACGGCGGCGGCGCGCTGCACCCATTCCTGCCCGGCGGGCCCGGCGGCGGCGACGACCCACTCCTCCTCGCCGTGCACCGGTTCGTAGACCGGCCGCAGCACCGCGGCGACGACGGCGCGCAGCCGCTGTTCGACGAGGTTGAGCCAGATGTAGGCCCGTCCGGCGCGCCGCGCCCGCGTGCGCACCTCGCTCCACGCGTCGGCGCCCCAGTCCAGCTCCGCGCCGATCTCCATCGGCCGTGCCAGGGACACCGCGCCGGGTGGAGCGTCGGTCGAGCCGTCTCCCTCGGAAGCTTCGCTTCCGGGGGGCAGCTCCAACCCGCCCGAGCTCACCTGTGCACCGCCTTCCGCCCCCGTCCAACGATCAAGGCAGACTACTGTGCGGCGGGAGTGCGGTGCAGCCCGATGGGGGCAGTCCTGCGCCAACTCTCCCACTCGCGGTATCCGTTGCGGCCGGGCCCGGCGGAGGGAGTGAGCGGATTCATAGCGACCGCCCGTCATGGACGGCCGGGGACGGTGGTACCGGACCGGTCGAGGACGGCAGTGCCGGACCGACCTGGGACGGCGTACCGGCCTGGCGCGGCAGTATCGGACCGGTCGGGACCGTGGCCCGATGCCCGGTCCCACCCATTTGTCCGAGGGTCACCCGGTTGGAGTGACCGAAGTAAGAGGTGGCCGCTCTGCTTTTGGGGAAGATCTGCCGAAAGGACCGCCCGAAGGCGTCAGTTGGGCGAGGATTCCATTCCGACCTGGAGCAGGGGTCCCCACGGCGTCCGATACAGAAGTGGAAGAGTCGACTCATGCAGGTCTGGCCGGGACAGGCGTACCCCCTCGGTGCCACGTACGACGGCGCCGGCACCAACTTCGCGGTCTTCTCGGAGACCGCCGAGCGGATCGAACTGTGTCTGCTGCACGACGACGGCTCGGAGACGGCGGTGGAGCTGCGCGAGACGGACGCGTTCGTGCGCCATGCGTATCTGCCCGGCATCATGCCCGGTCAGCGGTACGGCTTCCGGGTGCACGGCCCGTACGAGCCGGAGCGCGGGCACCGCTGCAACTCCGCGAAGCTGCTGCTCGACCCGTACGCGCGGGCGGTCGGCGGGCAGATCGACTGGGGCGAGGCGGTCTACGGCTACCACTTCGAGCGGCCCGAGAAGCGCAATGACATGGACTCGGCGCCGCACATGATGTCCTCGGTGGTGGTCAACCCCTACTTCGACTGGGGCGACGACCGGCCGCCGCGCACCGACTACCACCGCACGGTCATCTACGAGGCCCACGTCAAGGGGCTGACGATGCTCCACCCGGAGCTGCCCCAGGAGCTGCGCGGTACGTACGCGGCGCTGGCCCACCCGGCGGTCATCGACCACCTGACGAAGCTGGGGGTCACGGCGCTGGAGCTGATGCCGGTGCACCAGTTCGTACAGGACCACCGGCTGGTGGACTCCTCGCTGGCCAACTATTGGGGCTACAACACCATCGGTTTCTTCGCCCCGCACAACGCGTACGCCTCCTGGGGCGACCGCGGGCAGCAGGTGCTGGAGTTCAAGTCCGCCGTGCGGGCGCTGCACGCGGCGGGCATCGAGGTCATCCTGGACGTCGTCTACAACCACACCGCCGAGGGCAACCACCTCGGGCCCACGCTCTCCTTCCGGGGGCTGGACAACCTCTCGTACTACCGGCTGACCGACGACCCGCAGTACTACATGGACACCACCGGCACCGGCAACTCCCTGCTGATGCGCAGCCCCCATGTGCTCCAGCTGATCATGGACTCGCTGCGGTACTGGGTGACCGAGATGCGGGTGGACGGCTTCCGCTTCGATCTGGCGGCGACGCTGGCCCGTCAGTTCCACGAGGTGGACCGGCTGTCGTCGTTCTTCGACCTGGTGCAGCAGGACCCGGTGGTGAGCCAGGTGAAGCTGATCGCCGAACCGTGGGACGTGGGCGAGGGCGGCTACCAGGTGGGCAATTTCCCGCCTTTGTGGACCGAGTGGAACGGAAAGTTCCGCGACACCGTGCGGGACATGTGGCGCGGCGAGCCCCGGACCCTGGCCGAGTTCGGCTCCCGGCTGACCGGCTCCTCCGACCTCTACCAGGGCGACGGCCGCCGCCCGCTGGCCTCGGTCAACTTCGTCACCTGCCACGACGGCTTCACCCTGCACGACCTGGTCTCGTACAACGAGAAGCACAACGAGGCCAACGGCGAGGACAACCAGGACGGCGAGAGCCACAACCGCTCCTGGAACTGCGGCGCGGAGGGCGACACCGACGACCCCGGCGTGCTCGCGCTGCGCGAGCGCCAGATGCGCAATTTCATCGCCACGCTGATGCTCTCCCAGGGCGTACCGATGCTCAGCCACGGCGACGAGTTCGCCCGTACGCAGGGCGGCAACAACAACGCCTACTGCCAGGACAACGAGATCTCCTGGGTGCGCTGGCCCTCTCCGGATACGGAGGGCGAGGGAGGCGAGGAGGACGGGGACGGCGGAGACCCGGCCCGCAGACTGCTCGACTTCACCCGCGCCATGGTGTGGCTCCGCCGCGACCACGCGGTCTTCCGGCGCCGCCGCTTCTTCCACGGCCGGCCGATGCAGGGCACCCACGACGACCTGTCCGACATCTCCTGGTTCACGCCCGAGGGCGAGGACATGGTCCAGCGCGACTGGCAGGCCGATCACGCCAAGTCGCTGACGGTCTTCCTCAACGGGAGCGCCATCTCGGAGCCGGGCCCGCGCGGCGAGTCCATCGCGGACGATTCGTTCCTGCTGATGTTCAACGCGCACGACGAATCCATGGAATTCACGGTTCCGGTCGACCACGGGAGGCAGTGGCAGCTGATCGTCGACACGGCCCGGCCGGACGGCGTCGAGCGCGCCGGCCCCAAGGTCCAGGGCGGCGACCGAATCACCCTCGCGGACCGCAGCCTGACCGTCCTCCAGCGCCCGGCCTGAGGAGCCGACGGACGGGGGCGGCGGGCGGCGGATTCCCCCGACGGACCGACGGACCGCCGGGCGCCGGAGTTACCCGACGGGCCCCGGGCCCCTCCGACCGGCCGACGGGCCACGGCCCCCTCTGGCCGGCCGACGGGCCACGGACCCCTCTGCCCGGCCGACGGCCATCCGACGGTCCGATTCCGACAACGCCTCGTCCGACAGCCCGGCGATCACCCCCCCTGCCCAGCGAGATCGCCCGCCCACGGCCCGATAGTGCGTGTACCGCCCACATGGATCGCCGGAGCGCCCCGGCGCGGGTACGTACGTTCCCATGAGGCCCGATCCCGCCGCACCGCCCACCGCCACCTACCGGCTCCAGCTCCAGCCGGAGTTCCCGTTCTCCGCCGCCGAACGGGCCGTTCCCTACCTCGCCGACCTCGGCGTCTCCCATCTGCACCTCTCCCCCGTGCTGGAGGCCGTGCCGGGCTCCGCGCACGGCTACGACGTGGTGGACCACAGCGCCGTACGGGCAGAGCTAGGCGGCGAGGACGGGCTGCGCGCGCTGGCCCGTACCGCGCACGCGCACGGGCTCGGACTGGTCCTCGACATCGTGCCGAACCACATGGCGGTCCCCGCGCCCGAGCGGCTCAACCGCCCGCTGTGGGAGGTGCTGCGGGACGGCCCGGCCTCCCCGTACGCGCGCTGGTTCGACATCGACTGGGCCGAGCACGGCGGCAAGGTGCTGCTGCCGGTGCTCGGCGGCCGGCTCGGCGAGGAACTGCGCCACCTGAGCGTGTCGGGCTCGACGCTGCGCTACTACGACCACGAGTTCCCGCTCCGCCCCGGCACCGAGCGGCTGCCGCTGCCCGGCGTGCTGGACCAGCAGTGGTACCGGCTCGGCTGGTGGCGCCTCGCCCGTACGGACCTCAACTACCGGCGGTTCTTCACCATCTCCGACCTGATCGCGGTGCGCGTCGAGGACCCCGAGGTCTTCGACGCCACGCACGCCAAGGTGGTGGAGCTGCTGCGGGACGGCGTGCTCGACGGCCTGCGCGTGGACCACCCGGACGGCCTCGCGGACCCGGCCGGATATCTGCGTCGGCTGCGCGAGGCGGCCGGGGGCCGGTGGACCGTCGTGGAGAAGATCCTCGGCCGCGACGAGCGGCTGCCCGCCAGCTGGCCGGTCGCCGGGACCACCGGCTACGACGCGCTCGCGCGCATCGACGGCCTCTTCATCGACCCCGAGGGCGCCGAAGAACTCGCCCGCGCCTACCGCGCCTTCGCCGCCCCCGCCGCCGACCGGGGCGGCGACTGGCCCGCGACCGCCCGCCGGGCCGCCCGCAAGGTCGCCGTCCACGAGCTGGCCTCGGAGGTCGAGCGGCTGGTGCGCACCGCCGACCGGATCTGCGCGGCGCGGCCCTCGCTGCGCGACCACGCCCCGGCCGCGCTGCGCACCGCGATCCACGAACTCCTGGTCCGGCTCCCCGTCTACCGCCCGTACGCCGTGCCCGGCTCGCCCGCCGCCCCCGAGGATGCCGCGCTTCTCCAGGAAGCGGCGGAGGGGGCCCGTACGGCCTTCGCGGTGCCCGCGGAGGCACACGCCGTGGACGTCGTGCGGGACGCGGCGCTCGGCCGGCTCGGGGACGGCCCGGACCAGCGGGACTTCTGCGCGCGCTTCGCGCAGACCGCCTCCGCGCTGCGCGCCAAGTCCGTCGAGGACACCGCCTTCTACCGCTACGCGCCGCTGCTGTCCGCCGCCGAGGTCGGCGGCGCGCCCGAGCGCCCGGCCGTGGCGCCCGAGGAGTTCCACGCCTACTGCGCCCGTACGCAGCGCGACTGGCCGGCCTCCGGCACGGCCCTGTCCACGCACGACACGAAGCGGAGCGCGGACGTCCGCGCCCGGATCGCCGCGCTGAGCGAACACCCGCACCAATGGCGGGAGTTGCTGGCATCACTGGAGCCTCTGGCACCCCTGGACCCCGACGCGCACCACACGGCGGCGGGCTCCGCGCCCGACAGGCATGTCGCCTGGGTGACCTGGCAACTGGCCCTGGGGCTGGGCGACGCGGACGCTGATGCCGCCGCCGAGCGGCTGGTTCCGGCCGTGCTCAAGAGCGTGCGCGAGGCCGCGCTGCGCACCACCTGGACCGAGCCCGACGCGGCGTACGAGGCGGCGGTGACGGCGTTCGCCGAGGCGGGACCCTGCGGTCCGGCAGGCGCCGAACTCGCCCGGTTCCGCGCGGCGATCGCCCCGTCCGTACGGGCCAGCACGCTCGGAGCGGCCCTGCTGCACCTGACCATGCCCGGCGTACCGGACCTCTACATGGGCACCGAACGCGAATATCTCGCCCTGGTCGACCCGGACAACCGCCGCCCGCCCCGCCTGCCGGACCAGCCCCTCGGGGAGGCCGGTGCGGCCCCGGGCAGCCTCTCGGACGAGAAACTTCTGCTGACGCGCGCCGCGCTGCGGCTGCGCCGGTCGCGCCCCGAGTCGTTCGGGACGGCCGCCTCGTACGAGCCGCTGGCCGCCACCGGCCCGGCCGCCGGCCACTGCACCGCCTTCGCCCGCTCGGGCGCGGTGGTCGGCGTGGTCACCCGGCTCCCCCGCCGCCTCGCGGACACCGGCGGCTGGCGCTCCACGGCACTGCGACTGCCGGACGCGGACAGCGGCTGGCACGACCTGCTGACGGGCCGGGCCGTGGCCGGCGACGTCGTCCCGCTGTCCGAGCTGCTGGGCCTCTACCCGGTGGCGCTGCTCGTACGGGCATGAGCGCGGGGATGCGTACGGGTATCAGCGCGGACGCGCGTACAGGTCTGAGCACGGGTGCGCGTACGGGCATGAGCCGATCCGCGTCAACCGCCCTTCCGCTTGGCGAGGGTGTCCGACCCCACGAGAACGGCCGCGCCGAGCACGGCGAGGACGATGCCCGCGAAGACCTCGTAGCCCGCCAGGAAGGGGAGGCGCGTGAACAGCCACACCGGACGGTGCCAGCCGGTGAAGTGGCACAACAGGGCCGCGCACCCCTCCACCAGCAGGATCACGCCCAGCGACTCCCATGTCTTCTTCATGCTGCCAGGCTAGGAAACCGCAGGTCGGGGGCGAGTCGGCCAAAGGTATACGGCCGTGCGACTTTGGTCGGCGATCGGACTCGCGCCCGGCCGCCCCGCCCTTCAGGTCAGTAGATTCGTCGACATGAACAGCTCATCGGGGGACGCCCGAACGGCGCGCGACTGGATCGTCGACATCTCCTGCTTCCTGCTCGCGGCGGCCTTCATCCTGCTGACCGCCGACTCGGCGGCGCGGGACACGACGCACAGCGTGCTCGTCGCCGACCAGCTGGTGGGCGCGCTCAGCTGCGCCGCGCTGTGGCTGCGCAGGCGGTGGCCGGTGGCGCTGGCGACGGTGCTGGTGGCGCTCAGCGCGTTCTCGCAGTTCGTGCCGGGCGCGGCGGCGGTGGCGCTGTTCACGGTCACCGTGCACCGCCCGTTCCGGGTCACCGCGTGGCTGGGCGGCCTGGCGGTGGCGACCACCGTCGTCTACCCGCTCCTGCGCCCCGAGCCGGGCCTCTCCCTCGCCGCGGCGGTACTGGTCGGCTCCATGCTCTATCTCGCGGTGATCGGCTGGGGTATGTTCGTACGCTCCCGCCGCCAGCTCCTGCTGTCGCTGCGCGAGCGGGCGCGGCGCGCCGAGGCCGAGGCCGGGCTGCGGGCGGAACGGGCGCAGCGCCTGACGCGGGAGCGGATCGCCCGCGAGATGCACGACGTGCTGGCCCACCGGCTGTCGCTGCTGAGCGTCCACGCGGGCGCGCTCGAATACCGTCCGGACGCGCCGCCGGAGCAGATCGCGGTCGCGGCCGGGGTGATCCGCGACAGCGCGCACCAGGCGCTGGAGGATCTACGGGAGGTCATCGGGGTGCTCCGCGCCCCGGACGACGACGGCGACGGCGGCGGTGAGGGCGGCGGCAGCGGGGCCCGGCCGCAGCCCACCCTGACCGACCTCCCGCGCCTGGTCGCGGAGGCGCGGCTCGCCGGTACGGACGTCTCGTACGAGGCTGTCGAGCCGGTGTCCGCCGCCGGTTCCGTGCCCGCCGCCACCGGTCGCACGGCCTACCGGATCGTGCAGGAAGGGCTCACCAACGCCCGTAAACACGCGCCGGACGCGGCGGTCGACGTACGGATCACGGGGGCGGCGGGCGAGGGGCTCAGCGTGTCCATCAGCAATCCGCTGGCCCCGGACGCGGGCCGGCCGCCCGCCGCGGGCGCCTCGGCGAGTCCGGCGATCCCCGGGGCCGGCGCGGGGCTGATCGGCCTCGCCGAGCGGGCCCAGCTGGCGGGCGGGCGGCTGGAGAGCGGCGCGGACGGCGCTGCCTTCCGCCTCTCCGCCTGGCTACCGTGGCCCGCATGAGCGACCCTGCCCTTCCGCCCACCGCCCCCGCTGACGACGACTCCCCCGAACCGCCCCCCGTACGGCTGCTGCTCGTCGACGACGATCCGCTCGTACGGGCCGGGCTGCGGCTCATGCTGGGCGGCGCGCCCGATCTGGAGATCGTCGCCGAGGCGTCCGACGGCGTCGAGGTGCTGCCGCTGGTGGACCGGTACGCGCCCGACGTCGTCCTCATGGACATCCGGATGCCGACCGTGGACGGGCTGGCGGCGACCGAGGCGCTGCGCCGCCGGCCGCGGCCGCCGCAGGTGATCGTGCTGACCACGTTCCACGCCGACGAACAGGTGCTGCGCGCGCTGCGGGCGGGGGCGGCCGGGTTCGTACTGAAGGACACCCCGCCGGCCGAGATCGTCGCGGCCGTACGGCAGGTGGCCGCGGGCGAACCGGCGCTCTCGCCGACCGTGGTGCGGCAGCTCATCTCGCAGGTGGCGGGCTCCGGCGCGGACGGCCGGCGGACGCGGGCGCGGGCGCTGCTGGATCAGTTGAACGACCGGGAGCGGGAGGTGGCCGTCGCGGTCGGGCAGGGCATGGCGAACGCCGAGATCGGCGCGGCCCTGTTCATGAGCGTCGCCACGGTCAAGACGCATGTGTCGCGGATTCTCGCCAAGCTCGATCTGTCCAACCGGGTCCAGATCGCCCTGCTGGCCCACGACGCGGGGCTCCTCGACCGGGAGTGAGGCACGGCGCGTACGAGGGGCGGGGTCCGGCCCGTACGACGAGTCCAGCCCGTATGGCAAGTGGGAGCATCGCCCGGAAGCCGCCGAAGGAGCACCATAGGGGCATCGCCGTCCAGGGGACAGGGGAGCCGACAATGCAGTTCGAGGTGTGGTCGCCCGACGCGCGGCGGGTCTCGCTCCGTCTCCAGGGCCACGAGTACGGCATGGAGCGCGACCCGGACCGCCCCGGCTGGTGGCGATGCGCGGCGGAGGCGGGGCACGGCGCGCGGTACGGGTTCTCGGTGGACGGCGGCCCGGTGCTGCCCGATCCGCGCTCGCGCCGCCAGCCGGACGGGCCGGACGGGCCGAGCGCCGTGGTCGACCACGGCCGTTTCGGGTGGCGGCATCCGTGGCACGGCCGGCCGCTGCCGGGCGCGGTCCTGTACGAGCTGCACGTCGGTACGTTCACGCGCGAGGGCACCTTCGCCGCGGCCGCGCGGCGGCTGCCGTACCTGGCCGGGCTGGGGGTGACGCATGTCGAGCTGATGCCCGTCTGTCCGTTCCCCGGTACGCACGGCTGGGGGTACGACGGTGTGGCGCCGTGGGCGGTGCACGAGCCGTACGGCGGGCCGGACGGCCTGAAGCGCTTCGTGGACGCGGCGCACGCGCTGGGGCTGGGCGTCGTGCTCGACGTGGTCCACAACCACCTCGGCCCTTCGGGCAACTGCCTTCCCGCGTACGGACCGTACTTCACGGACCGGCACCACACGCCGTGGGGCGCGGCCGTCAATCTGGACGCGCCGGGCTCGGACGAGGTCCGCCGCTACTTCACGGGCTCGGCGCTCGCGTGGCTGCGCGACTACCACGTGGACGGGCTGCGGCTCGACGCGGTGCACGCGCTCGTCGACACGCGGGCGGAGCACTTCCTCGCCGAACTGTCCGTCGCCGTCGACGCGCTGGCCGCCAGGCTCGGCCGGCCGCTCTTCCTGATCGCCGAGTCCGACCGCAATGATCCGCGCACCATCGCGCCGCGCGAGGCGGGCGGCCATGGCGTGCACGCTCAGTGGAACGACGACTTCCACCACGCCGTGCACGCGGCCCTGACCGGCGAGTCCCAGGGCTACTACGCCGACTTCGCCGCCTCCCCGATGGAGGCGCTGACCAAGGTTCTCATCGGCGGTTTCTTCCACGACGGCGCGTACTCCTCGTTCCGGGGCCGCTCGCACGGCCGCCCCCTCGACCTGCGCACGACGCCCGCCCACCGGCTGCTGGCCTACACCCAGACCCACGACCAGGTCGGCAACCGGGCGCTGGGCGACCGGCTCGCGGCCTCCCTGTCCCCCGGCCTCCTGGCCTGCGCGGCGGCGCTCACGCTGTGCGCCCCGTTCACGCCGATGCTCTTCATGGGCGAGGAGTGGGGCGCCCGCACCCCCTGGCAGTACTTCACCGACCATCCCGATCCGGAGCTGGCGGAGGCCGTACGGACGGGTCGGCGGCGCGAGTTCGCGGCCCATGGCTGGGCCGAGGAGGACATCCCGGACCCGCAGGACCCGGCCACCCGCGAACGTTCCTGCCTCGACTGGTCCGAGCCCGAGCGCGCCCCGCACGACGCGCTGCTCGCCTGGTACCGGCGCCTCATCGAGCTGCGCCGCACCGAGCCGGCGATCACCGACCCGGACCCCGGCCTCCGCTCCGGGCTGTCGGTGAGCAGCGGTCTGACGGTGACGATGCGCACGGGTCCGCTGCACATCGTCGTCAATCCGACCGGGGAGCCGGTGGAGGTGTGGCTCGGCCCGGACGCCCGGTGCACGGAGGTGGTCGCGGCGTGGCGGCCGGTGACGCTGCCGGACGAGGAGGGCACGCTGCTCGTACCACCGGAGACGGCAGCAATCCTGCGCTGAAGACGCCGGTGGCGGCACTCCGAACGGAATGCCGCCACCATGTGACCGTGCCCGGGGCTCCAGGGCTCCAGGGCTGGGATCAGCTGTTGCCGCCGCCCTTGATGGCGCTCTTGGCGAGCCACTGGTCCCAGGAGACGTTCCAGTCGCCGTAGCCGTTGCCTTCCGCGACGGTCTCCGGGGCGTGCTTCACGTCGAAGACATCACCGGGGATGACCTGCTCGTAGAACCACTTGGCGTCGCCGTTCGTGCGCATGCCGATGCAGCCGTGCGTCTCGTTGGAGTTGCCGCCGAACGTGTTCGCCGCCTTGTTCATATGGGCGTACGTGCCGGACGGCGTGAGGTGCACCGCGTAGTAGTACCAGTCCTTGTACTCGTCCCCGTACCCGACTGACTGCGAGGTCATGTACACCTTGTGCTGCTTGTCCAGGACCGGCATGACGCCGCCCCAGGTGTCGCGCCCGGGGGCGCCCAGGGTGACGGGCAGCGTCTTGACCTTCTTGCCGTCCTTCTCGACGGTGAGGGTGTGGGCGCTGTTGTCCGCCGTGGCGATCAGCGAGCGGCCCACCGTCCAGGTCTCGGAGGCGTTCTTGACGGTGTAGTGCTGCCCGCCGGTGTTCACGCCGTTGAGGTTGGCCTTGACGGTCACCTTGGTACCGGGCTTCCAGTACTCCTTGGGCCGGAAGTCGATGCGGCCGGGATTCTCCGCGGACCGGTCCTGCACCCAGCTCCAGGCGCCGTCCACGTGCGGGCTGGTGGAGACCTCCAGGGCCTTCTGCACCGCGGCCTTGTCGTTGATCTTCTGGTCGAAGGTGACCGACACCGGCATGCCGACGCCGTACGTGCCGCCGTCCGCCGTATTGATCTTGAAGTTGACCGGGTGCTTCGGCTTCAGAGTCGTGAACCCGGACGTCTTGGTGGTGCTGTGCCCGTCGGAGTCCTTGGCCGTCGCGGTCACCGTGTACTTGGCGCCCGTCTCCAGATGCCCGGTGCTCTGCCACGAGGCATCACCGAAGCCCATCGCCCCCGTGGCCGCCTTCCCGTCCGGCCCCGTGACCTTGACCTCGGTCAGCTTGCCGCCGCTGGCGGTCACCTTGACCGGCTTGTCCGTCGCGACCGTAGCGGCGTCCTTGGCGGGCGCGATCGCGATGGACGCGGAGGAGGCGGCATCGTCGCCGGCCTTCCCCGACGCGCCGTCCTTGCCACCGCACGCGGTCAACAACAGCGCCGCCGCAGCGGCCGCCCCGCCCACGGTCAGCGCCCGCGCGAGTTTACGGTCGGGTCGACGCGTGATCCGCTCGTCAGCTCTCGTTATCTCTCCCCGGTTGTGCTCAGACATGTGCGCCGTCCACCTCATGTACTCCAGTCCCTGGCTCCGCCCGCGCCGCTCAGTCGCGACCTGCCACTTCTTTGTCCTTAGACGGGTCGGGGAGGCCATCCCGTTGCACTCCGCCATGTTGCGATTCGACAAAAAGAGACGGATGAGAGCGGAGGAGACGAATTCGCCTGCCTTCCCAGGGGACGGCACCCGGCACCACCCCGCGCCTGAGCAGGTCCGGGGCCCGGGGAACGCTTCCGTCCCTGTGGTCTTCTGTCGTCAGAGAGCCACATCACCCTGACGGGACGGATACCACCCGCTCATGAGGAAAGGCTGTTCTCCGGGAACCGGCACGACGGAGCCCTACGCACACGGTCGAGGGGGGACGGGTGGGAGGCAGCGAACACCACAGCCGCAATGAGTTGAGCGGCACGGTGCACGGCCCCGCGGTACAGGCGCAGACCATCCACGGCGGCATCCACATCCGTACCGAAGCGCCATCCGGACACCAGCCGCCATGGCAGCTTCCGCCGTCGGTCCGCATCACCGACCGCACAGCGGTGCTGAGCGCACTGGAACGGCACCGCTCGCACTCCGCGCAGGGCGACCACCCCACGCTGGCCGCGGTCAGCGGCCTGGGCGGCGTCGGCAAGACAGCGGTGGCGCTGGCCTGGCTGAACACGCTGCGCCCGCACTTTCCCGGCGGACAGCTGTACGCGGACCTGGGGGCACAGTCCCCCGGCGGACCGGCCGATCCGGGAGAAGTCGTCGGCCGTTTCCTGCGCGCCCTGGGGGTGCCGACCCAGCAGGTACCGACGGCCTTCGCCGAACGGACGGCGCTGTACCGCTCGTTGACGGCGGAGCGACGGCTCGTCGTGCTGCTCGACGACGCCGCGTCGGCGGCCCAGGTCCGCGCACTGCTGCCCGGCGGCCAGAGCGTGACGGCCGTCACCAGCCGCTGGCGCATGCCCGGCCTGACCGTGGACGGCGGCTACGCGGTGCATCTGGAGCCCCTCACTCCGGAGGCGGCGCTCGAACTGCTGGAGGCGACGCTCTCCGACGGCCGAGTGGCCGCACAGCCCGATCAGGCGCGCGCCCTGGTCGAGCTCTGCGCCGGCCTGCCGCTGGCCGTGCGAGTCGCCGGGGCCCGTCTCGCGGCGCGCCCTCAGCGCGGCATCACCACAATGGTGCGCGCGCTCACCGAGGAGCACCACCGACTGGAGGCGTTGGCCATCGAAGGCGACCACAACGTACGAGCGGCGCTGGACGTCTCCTACCAGGGGCTGCCGCCCCGCGCCGCCCGGCTCTACCGCCTCCTCGGGCTGCATCCCGGCTCCGAGTTCGGCAGCCCGGCAGCCACGGCGGTGCTGGCCGAGGACGCGACGGACACGCTGGACCTGCTGTACGACGCGAATCTGCTGACCGACGTCGGTGACGAGCACACCGGCGAGGAGCGCTACCGCTTCCACGACCTCGTCCGACTGCACGCACTCGCCAAAGCGGAGGACGTCGAATCCGCGCAGGAGCGGGCCGCCGCCCTGCGCCGTATCGCCGACCACTACCTCGCCACCGCCACCCGCGCCGAGGGGATCATCGACCCCCACCACCTCACCATGAACCGCGACTACGGCGCGGGGCCGGTGGTCACAACGGACTTCGGCGACGACGTGGCCAGCGCGCTGAACTGGCTGGAACGCGAGCTGCCCAATCTGATGGCGGTGATCCGCAGTGCACGCCCAGCGGGCTTCGCGACCGTCGGATGGCAGCTCGCCGATGCCCTGTGGCCCCTCTTCCTGCGGCGCAAGTTCTACGAGCATTGGCGGACCGCCCATGCCGAAGGCGCCGCCGCCGCAAGGGAGTTGGGAGACACCGAAGCGGAGTGCCGGATGCTGACCTCCGGCGGCATCGGCGAGCTGGGCATGGAGAGCCCCGAGCGCGCTCTGGAGATGTTCGAGCAGGCGGCACGGGCGTTCCGCGCCACCGGGAACGAACTCGGGTACGCCCGTACGCTCAACTACCAGGGCCTGGCCCACCAGCGGCTCGGCCGACTGGACCGGGCGGCGGAGTTCTTCGCGGACGCCGCTTCTGAACTGTCCCGGTGCGGCGACCACCGGGCGGGCGGCCTGGCCCGCTTCAACCTCGCCGACATCGCCCTCACGAGAGATCTCCCCAGGGAGGCCATCGCCGGCGCGGAGGCCGCGTACACGACTCTCACGGAAGCGGGCGACACCTACAACGCCGCACGCGCGGCCACCCTGCTGGGCCGCGCACACCTCGCGGTGGGCCTGCTCGACCAGGCCGAGGATCAGCTGTCCCTGGCCCTGACGACGCTGCGCGCGACAGCCTCCGGCTACGAGACGGCCCGCGCTCTGGGCACCCTGGCGGCCCTCGCCGAGCAGCGCGGACAAGCGGATCTCGCCCGTACGCACTGCCGGGAGGCCCTGGACCTCTACGACGCGGCGGGCCGCTCCCGATCCGCCGACGCCGAAGCGGCGCGCACGCTCCTCGGACAGCTGGAGGACCGCGCCGGAGAATGATCCAGCAGCAGGCGCACCGGAACCGACGCGAACTCCGCCACCGGCAGGCCGGACATCAGCCAGGTGTGGGCCAGCGAGGCCCACATCGCCCACGACGGTCTTGCCGTCGACCGCTGCGCACTGAGCGTCAGCGAGTATCCGTTGGTGGCGAACCGTATCCAGCAGTCGTGGCCTCGGGATACCGCCGCCACCAAGGCGCCCGGATGGGCTGCGGCCAGCTCCGCCGCGCTCCGGTTCCCTCCTTCCTCGTCCCCCTCCCTGAGGAGCACGTCGGCGAGCCGGGGCCATGGCGCGAGTGCGGGGAGTTCCACCCTCAGATGTTCGTCGACGATCAGAACGCCGGAGACCGGGTGGACCAACATCACCCGCGCCCGGCGCACCGCCTCTCGTTCCCCGGCGGCTTCGGGGACAGCCGACTCGGATGCATAGACGGTCAGCGCCGCCATGACACGACACTTCCCGGCTCGTCGTACCGCACAGTGAGCGGAAGCGGCGCGGGCTCCACAGCGATCCGCACCGCGGGTGGCCGGAGCCGTAGCTTGCGGTAGATCAGCGCGCGCATCTTCTGGGCGAACTGCCCCGGCTCGGACGTTATCCGGGCCGCGATTCGCTCGTAACGATGCGGCCGGTACGCCGTGGAACTCCGGTTGAACTGCTGGCGCAGTGGCCGGTCCCCGCATAATCGGGGCGCGAAGGAGATCAGTTCGGCCAGTGGCGACGCCGGGTCGACATTCGCTTCGGGAAGGCCGGCCGTCAACACCGGCGCGCCGGTCATCGCACCGTAGAGGGTGACGGAGCCATGATCGCCCACGATGTAGTCCGCGGCGACGAGTGCTCCGACCCAGTCGGCGCACTGGCTGATCACGGTGAGCCCGGAGCGCCCCAGCGCCGCCAGCCAACTGCGGATCTGCCATCCGCCGTGGGCGTTCCACACGTTCGGGTGCAGCAGCAGCGCGACACGGTACTCGTCGCTGGGCAGTTCGCCGACGAGCCGCTCCAACAGCCCCCAGCTCTGTCCCAGGAGCGATTCGGGCCCCCAGGTAGAGCAGAGGAGGATCATCTGTTGGCGGGCCCTGACGTGCACGGCCTCCCGGTACAGCACCCGCGAGGAAAGGCTCGCGGTGATGCGGTCGTAGCAAGGGTCACCGACCACTCGCGCGGCGGGCAAGGCCTCCGGGCACTCGCGGCCGAGACGGGCCAGCTCCTCGTGGTGCGCCAGCACGATCGCCTCGGGGATCACCGTGCCGTCCCGTATCAGGCGTTGCCTGCTGAGCCCGTACACGCCCCGCTCCGCCACCAGGCGTCCGCGCTGTCCAGCAGGGACGATCTTGTTGTGCCCGGCGCCGTGCGGCAGCACGATCACTGGGGCGTGCAGCTCGTGCAGGCTGCCGTGGCTCGCGGCCAGCGCGAGGTCGAACTCGGTCTGCACCGCCTGGCCCCACGGCAGCACGAGCCCGTTGAGTTCCTCCAGGAATTCCTCCACCCCGTTGCTGAACACATCGGGAGCGGCGGTGAAGAACACCTGTATCCGCGGGTCGCCCTCCAGCAGGCGAACCGCGTCGAACAGCCTCTTCCCGGCGGTCACCGTATGCACCACGACCAGCAGTCTCCGGTGGATTCGGCGCGTGGCCCAGCGCTCAGCGTCCAGGCGCACCGGCACATAGTGCCCGTGCGCTTCCATCATGGTCATGCTCATCGGGTCCGCCCCCTGGTCTTCTCCGCCCCCGGAACGGTCGTTCGCTCCGGTCAACCGCGACGGTCGCGGCCGCTGACCAGGGGATGCCCCGAGGGCTGGATGGACGGCTTGCAGGAACCTTGCACTCCACGTGCAGCTGTGCGGCAGCGGTCGCGAAACCGCTTGTGCGCCGGTCGTGCTTCCATGCGCCCCTGTCCGCTCCCCCTCGCCTCGTGGCAAGAGTGAAGTGAGTTCCGCACGGATGTGCGGGCGCTGCCGACGGCAGCAAGAAGAAGCGCACCCGTCGGGGGGCGATGGTGGAACTTCTTGCTCTGGGATCACTTGAACTATGGCACCACGAGCAGCAGCACGCGCTCGGTTCGGTGAAAGAGCGCTGTGTATTGGCCGTCTTGATCCACGCCCGAGGCGAACCAGTCAGTGTGGACGCCCTGTTGGACCGCCTCTGGGACGACGACCTGCCCCGGACTGCCCTGGAAACGCTGCACACCTATCTGTCCCGATTACGGGGCCGACTGCGCCGGGCAGTCGGTGACCTGGCCCGGGTGGAACGACCGTCGCCACGTCTGTACCGGCTCCGCGTCGACCCGAAAGACGTCGACCTGATGCGCTTCCAGTGGCTGCGCGCCGACGCGGACGCGGAGGCCGGCCGGGGCGGGAGGGAAGCGGCCATCGGTCTGCTGCGCAGGGCCGAAACCCTGTGGCGAGGCGATCCCCTGGCAGAGTTCACCAACGAGTGGGCCGCGTCGTCGCGAGCCCGGCTGGTCGAGGACTTCCGCCGTGTACGGGAGGAGCGAATACGCCTGGAGCTGGAGTTGGGACGGCACGCGGATCTCATCGGTGAACTCCACGAACTCGCCGCGCAGAATCCGCTCGCGCAGCGCGTGATCGCCCAGCTGATGCTGGCGCTGTACCGCTCCGGGCGGCACGACGAAGCGCTCACCCTCTATCGGACCACACAACGACGTCTCGATGTGAGACAAGGGATCAAGCCAGGAGCGGAGCTGCGAGAGCTCCACCAACGGATTCTCCGGCAAGACCGTTCGCTGCTCAGTGATGCCGTTGCTGTTCCCCCAGTGGTGGTACCGGAGCCTCGGAATTACTTGCCGCGCGACACCCGGGACTTCACAGGACGGGCGAGCGAACTGCGTATCCTACTCGCGCAACCCACGTCCGCGGCGGGTGCGGAAACAGCGATGCCGCTAACGATTGTTCACGGAATGCCGGGAATCGGAAAGACCGCGCTGGCTATTCACGCTGCCCACCAGATGCGTGCATCCTACCCGGACGGACTTTTCTACGTGGACTTGCACGCCTACAGCGGCCATCCGCCTTACGACCCCGCCGAGGCGCTCGCCGCACTGCTGCATGCCTCCGGAGAATCCGGCGCATTGCCTGACTCGCTCGATGAGCGCGCGGCCAAATGGCGGGAGTGGACAGCCCGCCGCCGCATACTCGTCGTCCTCGACAACGCCCGAAACGCCTCGCAGGTCAGCCCTCTGTTGCCCGGCTCCCCCACCTGCCGGGCGATCGTGACCAGCCGAAATCGGCTTACCGGACTCGACGGTGCCACTTCGCTATTCGTCGACGCCCTCTCCGCGACGGAGGCAACCGGACTCTTCACCCGTATCGCGGGCAGCGCCCGGGTATCCGCCGACTGCGCGGCCCTCGGGCAGGTCGTGAACACGTGCGGGGGCCACCCGCTCACGCTCCAGCTATTGGCGAATCACTTCAGGCATCATGATTCCTGGGATCTACGCCATCTCCTGGATCGGCTCGCTCAGTCCGCCGACCCTCTGGGCGAGTTCGACGGATCGGTCACCGCCGCGTTCCAGCTCACATACAGCGAGCTCAGCGCACCCGCGCAGTGCTTGTTCCGCCGATTGGCACTGCACACAGGCCCTGACATTACCCTCGAAGCAGCGACCGCACTCATCGCGCCGGAAACCGGAGTGGCATCGGAACCGATTCGCCGGAGCGTGGAAGAGCTGCTCGATTGTCATCTGCTCGAAGAACCCGTACGGGACCGCTACCGGTTCCATGACCTCGCCCGCGCCTTCGCCCTCCGGCTCTGCTCCGAGACAGAACCGGAGCCCGTCCGCCACAAGGGCGTCGACCGACTCCTCGACTACTACCTCACCAGCGCCCACCGCGCCGACCGCCTCACCCATCCACGTCGTCCCACCCTGCCGCTGGGAAAGGCAGGGCGGTCTCCGTACGCACCCGAGTTCGCCGACACGGACGAGGCGTCAGTGTGGCTCGCCGTGGAACGCGCCAACCTTCTGGCGGCGGCACGCGCCGCCGCCGCCACATCGCCCGGTCATGCCGCGCTCTTCCCCTACGTACTGGCAGAGTCACTCAAGATCTGGGGCACTTGGAATATCGCCGCCGACCTCTACGACGCGGCGGTAACCGCCCTCCGTACGCGCGGCGCCGGCACCGCCCTGGCCCGGACCCTGGTCGAACGAGCGGCCATCCTGGCTCAGCAGGACCCCACCGAGGCTCTGCGCTGCGCGACAGAGGCCCTGACTCTCTTCCAGGACCGCCAGGACCCACGCGGCTGCGCCGACTCCCTGCTCCAGTCGGGCCGCGCCGAACTGGCTTCCGGAAACGGCGACATGGCGCTGCGCCTCCTGGACCGGGCCCTGTCGAGCTACCGGGAGATCCCCGATCGCTCGGGGGAAGCGGACTGCCTCAACGTCCAAGGCGCGGCCGTGTATTACAGCGGGCGACACAAAGACGCATTCCAGACGTTCAGGTCAGTCCTCAGCATCCGTGAGGAACTCAATGAAGTGGGAGGAATGATTACCGCCCTGAACGACATGGGCGAACTCCACTCCAGGCAGGGACAGTTGGAAGAAGCTCGGGACTACTACGAGCGGTCCTTGGCGCTGGTCCAGCGACACGGCGGCCGGCAGGAACTCGCCATCCTCAACACCAATCTCGGAGCGATCCACCAGGAGACGGGACAGACCGCGCGGGCACTTGAGTGCTTCCAACGCGCCCTCGACAGCCACCGATCCGGAGGCGACGCCCTGGGCGAGACCAACGTACTGATCAACATCGGCACGACCTACGCACAGACTGGGCGGCGAGGCGAAGCGCTGCTCCACTTCAGCATGGCCGCCGAGGTCGCTCACAGCATCGGCAACGCATACGAACGTCAGCGCGCCCTCATCGGCATGGCCGACGTCCAGCGCGACTCAGGGCGACTCGGCATCGCGCTGGACATCTACGAACAGGCCCTGGAGGTGGCTCGGATCGCCGACTCCCCGTTGGGTTCCGCCCACGCGCTCGCCGGGCTCGCGCGAACCGCTCTCTCATCGCGCAGCATCGAAGTGGCGCGCCAGTACGGTGCACAGGCCGTCACCATCTATCAAAGCCTTGAAGCCACGGCGGAGGCGGAGAGCCTTCAGAGCCTTCTCATGGACCACGGCGTTACCGGCTCCTGAGAATTCCCAGGAGCCTGTCGCCTGAGCGGAAAGTCCGGGTCAGACCCGCGCGAGACTCGGCACGTCCACGGGCTCCCTATCCACGCCCGCCGACTTCCACCACATCAACTGCACGTTACTTGCATCGGTGACCACGCCCCGCGGCCCCCACCACATCAACTGCACGTTGCTCGCGTCGGGGACCACGCCCTCCTGCTCCGGCAACGTCGCCTGCGCGATACTCGCCGACACCGTCGCCGACTGTTCGGACAAGCCAGCACGAAAGCTCTTCGTCACGGCTGCCGAACCAGCCGCACCGACGCATACAACTACTGCAGTTACACAGACAACGCCAGCGAGAACTTTCCCGATACGGCCCACAATTCCCCTAACACTTAAAAGAGTTGACGACCCGTGCCCACAAGATCATCGCTGAATGCCGCAGGCTAGCACTTGAGAGGCCCTCGCGAGACCACGTATCAGGATCCGGATCATGGCAGCCGAGGACAGCGTCCGAGTCGCGACCGACCGACGGTATGCCGTGGCTACGCGCCTCAGCAGTCACACCACTGCCGCACGCCTCTCACCTGCGGATGCGGTTCCGAACGTGCACCGCCAGATCCCCCAGCAGCACCTCCGCCACCCGCTCCTCGACGACCGAGGCCCCCGCCTCCCGGAGGGCTCCGGCCAGCTCCTGGTCCCAGGGCGCCTCGGTGATCCGGCCGGGGTCCGGGCCCCGTTCAGCGGACCGTAGGGCCGTCAGGTAGTCGGCGGTGGTCATGCGCCAAGGTTTGGCGGGGGTTTTGGCCAGGATGTGGGCGGCGATGCGCAGGCCCTCGCCGTCGAGGTCGCCGTGGTAGTGGAGGTGGCAGTCGGCGGCTGCGAGGTGGCGGAGCAGGAGCATAGCGGCGCTGTTGGGCCAGCCTGAGGTGCACACCATCGGCGGGCAGGACGGGCCGAAGCGGCTCAGGGCGAGGGCGAGGATGCTCGGGTTCTCCGTGATGTGCACGTGCTGGGCGGGGAATCGGAGGTCGCCTGGGGTGCGGAGTTGCGCGAGGGTGAGGTGGGCGGCGTGGCCCGCTTCGGAGTACGCGGTCAGGGCGCGGGCGAGCGGGCCGGAGCCGGACGGGTGGAAGCCCGCGGTCAGGACCGTGGTGGACAGGGCGTCGTCCGCGATTCCGGCGCGGCCCCACAGTGCACGGCGGTCGGCCGCGGATTCGGGTGCGGGCGTCTCGTGCAGCGTGGCGAGAGCCCGTAGGACCAGGGAGGAGAGGCGGGTTCCGTCGTCGAGGGCGTGCGAGTCGGAGAGGACGGCCGTCGCGAACACCGGCAGCGGTTCGCCCTGTGCGGGCAGGGCGGCCAGGGTGCGCAGTGCCTGTTCCAAGGACTCGCGGGTACGGTCGACGGAGCCGGCGATCAGGCCCGTACGGCGCAGTTGCGCCGTCCACGCGGCGAGCGCGGGCTGGGCGGTCACCGTCGGGTGGGCATCCAGCCATGCCCACAGGTCGGCGCGGCGCGTCCGCTCCGCTTCGCGTTCGGCGGCCCGGTCGCCGAGCGGCCCGACGATGTCGGCGACGACGGCCCGTACGCCGTGTCCGCAGATCTCCAGGAGCGCGGTGTCGAGCCGCGCCAGGTCCACGCTCGTGTACGCGTCCGGCAGCCGGTCGAGGCCGAGCAGGTCGGCCAGCGCGCTGCGGCCCTCGGGGGTGAGCGGCCCGACGCGGAGCCTGCTGACGGGGCGGCCCGCGGAGAGCCGGTGGTGGGCGGCTTGCCAGAGTGGGGCCAGCTCCGGGCGGTCCGCATAGCGGCGGCCCGGGGAGTTCATGGCCGCTCCCCGGGAGTCGGCTCCGGGCGGTCCGCATAGCGGCAGCTTGGAGACCTCATCGCCGCTCCCCGTGACGGCGGACCAGGCCGCTCACAGTCCCTCCCCATCAGGTACGAGCTCGGCTCCGTCCCAGACGAAGCGGGCCGTCGTGACCGCCTCGTCCGCCCCGGCGTCACCGGCGTCGCCCCCACCGTCGCCGGTGATGAGCTGGTGCACGGCGATGCCGTCCAGTTCGCGGTAGGTGCACCACTCGTGGTCGGAGGTGAGCATCAGGTCCAGGTCGAGGGCGCGCAGCAGGTCGAAGACCTGGCCGCGGTTGGTGGCGTCGACGCCGACGAACACCTCATCCAGCAGGATCAGCCGGGGCGCCCGCGGGACGGCGTGGTAGTGCGCGGCCACGGCGGCGAAGAGCGGCAGATGCAGCGCGATGGCCTTCTCGCCGCCGGACAGCGCGCCGTGCAGCTTCTTGGTCAGCAATTGCCAGCCGTGCCCGTTCGCCCGGTCGAGTTTCACCACGAACTGGTGCCAGGCCGTGTAGTCCAGCACCTGCGCCAGTTGTTCTTCCCAGCTCGCGGCCGTGTCAGCGGCCTTGGCCTCCTCGATGCGGTCGCGGAAGAACCGGTGCAGCGCGTCGCGGTCCGCTTCGGTCACCCGTACCGGGTCCTTCAGCAGCAGTTCGCGGGCGGCTCTGGTGCCGGGCGGCAGTGCGGGGTCCACCTGCCATACGAGCCGGACGGCGACGCGGGAGGCGGTGCGTACCCGCTCAAGGCGGGCGTTCATGGCGTCGACCAGTTCGTTGGCCTGGCGGATACGGGCCGCGAGGTGGCGGCGGGTGTCGCCGGTCAGGGTCTGGTCGAACAGTTCGCGTTCCGCGGCGGTGATGTCGTCCCGGCTGCGGTCGCGTTCGGCGGTGAGTGCGGTCAGGAGCTGCGCCGCGCCGATCGACGCGCCGTCCATCGCGGCCGTGAAGACCTGGACGTCGCCTTCGTCGTCCGGCCCGAGGTCCAGGTCGGCACGGTCGCTGAGGGCCTGGCGGCTCTCGTGCACCGTCTCGCCGAGCCGGCCCAGGGCGTCCGCCAGGTTCTTCGGCGCGTGCGGCACGGCGTGCCATTGGGCGGCGACCGTGCGGGCGGCCTCCAGGGTCGCCTTGGTGCCGTCGCCCGGTGCGAGTTGGAAGTCGGCGGCTCCGGCGTCGGCGGGGAAGCCCAGGGCCGCGTACCGGCGCAGCCGCCCGGCGGCGGCGTCCCGCGCGGCGATGGCGGTGTCGCGCTGATCGGCCGCGCTCAGGCGGGAGTTGCCGAGCGCGCCGATGCGGCCCGCGAGGTCGATGAGTTCGGCGGAGAGCCGCTTGACCTCCTCGTGTGCGCGCCGCAGGTCCGCGCGGAGCTGCTCGATCCGGGCCAGTACTTCCTTGTACTCCGCGCCGACCGAGCGCGTGACCTCCTCCAGTGTGGCGGCCAGCGTGCGGGCGGCCGTCTCGGCCCGGTGCGCCTCGCTCTCCCGTTCCTCGGCGGTTCGCAGGGACCGGTCCGCCTGCCCGCGCACCTCGGCGGCGGTACGGAGTCCATGGGCCAGTCGCAGTTCGGCGAAGATCCACTGGCCGGCCGTCTCGCGCAGGTTCTCGGCGCTCTCGACGAGCCGTTCCAGCGCCTCGCGGTCGGTGGGCAGGGCGTGTTCCGCCGCCGTGGCCTCCAGCGTGAGCCGGGCCGCGGTGACCCCCTTCTCCTGTACGGAACGCCTGGTCACGGCCGTACGTACGGTGTCGTCGTGGTGGGCGACGTCGCTTTCGGCGTGGTCCAGCGCGCGCTGGGCCGCCGCCACCGGGCGGTGGTCGGGCCGGCCTCGCCGCTCCAGGTCCAGGGCCCGGCGGCGGCCCGCGACGGTGGACAGTTCGTTGTCGCACTCGGCGATGGTCACATCCAACTCGCCGATACGGTGCGTCAGTTCGGCGATTCGGCGCGTGCGGGCGCGGTGCCGTGCCATGGCGCCGATGTGGGCCGATTCGGTCTTGGCCCAACTGCCGGTCATGCTCGCCAGCCGCCAGGTGCCGTCCGCGCCGACCGCCGCGCGGTGCCCTTCGGGCAGGGTCTCGCCGTAGGCGATGCCGGACAGCAGCCGCAGGATGCGTTCGGCGGGCACCGGAGCGTCGGGCTCCGGCCGCAGGACGTCCGCGAGGCTGCGGGCGGGGGCGGGCACCGACCCCACGGCATCCGCGAAACCGCTGCCCGCCACCGGCTCCGCCCAGTCCGCCTCGGCGAACGTGTCGTGGCCCGCGGCGAGTAGACCGCCGTGCGGCCCCACCCAGGCGTCGAGCAGCCCCGCGGCCTCCAGCGCCGCCTCGGTCCCGGCCTGCGTGGCGTCCGGTACGGACTCGTGGAAGGCGACGAGCTTCCACAGCGGCGCTCCGGGCAGTACGGAACGGTCCGCGGTACGGGTCCGCGGCGGTTCGGGCGGCAGGTCGCTCTCGCCCTCCAGCTCCGCGGCCTCCGCCGCCAGCCGCTCGCGCACGGCCGCCTCCTCGGCGCGGCGGCGCGCGGCCGTGGTCTCCGCCGACGCGAGGGCGCGGTCGGCGGTGCGCACGGCGGCCTCGGTGAGCGTCAGCACCTCCGCCTCGTGTGCCGCCTGCGCGGCCAGTTCCTCGATGAGGTCGGCGCCGAAGGCGAGTTCCGTGCACCCCGCCGCCCAGGCGCGCAGCCGCCGGGCCTGTTCGCCGAGCGCGGCCCGGTGGTCTTCGTCGCACGCGGTACGCCGCTGGGAGGCGGCGGCCAGCGCCGCCCTGGCGTCCTCCAGGGCGGCCTCCGCGGCGTCGCGTTCGCGTACCGCGTCGCGGTGCGCGTCGAACGCGGTCCGGACGGTGGCGATCGCGCCGAGCCTGCCGCGCACCGCGCCGTGCAGCAGTTGCCTGGCGAGGTCCGCGTCGCCCGCCGCGACGGCGGTCGCGGCCTCGGCGTACGCGGTGGTCAGCCCGGCCTGCCGGGCCGCCCCCTCGGTCGCGGCGGCCGCGTCGCGCGCCCGGCCGGCCTCGGCCGTGGCCGCGGCGTCCGCCTCCGCGGCCCGTACCGCGTCGCCATGCGCCTCCCCGCGCGCCCCCTCGGCGGCGGCGCCCCTGGTGTCGGCCTCCCGCCGCGCGTCGGCCGCGCGCTGCCCCAGCCGGTCGAGTTCGCGGCCCTTGCGGTAGGTCTCGGACTCGGTGAGCCCTTCGATCCGGGAGCGCAGCTCCTCCCCCAGCTCTTCGACTTCCGCCTGTTTCTCCTGCGCGTCGGTCCGGCGTACGAGCGCCCGGTCGTACTCCTCTTCGCTCTCGCGCGCCGCACGGGTGCGGTTGTCCATGTCGGTGGTGGCCGCGATCAGGTCCGCGGCCCCGGCGCGCAGGACGCGCTGCGCGTACGAGCGCTGGCGCGCGGCGAGCGTCTGCGCGGCGCGCACCTCGCCGTCCAGCTTGGCCAGGTGCTCGCGCTGCCGGTCCAACCGCTCGAACCCGTCGGCCAGGTCGGAGAGTTCGCCGCGGTCCAGTGGCGGCAGCGCGCGGGAGAGCAGGGTGGACAGGAGGGACGGGTCGAGCCGTTCGGAGAGTTTCGGGGTGCGCAGTTGGAGGAGAGCGGTGATCAGCGCGTCGTAGCGCTGCTCGGTCAGGCCGGGGAAGAGGGTCCGGCGGACGGCGGCGCGGTGGTCGGCGCCGGAGGCGTGCAGTTCGCCATGCCCGGTGAGGGCCTGGGCGAGCGCGGCGCGGGTCAGGGGCTGACCGGACTCGCCGACGAGCGACAGACCGCCGGGCACGCCGGGCACGCCGACGCGCTGAGTGGTGGTGAAGTAGTCGGCGGTCACCGAGGTGGTGCGCTCGCTGGCCTGCAACCGGGCGCCGATCGTGAACCAGGCGCTCCCGCCAACCTCTTCGCCTCCGTCGCCCCCTTCAGCCCCGTCGCCCGCCCCATCCCTCTTCCCCGTCCCATCCCGCTGGCCCGCATCCGTACGGAATTCCAGCCAGACGTATCCCACCCGCGTGACGCCCGAGGCCCCCTCGCCCATCAGGTTCCAGTGCATCGTGCGCTCGGAACCGCCGAACGTGGACAGCCGGTTGGGGCGCAGGCTCGCGTCGTACAGGAAGGGCAGCAGCACCTCCAGGGCCTTCGACTTGCCCGTGCCGTTCGGCCCCCGGAGCAGCAGCTTGCCGCGGTGGAAGGTGAATACCTCGTCGTAGTAGCGCCAGACGTTGAGCACTCCGGCGCGCGACGGCTGCCAGCGGAGCGCACTCGCACGCTCCGCGCGGGGCTGGGGAAGCGCGGTGACCGTCACGGGACCACCCCTTCGAGCCGGGCAAGCACGGTGACGTTCATACGGGCGTCCCTTCGGACTGGCAGGGCACGGCAACCGTCATACGGATGCCCCTTCGGACCGGCCGAGTACGGCAACCGTCATACGGGCCTCCCTTCGGGCTCGGCGGCGCCGGTGACCCGGTAGCGGAACGCGGCGGGGCGGGCGGTGATCCGGTCGCCCTCGCGGCGTACGAGCCCGAAGCCGGCCAGTACCGCCACGGCGTCCTCGGCGAGGCGGGCCGCGCCGTCCTCGGACCGGTACGCCTTGGCCCAGCTCGGGAAGCGGCCGAGCAGCCCGGCGGCGGCGGCCGCGAGCTGCTCGGGCGTGGTGCCGGCCGGATCGGCGGTGACGGTGTCGAGCAGCAGCAGGGCGGCGACCTTGGCGTGGCTGGAGTCGTCGGGGAACTTGCCGTCGGTGGCGATCCCGTCCGGATCGGCGAGCAGCCAGCCCTCGGCGCGCTCCTCCAGCACGCAGCCGGCCTGTTCGGCGGCCCGGCGCATGATCTGCCGCCCGGTCGGCGAGGCGAGGTAGCCGAGCTGGGCCTCGGTGAGCTCGTCCCGGTACACCACCGGATCGTCGAAGAGGCGGCGCAGCACCGAGTGGCGCAGCCACAGGTTGCGCTGCACCACGGAAGCGACCGGGGTCGTGTCGGCGGGACCAGTCGGCTCAGATGCCACGGCAGACTCGACCAACTCCTCAGAATCGGCCGCCCCGTCAGCGCCATCGACCCTGTCCGAACCGACACCCCCACCAGCGGACTCCGCCCCCCGAACCCCATACCGCCGCTCCCGCACCAGCCCGGCCAGCAATTCCTCGAACCGCCCCGGAACGCTGTCCGGCTCGACCGCGAGCCGCGACGCGCCGTTGGGCGCGGCGAGCAGCCGCATGAGGACCCCCGCCTGCACTTGGTAGAGCACCTTCGCCTCGGCCGAGTCCGTGAAGCTGTCCGTCGCCCCGTCGACGGTCCGCAGCGCCCCGTACGACTCCAGCAGCCGCAGGACGTCCACGAACGCCATGCGCTCGGCGCGCTGGGCGGTGTCGAAGGGGGCCAGCGCGGGGTCGGCGGCGGCGGCCTGGGCGACGCGGCCGGCGAGCAGCCCGATGGTGGTGACCGGTACGGACAGCAGCTCGGCGGCGGTCACGCACAGCAGGACGTAGCGGCGGCGGTCGAACGGCGCGCGGCCGGACCTCGTCCGCCGGGCGGGGCGGCCGGCGTCGGCGTGCTGCCGTACCTTCGCGAGCCGGGCGTGGCCGAGCCTCGGTTCGACGGTCAGCGTCCAGCCCAGGGTGTAGTCGAACCAGCGGACCAGCGACTCCCTGCGGCGGCGCACCAGGTCGAACGCGTCGGGGTCGGCGCGTTCCGTCAGCAGCGGACGGGCGAGCAGTAAGCGAATGCCGCGCGCGACCTCTTCGCGTTCGGCGATCACGAGTTGGTTGGCGAGTGAGCTCATCCGGCTGCCTCCGCTCCGGCTGACTGTGCGGGGAGTCGCGTACGCGCCGTACGGACCTCGATCACGTAATCCGGCCCGGTCAGCCGGCCGCGCGCGGTGCGCAGCACGGCCTGCGCGCCGTCGGCCGGGGGCCGCAGCACCACTTCCACCCGGCCGTCGCCCGTGACCGCCCGCCGGGCCCCGGTACTGTCCGGGGCGACGGCGAGGGCTCGGCCGAGCAGGTCCAGCAGCCGTTCGAAGGTCCCGTGGTCGAGGGCGCCGAAGGCCGACAGTCGCAGTGGCGATTCCGTACGCAACAGGCTCCAGGCGGCTTCGAGTTCGGCGCGTTCCGCGCGGGCCCGTTCGGCGCGGGCGGCCTTGAGCGCCGCGACGTCCCGCACCCGGCCCGTCCGGGTGAAGCGTTCCGTACGGCCGCTGGAACGCAGCAGGGCCGACACCTCTACGGGCGGTACCGTCGCCCAGCTCTCGGAGGCGCCGCTCAGTTCGGGGTCGGCGGGTACGAGGTGCGCGTGCCGGGCGGAGCCGAGGCCGAACGCCGCCGACCACAGCCGGTGCAGTCCGTCCTCGTCCGGGGCGGCGGCGAACCAGCGGGCGAGTTCCCTGAAGTCCTGCGCCGCGCTGGACGAACGGCGGCGCGACTCCGTGATCCGGTCCAGCACCTGGAGCAGGGTGACGATGGCGCGGCGCGCCACATGGTGCAGTTGCTCCACGCGGGGCGATGAGCCGTCGGCCGGCAGGAACCAGGCGCGCAGCCCGTCCCACCGGGCCCGCCGCAGGCTCAGCCAGGCCGGGGCGGGGTCGCCGCCCGCGGTCGGCGGCAGTTCCGCGCCGCGCAGCGCCCGCCGCCACAACTCCTCGACTCCGTCGCCCTCTCCCGCCGCCTCGCCCCCACTCGCCCCGCCTCCCCGCGCCTCGACGCGGGAGATGGCGCTCGCGATGGCGTGCGCCCGCTGGTCGAGGTTGGTGAGGAACTCCTGGAGGTAGCCGACCGTGGCGGCCTTCACCTCGTGGAAGGTGGCGAGGTCGGTGCCGTCGGCCCGTAGGAGGCGCTGGAGTTCGCCGTTGAACTGCTTGGTGTTGGAGCGCAGGGCGTCCAGATGCCCCTCCAGCTCCTGGAGTGTGCTGAAGACGCGACGGTCGGTGGAGCCCGCGTCGCCGAGCAGCGCCGCCAGCTCGGCGACCCGGTCGGCGATGGCGTCCAGTACCGCGGTCTGGAGCGCCCCGGTGGAGGCGAGAACCGCCAGCGCGTGCTGAACGCCCGCGAACGCGGCTTCGCCCCGGCGCGTCAGGGAGTACTGGAGGTTGCGGCGCTCGTACTCCTCGGCCGTGTGGTAGTTCTCGGCGTGGTTCTGCACGACGTCCAGCAACTGCCACTCGCCCAACTGCTTGAGCGCCGACACCAGATCGTCGTCGGTGAGCGCGTCGAACCAGCCGACGCCCCGCAGCCGTTCCCGTACATCGTCCAGGCCGAGAGCCGTCACCAGCCGTTCGTTGGCGTCGCCGAACGCGCGCAGAATCGCGGCGTACAGCGGCGCCCGATCGCCGGTGGTGAACCGGAACATGTCGGCCGGAATTCTGGCCGCCCCGTCCATCCCGCCCCTCGCACGTCGGCTCCGCATTCCGTACGTTCGCCAGCGTACCGGGCCCCTCCGACAGCCATGGCGGGTACGGGCGGGCCCCGCATCCATCCGGGCGCGATCGGGCACCTAACTCCGATCGGACGTCAGCAGGCCTCAGCGATCGAGGTCCATGACAGCCGCCCCCAACCCCTCATACGGCTCCGGCGAAACAGTCGCGATGAGCACAGCATCGCCAGGGCACTCGTGCTCCAGCCGACGCGCGGCCACCACGGCCGCGGCCTGCCCCAGAGCAAGACCGTCGGCCTCCCGGCGGACCAGCTCGAAGGCCGCGTACGCGGTGGCGTAGTCGACATCCACGGTGCGGAAAGCGTCGATCTGCCCTACGTGCGCCAGGAGACCCGCGGCCTCACGCTCCGCTTCGACCAGGGACAGCAGAGGAATCCACAGACGGGCGGCCGGATCGAGATAGGCGTTGTGGATCAACCCGGAGAGCTGCCTGCTGCCGCGCAACGCCATCATGCTCGGCGCATCGAGAACGAAGTGCTCCAGAATCACGCGGTGCTCTTACCGCGCCGGTGATAGACGGCGACGGCCTCATTCATCTTCCTGCGCACGTCGGCGGCTTCCTCATCGGTGACGTAGTGCCCGAAGTGCTCGGCCATGTAGGCACGAGCACGCTCGGCCCGCTCCCTGCGCTCGTCGGGAGTGAGCGTGGTCTCGGCGAATTCCTGCACTATGGACCGGATCGAGCTGCCGCGGGCTTCGGCGAGAACGGCGAGGCGGTCGCGAACCTCGGCGGGTACCCGGATCATGACATCTCCCATGGAAGAAGTATACGTTCACGTATACGCGAGCGCCCGCAGACGGGGCGGAGTCGCCCGGATCAGGCCGGGAGATCCAGCTCGACCCGTACGGTCTTGCCGACGGGTACGCGGTCGATCACCGCCCACCGGTCCGCGAGCGCCTCCACGAGGACCAAGCCACGACCGGTCTCCGAGTCCGGCGCGGGCAGGGAAGCCTCCCCCGGCCCCGGAACGCGCAGCTCGCCCCGCGTGTCCGAGACCTCGATCCGCAAGGTCTCCGGCGTCCACGTGAGCCGCAGCTCGAAGTCCCGTCCGGCGACCCGCCCATGAGTCACGGCGTTCGCCGCCAGCTCCGCCACGAGCACGGCGACCGAACTCGACGTGGAGCTGGAGTGCGGAATACCCCAGCTCTCCAACTGATGCAACGCCAGGTGCCTGGCGAGGCGCGCGCCGAGCCTGGTCGAGCTGAACCGCTGAGTGAACGCACGCACGGTGACGATGCGCTGATGCGGCTGATGTGTGGGGGGTGTCGTCATGAGGCCCAATGTGGCCTGCCAAGACCCCAGCCACCAGGAGGGCCGCGCGTACGCTGAGTCAGCGTACGCGCACGAAGGGTAGACAGTACCGATGACTTGGCGTAACCATGGCCGCGTCGTGAGTGGATAGCGAGACAGGCGCGCGAGAGGTAACTGAACATGACGGACGGGTCGGACGGTACGGAAAGCACGGACGATGTGGCCGGCAGCCCCGGCTACACAGAACCCGAACCCTCGGACAGCCTGCGAACCTTCGGCGCGGTGGTGCAAGCCCTGCGGGAACACGTCGGCCTCAGCCGCGAAGAGTTCGCCGCCCTGGTGCGCTTCTCCAAGCACACAGTCGCCTCGATCGAACTGGGCCGCCGCATGCCGGACCCGGCGTTCGTGGAACGCGGGGAGGACGCTCTGGGGAACACCGGGGCGTTGCGGAAGGCTTCGCCGTATCTGACACGGAAGCCGGGGCTGGCGGCGTGGTTCAGGATGTGGGCTCAGCTGGAGCAGGTAGCAATCAGTCTGTACACGTACGAATGTCGGGTGCTCCCCGGCCTGTTGCAGACCAGGGCATACGCGCAGGCGGTCTCGTTCAGCGTTCCACCGCTTCCGAACGAGGAGGAGTTGGACCAGCGGATCACCGCGCGACTGCTTCGGCAGAACTTGCTGTCCACGCGCCGCAAGCCACCCTGCGCCTTCAGCTTCATCGTCGAACAGGCGGTACTGGAGCGGCACACGGGTGGCGAGGAAGTTACCCGGGAGCTGTTCGATCACCTGCTGGACGTAACCGAGCGGCACTGGAACGTGGAGTTTCAAATCATGCCGCTGCGGCAACCGACACACGCCGGACTGGACGGTCCTATGCAGTTGCTGGAGTCACCGGAGCACCGATGGTTCGGATACTCCGAGGGACAAGAGTCCGGCCAGTTCATCTCGACTCCGAAAGCGATCAGCCTCCTTCATCAGCGGTATGCCAAGATGCGCTCGCAGGCTCTCACCCCCGAGGATTCCCGGGGCCTGTTGAAGCGAATGCGAGGAGCGCTATGAGCACAACGGGACTGACTTGGTTCAAGAGCAGCTACAGCGGCTCACAGGGTGACAGCTGCGTCGAGGTAGCCCTCTCCTGGCACAAGTCCAGTTACAGCAGTGGGGGCGACGGTGACTGCGTCGAGGTGGCCGCCTGCCCCGCCACCGTGCACGTCCGGGACTCCAAGGACAAGCAGGGCCCGCAGCTGACGCTCTCCTCCACCGCATGGGCGGCCTTCGTCGCGTACGCGGTACGGAGCTGACCGCACCCACCACGTAGGCGAACCCCCCGCGGAGCGGACCGGTACCGTTGGGGGTTCGTACTCGTGGGCCTCCTGGTGGGCTGCGTGATCACCTGGAGGAGCAGAGATGACGACGAACCGTGGACGCAAGGACGTCATCCGGGACCGGATGGCGGCGACGGGCGAGTCGTACAACGTGGCGGCGCGGAATCTGAAGTCGATGAAGGACATGGGCGCTACGCGTGAGGCGGTGCTCACGCAGCGTTGGCGGCCGGCGGAGTCGCTGGATGTGCCGTGTCCGTGCGGCGGGACGTGCGAGCCGGGCGAGAAGTGCGAGCGGTGCCATGCGCGGTACCGGCATGTGGCCCGTATGCCGGGGAGCACCACGGACGTGGAGACGTGGGCGGACCGGTACGAGTGCATGGGGTGCGCGTCGGTCTACACGCTGACGGTGGTGCTCCCCGGACGCCCGTGGGGTGTCGCCGAGACGGTGGTCAAGGGCGGGGCGGCGGAGCCGGTCGTACAGGCCACGGTGTTCCCCGGGGTCGTACATCCACTGCTGCGCCCCGAGGCGTCCGGGGAGAACTGACTCAGCCCTCGTCGGGGGTCAGGGCCAGGGAGATCGAGTTGATGCAGTACCGCTGGTCCGTCGGGGTGGGGTAGCCCTCGCCCTCGAAGACGTGGCCGAGGTGGGAGCCGCAGCGCTTGCAGCGGACCTCGACGCGGACCATGCCGAGGGAGCGGTCCTCGATCAGTTCGACGGCGTCGGAGTCCTTGGGGTCGTAGAAGGACGGCCAGCCACAGTGGCTCTCGAACTTTTCGGTGGAGCGGAACAGCTCCGCGCCGCAGGCGCGGCAGGAGTAGACGCCTGCGGTCTTGGTGTCGGTGTACTCACCGCGGTAGGCGGGCTCGGTGCCGGCCTCGCGGAGGACGTGGTACTCCGCCGGGGACAGTTCGGCCCGCCACTGCTCTTCCGGCTTGTCGATCTCGTACGGCATCTGCGGTCTCTCCTCAGCTGTCCCGGCGGGCCATGCGCTCCAGGATGCGCGGACCGAGGTCCGTCACATCGCCCGCTCCCATGGTGAGAACAAGATCTCCCGGCTTCGCCATTCCGGCGATGACGTCCGGGATGGCGGCCATGTCGTGCTCGGGGGTGACGTCCGCGCCCTTGGCGGCGGCCGCGTCGGTGATCAGGGCGCTGGTGACGCCGGGGATCGGGTCCTCGCGGGCCGGGTAGATGTCGAGGACCACGCAGGCGTCGGCGAGGGTGAGGGCCTCGCCCATCTCGGTGGCGAGTTCCTGGGTGCGGCTGAAGAGGTGGGGCTGGAAGACGACGAGGATGCGGGAGCCGGCGGCGGCGCCGCGGATGGCCTCCAGGTCGGCGGTCATCTCGGTGGGGTGGTGCGCGTAGGAGTCGATGACCTGGACGCCGCCCGCCTCGCCCTGGAGCTGGAGGCGGCGCTTGACGCCGGTGTACTTGCCGAGGGCCGAGGCGAGGTTGTGGACCGGGAGGCCGAGGGCGACGCCCGCGGCGAGGGCGGCGACGGCGTTGTGCGCGTAGTGGCGGCCGGGGACGGAGACGGCGAAGGTGAGCATCTTGCCGTTCAGGACGACGGTGACCTCGCTGGCCAGACCGCGCGGGTTGACCTTGGTGACGCGTACGTCCGCGTCCTCGGCGTCGCCGTAGGTGACGACCTCGATGTCGTGGCGTCCGGCGATGCGCCGGGTGAGTTCGCGGGCGCCGGGGTTGTCCGCGGAGATGACGAGGGTGCCGCCGGGGCGGATGCGGCCGACGAAGGTCTCGAAGGACTCGTAGATCTCGTCCATCGAGGCGTAGTTGGCGTGGTGGTCCAGCTCCACGTTGAGGATGATCGCGACCTGGGGCGCGTACTTGTGGAAGCTGCGGTCGCTCTCGTCGGCCTCGGCGACGAAGATCTCGCCTTCGCCGTGCCGGGCGTTGGAGCCGGGCGCGTCGAGGTCGCCGCCGATCGCGTACGAGGGGTCGAGACCGAGGGCGCCGAGGGAGACGGCCAGCATGGAGGTGGTGGTCGTCTTGCCGTGCGTACCGGCGACGGCGATCGGGCTGAGGCCGTCCATCAGCGCGGCGAGGGCGTCGGAGCGGTGCACGACGGGGATGCCGCGGTCGGCGGCGGCCACCAGCTCGGGGTTGTCCTGGCGGATGGCGCTGGAGACGACGACGCAGGTCGCGTCGGCGGCGAGGTGCTCGGCGGCGTGGCCGATGTGCACGGTGGCGCCGAGGTCGCGAAGGGCCGCGGCGGTCGCCGACTCGCGGGAGTCGCTGCCGGCTACGCGGGCGCCGCGCTGCGCGAGGATCTTGGCGATGCCCGACATCCCGGCGCCGCCGATGCCGATGAAGTGCGGTCGTTCCATGGCGGACGGGGTGCTGGGGGCCATGCGCTCTCCATACGGGTGCTCTGAGGTTCTGTGGATCTTGCGTCCGGCTGCCGCCGGGATCGTCTTAGATCGTCGTCGGTCGTCATCAGTCGTCGCCGGTCGTCGTGGACGGCGTCGTGGACGGCTTCTGACGGCCTCTGGCAGCCGACGACGATTGTCGCACTCCAACCTGACAACCGGGGCCGAGCCCGCTGTGGCGGGGGCCGTGCGTGAGGGCGCCCGTTCCGCCGGGCGTCACGCCCGACGTTACGTCGGCCGTCGTGCCGGGCGTTACGTCGGCCGTCACGCCGGGCGCTTTGCCGACCGTCACGCCGGGCGGATCAGGCCGCCCGCGAGGCCGGCGGCGATGGCTGCCGTCCGACTGTCGACGTTCAGCTTGTCGTAGATGTGCACGAGGTGGGTCTTGACCGTGGCCTCGCTGATGAACAGGCGACGGGAGATCTGCTTGTTGGCCAGGCCCTCGGCCAGGAGACGCAGGATCTCGATCTCGCGCGGGGACAGCGTGGGCCGGCCTGCTCGTACGCGGCCCAGCAGGCGGGCGGCCACGGGCGGGGCCAGGACGGTCTCACCGCGGGCGGCGGCGTGGACGGCGGTGGCGACTTCCTCCGGCGGGGCGTCTTTCAGCAGGTAGCCGGTGGCCCCGGCCTCGACGGCCGCGAGGATGTCGGCGTCCGTGCTGTAGGTGGTGAGGATGAGTACCGCCGGGGGTTCGGGGAGGGCGGTGATGCGGCGGGTGGCCTCGACGCCGTGCATGCCGTCGCCCATCTGGAGATCCATGAGCACGACGTCGGGCTGCGGCTGCCCGTTCTCCCGCGCCTCGGCGAGGAGGCGCAGCCCGGCCGCGCCGTCCGCCGCTTCGCCGACCGCCTCGACGCCGGGCAGTTCGTCGACCATGGCGCGGAGCCCGCGCCGTACAACGGGGTGGTCGTCGACCAGCAGCACGCGGATCATGCGGCGGCCCTGTTCCGTGCCGAGGGGCGGGACCGGGACGGCTGTGTACCGGTGTGTGCGGCCACCTCGGTGCCCGCGTCCGTACCTGTCTCCGTACGGGCCTCCCCCGCCCGTACCCGTACCGGCAGAGCCGCGGCCACGGCCGTACCCTCGCCCGGCGCGGACTCCACGGTGAGGGTGCCGCCGAGTTCGGCGATGCGTTCCCGCATGCCGTGCAGGCCGAAGGTCATGCGGCCCGCTCCCCCGGCGGAGCCGCCCGGTGTGAAGCCGACGCCGTCGTCGTACACGTCCAGCGTCACCTGCCCGTCCAGAAAGGCGAGCGTGACGGCGGCCCGTTCGGCGCGGGCGTGGCGGGCGACGTTGGCGAGCGCTTCCTGGGTGAGGCGCAGCAGGGCGACCTCGGCCTCTATAGGGAGCCGCCGGGGCTCGCCGTCCAAGTGGAAGCGGACCTCGGGCCCGCCCGTGAAACCGGCGGTCAGGCGGCGCAGCGCCTCCGGCAGCGAGGCGTCCTCCAGGGCGGGCGGAGTGAGCGCCCGTACGAAGCGGCGGGCCTCGGCGAGGTTGTCGGAGGCGGTCCGTCCGATCTCGCGCAGGTGCGCGCGGGCGGCCGGGAGGTCGGCGGGTTCTGTGCCTGCCGTGGACGCACTGACCCCACCGGTCCCGCCTGCCCCGCTGGTCCTGCTCGTCCCGCGGGGCTCTGCCGCCGCCGCGGCCTCGGCGGCGCGGGCGAGCAGGACGATGCTGGACAGGCCCTGGGCAAGGGTGTCGTGGATCTCGCGGGCCAGGCGCTGGCGCTCGGCGAGCCGCCCGGCCTCGCGCTGGGTCGCGGCCAGCTCGTCCCGGGTCCGTACGAGGTCGTCGATCAGGTGCTGACGGTTGCGGCTCTCCCTGTAGAGCGCGGCGTACCCGTAGGCGGTCAGTACGGCGACCGCCGCGCCCGCGACCGGCCCGATGACCTTCGCGGCGGTGAACCCGCCGGGCCCCACCGCCTGCACGGCGACGACCGCGGCCGTGGTGGCGGCCACGGCGGGCAGGGACCAGCGGACCGGCATGACGTGCAGGAAGAGGAAGAAGAGCGGGAAGACGACATAGCTGAAACCGCGGTCCATGACGAGGAGGACCAGCCACAGCCCGGTGACAGCGGCGAGCCACAGCCCGGTACGGGAGCCGAGGGGCCGCCGCCCCTCCCCCGCCTCTCGGGATTCCCGGGCTGCCCCGAGGCCGTAGACGATGGCGAGCGCCACGCCGGGGATCAGTACGTACGGGCTCCGGGAGCCCTCCGAGCCGATGGCGGCGACGGCGGCGGGTGCGAGGGCGATGGCGAGCAGCACGTAGAACGCGCCGTGCAGCGCGAGGCGCATCAGGCGCAGCGACGGGGCGTCGGCGTGCTGATGGCGGTGGGCGCGGGGGCGGTCCACCTGCCGCTCGGGCGGCCGGGGTGCGTCGGGGTTGCTCACTCCATCGAGCGTACGGCGCTCGCGCGAACCCCTTTCCGCGCTTCCCATCAACCGTTCGATTGATTTCGAGGTGGACCCGATGGACGGGGCGAGGACCGCTCCTGTCCCCGATGACGGGCGCGCGGCGGCGACGGAGGGTTGGGGACGTCCTGACAAGAAGCCCTGGGAGGGTTCCTGTGTTCGTCGCGCTCCGTGACATCCGCTTCGCCCGAGGGCGATTCGCCCTCATGGGCGCGGTCGTCACGCTGATCACCACCCTCGTGGTCTTCCTGTACGGCCTGACGGGCGGGCTGGCCCGCGAGGCGTCCTCGGCCGTGTCCGGCCTGCCGGTGGACCGCATCGTGTTCGGCGCGCCGGCGGGGGCGGAGCCCGAGGTGTCGTTCGGCAACAGCACGATCGGACCGGAGCAGGAACGCGCCTGGACGAAGGCTCCCGGCGTCTCGTCGGCGGAACCGCTGGGCGTCGCCATGACCCGGCTGACGGCCGACCGCAAAGCCGTGTCCGTGAGCGCCTTCGGCACATCCGACGCGCTGCGGCCGGCTCTCGTCTCCGGCGCCGCGCCGAAGGACGGGCAGGACGGGCAGGGTGGGCGGGACAGGCAGGGCGGCCAGGTCGCGGTGAGCGAGTCGACGGCGCGCGAGAACGGCATCGGCGTCGGGGATTGGGTGACACTCGGCACTGAGCGGTTGACGGTCTCGGGCCTGACCGCCGATCGCTCGTTCGGGCACGCGCCGAGCGTCTGGACGAGCCTCGCGACCTGGGAGCGGGTGAGCCACCAGCAGCGCCCGACGGCGCTGGCGGTCAAGGGCGACGGGTCTCCGGACGGCGGGGGCAGCGGATCAGGGGTGGGCTCCGGTACGGCCTCCGATACGGGTACGGGCTCTGGTACGGGCTCCGGTACGAGCGCGACGAAGGCTGTGTCGGTCGACGCCGCGCTCGCGGGGATCGACGGCTACTCGGCCGAGCACGGCACGCTGCAACTCATCCAGGGGTTCCTCTTCGCGGTGAGCGCACTGGTCGTCGGGGCCTTCTTCACGGTCTGGACGGTGCAGCGCAAGCCGGACATCGCGGTGCTCAAGGCGGTGGGCGCGAGCAGCGGCTACCTGGTGCGGGACGCCCTGGCCCAGGCCCTGATCGTACTGGTCGCGGGGGCCGCGCTGGGCGGCACGGCGGGGGTGGCCGGCGGGGCGCTGGCCGCGGCGTCGGTGCCGTTCGAACTGGGCGCGGCGACCGTGACCGTACCGGTGCTGGCGATGGTGGCGCTGGGCCTGGCCGGTTCCGCGCTCGCCGTACGCCGCATCACGTCCGTAGACCCGCTGACCGCACTGGGAGCCACCCGATGACCGCCGCCGACTCGACCGCTTCGTCTGCCTCGACCACCTCGACCACCTCGACCGCCTCGACCACCTCGACCGCCTCGACCATCGTGACGGACACCGCCACAACCGCCGCCCTGTCCCTGGAGTCGGTGACGCTCACCTATCCGGATGGCGACCGCCGCCTGACCGCTCTGGACGCGGTGTCCCTGCGGGTGCCCGCCGGGGAGCTGGCGGCGGTCGTGGGCCCGTCCGGTTCCGGGAAGTCGAGCCTGCTGGCGGTGGCGGCGACGCTGCTGCGGCCGGACGAGGGGCGGGTGGTCGTGGCGGGCGAGGACACGGCGCGGCTGAGCGCGCGGGCCCGTACGGCGCTGCGGCGCAAACGTGTCGGCATCGTGTTCCAGCAGTCGAACCTGCTGCCGTCGCTGACCGCGCTGGAACAGCTGCTGGTGGTCGAGGACCTGCGGGGCCGGGGCGCGCGGGCGGCCCGCGGCCGGGCGGCGGAGCTGCTGGAGTCGGTGGGCCTGGACGGGTCGAAGCAGCGGCGCAGGCCGCACCAGCTCTCCGGCGGCGAGCGCCAGCGCGTGAACATCGCCCGCGCCCTGTTCGGCGGCCCGTCCGTACTCCTGGTGGACGAGCCCACGTCGGCGCTCGACCACGAGCGCGGGGAGCGGATCGTAGAACTGCTGGCGGAAGTGACGCGCCGTCACCTAACGGCGACGGTACTGGTCACCCACGACCACGGCCTCCTCGCCCGCGCGGACCGCGTGCTCTCCATGGAGGACGGACGCCTGGCGCCGCATCCGGCCGGGCCCGGGAACCGGTGACCCTTCGGTGACGCCCCGACAGCCGCCGTCGTTGAAGTTGTGGATCACATCGCGGACCCGGTCCTCGCCGGTGAACGACACCTCGGCGATCTTCGCCACCGCCACCGGCATGCCCTGTACCGACAGCAGCACCATCTTGGCCCGGCGCCAGGTCACCACCGATCCGGTGCCTCTGCGGATCATCCGCAGCAGCCGTTTTCCCTCGTCAGCGTCGACCCCGCGTACGCGTACTCGATCAGCCACCACCCCGACGAGGTGCCGGGCCACGCACCGCCCGCGGGCCAGCCCCCCGACGGCTCGTCACCAAAGCAGGGCGAATATTGCCTGACACGGCATCAGCGGGGTGACGCTTGTCAGCGCTCGTGTGCGGTCGAGCTGGTCCAGCTGGCCAGAAGGTCGAGTGCCTGACGTGCGGGTGAGTCGGGCTCGGGCGAGTAGATGGTGATACAGAGCCCGGGGTCAGTGGGCAGATGGAGGGCTTCGTAGGGCAGGGCCAGGTTCCCGATGAGCGGGTGGTGGAGTTGCTTCATGCCGGAGTGGTGGAACTTCACGTCGTGCCTGGCCCAACGCTGGGCGAACTCGTCGCTCTTTGTGGAGAGCTCTCCGATCAGGTCCGTCAGGCCCTTGTCCTGCGGCGAGCGGCCGGTCTCGGTGCGCAGCAAGGCGACTGAGTCGTTGGCGGCTTTCTCCCACTCGGGCCAGAAATCGGCGGAACCAGGATCGAGGAACAGGAATCGCGCGGTGTTCACCGGACCACGCTGCGCGAACAACGGGGAATCGTAGACCGGGGCATACAGAGCCTGGCCGAGAGAGTTGGCGGCGAGGATGTCGAACCGCCCGTTGCGGATGTAGGCCGGCAGGTCGGTCATCGCGTCGAGCATCCGCAGGACCACCGGTCGGATCCGCCCAGTCGCAGCGGGTGGCCGACGCCCGGACGCCGTGGCCGCGCGGGCCAGGTCGTAGAGGTAGGCCCGCTCGGCATCGTCGAGCTGAAGTGCGTGGGACAAGGAGTCCAGCACCGAGTCCGAGGCGCCGCTCAAGTTCCCGCGCTCAAGGCGGATGTAGTAGTCAATGCTCATCCCGGCCAGCAATGCCACCTCCTCCCGGCGCAACCCCGTCACTCGTCGTTTGACACCGAAGACGGGCAGCCCTGCCTGCTGGGGCGTAATGCGGGCGCGTCGGGTACTGAGGAACTCCCGCACCGCGCCGGCCTGCTCATGTCTCTCGCTGTCGGTCACCTCACCACCATAGGCCGTGCGGCGGTGTGCTGGGAGGTACTGCCATTACCTGGAAGAGCGGTAACTCCCACCGGCGCACGAATGCGGATTTCATGGCAGGGCACGGCAGCAACGCATTAGGGAGCTCAACATGACGATACGCCGAGTAGCCACTGGTCATGACGCGGAAGGCAAGGCTGTTTTTGCCAGCGACGTGGAGCTTGAGCACGACGGGGGCGGTGGCCCTATTTACCAGATCTGGGGCGGCGACTACAAAGGTGTGCACTTCCCTGACGCCGGTTCGGAGCCCGCCTGCGAAGACGAGTACTTCCCGAAGACTGGCGGGTTTCGTTATGTAATGATCTCGCTGGCGCCGAATGGCGCAGACCCGGTGCCGGAGCTAGCACCGGGGACATTTACCCCGCGGCGGCCAATGCGTCAAGGCTTCGACGGTAATTTCCCCGAAGGCGGCGGGATGCACAAGACGGCCAGCATCGACCTCATGGTGGTCTTGTCCGGAGAACTCACCCTTGAACTCGACGATGGCGCCAGCAAGACTCTGAAAGCAGGCGACACAATCATCCAGAACGGGACGAAGCACCGGTGGATAAATAATGGTGACGTGCCAGCGGTCTGGGCGGCCGTTATTATCGGTATTGACCACGACGACTTCGCCTAGTAGTGCAGAGCTAGTTGCTGGAGTGTCGCCGACACTCCAGCAATAGTCCGTGGAGTAATCAGAATGAGATTCCCCCCCCCGAAGAATTTCGGCTTGCTCCCCCGAAGGCGCAGTCACCCCGGCAGACCTTGAGCCTTTTCCCACCTCAGGTTGAGGCGTGACGAAGGGCGGGGATGGTCTTCACGATGGCGGTGACTCGGTTGGTGCTACAGCGGAGTTTCCGCGGGAGGCGCCAGCCCTTCAGGGCGGCCATGGCTTGTTCGCCGAGGCAACGGATTCCGGCCTGGGCGCTGTTGTGCCGATGTTGCCGCTGTGCCGACGTTGCCGCAGCTTGAGACGCCGACCGCGGGCGGGCGCCCGGGTGGTGCCGCCGGCGCCTCGATACGCCTTGTCCGTCCAGCACTTCACCTCCGCGTCGCGGGGGGGTGTAGCCACCGGCAGTACCCATGCCGTGGCGAGCGCCCGGAACGGTGGGTGAGGCCGTCGGCAGCCGGCCTGCCGCATCGGCGATGGCCTACTACACGGAGCCGGGCTCGTCGGACATGGCGGCACCGACACGGCTGAGAGCTACCGCGGAGCTGCGCACCGACTGGTGACCGGTCGGTGCGGGCCCGGCCTACCGGTTCGCGGCTTCGCGAGTGGCGGTCCGGCTCGTGCGCCCGACCGCGCGGCCCACGGCGTTGCGCACCACGAGGCCCGGCCGGGTGCGGGGCACCATGAGCCTGGAGAGCAGGCCGACGCGTCGCTGCCGCGGGCCTACCTCACGGCGGAGCCGCGACTCGTAGGCGGTGAAGGCGCGGGCGTGATCACCGGGATGGGCGGCGAGCTCTTCCGCGAGGGCGTACGCGCCCGCCATCGCCATGCTGGACCCGTCGCCCAGCAGGGCTGTCGCCGCCGCCGCGTCCCCGAGCAGTACGACCCGTCCGCGGGACCACGAGGGCATCCGGACGGTGGTCAGGCGGTCGAAGTACGGAGCCGGGTGGTCGAGGAACGCCGCCACGAGTTCCGGTGCCCGCCACCGCACGTCGGCGTAGGCGTCGGCCACGGTCTGCTTGTGAAGGGCGATGTTCTTGCGGTCGTGGGGCGCCAGCTGTGCGGCCCGGAAGGTGAAGATCGCGAGCGGAGTGGTCCGCGAGGGGTGGAGGACCAGCATCCGGTTCGGCACGGTCAGCATCGTCATCTCGCTCGGGTCCTCGATGGCGTCGGGTTCCAGCGGGACGGTCGCGCCGTACAGGCCCAGGTCGCTCGCGAACTGCCGCTCGGGTCCGAACACCAGGCGCCGTACGGTGGAGTGCATCCCGTCGGCACCGACGACCAAGTCGAAGCGCCGTGGCGCGGACCGCCGGAAGGTGACGTTGCCCCCGCCTTCATCCTGGTCGAGAGCGGTGACCGTGTCGTCGAACAAGAACTCGGCCTCGGTCTGCGCCGACCGGTGGAGCACCTCGGACAGGTCGGCTCGGGTCACCTCGACCGTCGGCGCCTTGTCCGAGGTGAGCGGGGATTGCAGGATCCGCCTGCCGCCGGGGTCGAGCAGGGTCAGCGACCGATTGCGGGTGGCGAGCTCGCGGAGTTGCGGGAGGATGCCCATGCGCTCGGCGACCGGGATCGCGGGCCCCTTCACGACGATCGCGCTACCACCGGAGCGCAGCTGCCGGGCGTGTTCGACGACCGTCGGCCGGTATCCATTATGGGACAGCCAGTACGCGAGTGCGGGCCCTGCGATTCCGGCGCCGACTATCAGCACTTCGGGCTTCTTCATGACGATGACCTCTAGGAGTGTCGATGACCAGGTCCGCGGCGAGTGCCAGGCCGGGGCTCAGGGAGCGGCGGCACGGGGCAGCACTACCCGGTCAAGGTACGATCAACTTCGTACCTCAGTGGAGCACATCCTTCAGGTACGATGCAAGCCGTACCTGAAGGGGGTGCCGCGTGGCCGGGAGGAACCTGGTCGGCCCGGAGGCCGATGCGCTCGATCTGGGTGCGGTGTTTCGCGCCCTCGCCGACGAGCACCGTCGTTCGGTGATGATGGAGTTGGCCGCCGACCGCAGCGACAGCGAGCGGGGCTGCAACTCGTTCAATCTTCCGATCTCGAAGCAGACCCAGACCCACCACTTCCGGGTCCTGCGCGAGGCAGGTCTCATCGACGAGATCGACTACGGCAACCGCAAGGGCATCCGACTACGACGCGCGGACATCGAGAAGAGATTCCCCGGGCTGCTCACGCTCCTGGGCGCAGAGTCCCCGGGCGGTACCGCTCCTCGCTGAAATCACCGCCTACCAAGGCCCCGACCCTCTTCGGCCCCCCGCAACCTCGCCGCCCCACTGGCCGACTTGCTCCGGAACGGAGCCTCGGATCAGCCACTGACGCTGGGGCTGTGAGCGGCCGTAGGAGCGCACCCCGGATGACCCACGACAACGGCAACGGCAACGGCGAACCTCGTCACCTCCTCGTACGCGCTCAAGGGGACCGCTCCCCGCTGTACGCGTCGAACGACGGGCTCTTCGCGGACACCAGCGGCTTCGTCCGCAACGTGCCCGTCGACCACCCCGCCCTGGGCCTGACGCACGGTGATCTGGCTCGTCAGCTGACCACGTGGTCCGAGAGCCGCCCGCCGGTTGGCTCCGCTGCCCGCCCGGCGCTGCGCGAACACGTCAAGAAGGGCCTGGAGACCGCCCAGGCGCCGGCCCGGTATCTCGGTCCCACGTGGGCGGTGCGTTACTGGGACGAACGGCACGGGACGACGAAGTTCGCGTGCTGGGGATGCCTGCGCCCGCACTGGACCCTCGACCCTCACGACAGCCCGCGGCACCCGCTCCACATCACCGTCGAGGGCGAATACAAGTGGCACCCGCTCCGTGCGGAGGGGTTCGGGGACTTCGCCCCGGACGACCAAGCCGCCGCACTCGGCCTGTCCGAAGAGTTGGTGGCCGACCTGTACGCGTGGGCGGCGGAGATCGACGCGGCCATGGAGACGTGGCTGCGGAATCGCGATGACGCCGAGCTGGAGGCCGCGTACGAGCGTCTGCGCGGCGACGGTTCACAACTGGCCGAACGCCTCGGGCGCGAACTCGGCCCGGGAAGGACCGTCACCTACCGAGGGCTCCAGCCCGCCGCCCGAGGGCTCGCTCCAGCCGCTCAATAAGCGCTGTGCATCGTGAAGTTGCAGGTCGCGGGCCTGGTGTGCGCGGTGATTCGGGTACTCGCGCTGGTCGGTGACCGATGCCCCGCGGCCAGACGCTGTCCAAAAAGCACTGGCCGCGGGCGGTCGTGCGCCTCGGTCGCGGCGGAAGCGATATCCAAGCGGTATCCCTAAAACTATCTTGACATGTTTCTGACATTTGCGGATTACGGTCGGAGCGTGCCGTGGCACCGGTCAACAACACGGCCGACGAGCTGCCCCCTTTGGATCGAGACATCCGGATGGAGACATCATTTTGCGGACAAGTAGATGGCTGGCGCTGGCTGCCGTTGCCGGGCTGGCCCTTACAGCGACGGGTGAAGGCACAGCCGACGCTGCGACGGATATGAATCAGCGGGCCTTGGTGGGAAACACACCACTGTGGACCGAGTCGGCCGAGCACCTCGGGCACGCGGACTCGGGTGGGACTCTGAAAGCAAACATACTGTTGGCCGGTCAGGATCCCGCGGGGCTGGCCCGTCATGCTCAAAAGGTTTCGGACCCGCACAGTCCCTCCTACCGGCATTTCCTGACCGCACAGCAAGCTCTTGACCGGTACGGGACCAGCCATGCGCAATTGGAACGGGTCACGGCGTGGGCGCGTGCCGCGGGTCTGAAGGCTACGGTCAGTGGACCTCACTCGATTTCTGTGCGGGGAGACACGAGCCGGCTTGAGGCAGCCTTCGGCACCCGCATCGACGAGTACCGCGTCGACGGACGTACAGTGCGGGCGCCCGCCCGTTCTGTCAGCGTTCCGCATTCCCTCGCAGGCGACGTCTTCGGTGTGACCGGACTGGATACGAAGCAGCCGGCGCATCCTATGAGTGTTCACAAGAACGCCCCGTCCACAACCGACAGTAAATGCTCGTCGTTCTACGGGGAAAAACCAGCGGCCAACCTTCCGAAGGCTTACGGGCGGACCGTCTCATGGGAACCGTGCGGCTACACGCCGGCGCAGATACGCAGCGCCTACGGCATCAAGGGGACCGGGCTCACCGGCAAGGGCGCCAAGGTCGCGATCCTCGCCTCCCTGGTCTCTCCCACCCTTCTGGCGGACGCCAACACCTACGCCGCTCAGCACGGTGAGCAGCCCTTCGCCCCGGGACAGCTGACCATGCGCCTACCGCCGGGTGCGCCTCAGATCGTGGGCGACGACGAAGGGGCGATGGATCTCGAAGCGGTGCATGCGATCGCTCCGGACGCCGCAGTCACCTTCGATGTCGGGACAGGCGACGTGACCGGCAACGCGGTGCTGGACGCGCTGACCGACGTCGTCGACCACCGGCTCGCCGATGTACTGACGAGCTCCTACGTGGAGGGCGTTCTGCCCGGTGGACAGGGTGAGGACCCGGTGGATCCGGCGATTGTGAAGGCAACCGAACAGTCCCTCCAGCAGGCCGCCGTTGAAGGCATCAGCACGAACTTCTCATCGGGCGACAGCGGCGGTTTCAACGGCGGCGATGCTTCCCATGGGACTCCGCAACTGGAATATCCCGGTTCCAGCCCCTGGACCACCGCTGTCGGCGGGACGAGTCTGGCTATCGGGGCCAAGAACGAGTACGAGTGGGAGACCGGTTGGGAGAGTGACGCTTCGAACCTGGCCGCCGACGGCAAGTCCTGGGCTCAGCCTCTGCCCGGAACCTTCTCGGCCGGCGCGGGCGGCGGTGTGAGTACCGTTTTCCCTCAGCCTGCCTACCAGCGCAATGCCGTACCTGCCTCGCTGAGCTCACCGGACGGCAAAAAACCGATGCGGACAATGCCCGACGTAGCTGCTGTGGGCGACTTCCATACCGGCATCCGCGTCGGCGTGTCACACCCATCCGCTACCGGCCAAAAGCCCCAGTACCGCGAACAATCCGACGGGGGCACAAGCCTGTCATGCCCCCTCATCGCCGGCATGGAGGCCCTGGCCGTCCAGGCAGGAGGCGGCGCATCTCTGGGATTTGCGAATCCGGCCCTCTACGCTCTCCAGGGGACGGGGGCCTATCATGACGTCACCGACCACCCCAGCGGGGCGCACGAGAAGGAATCCCTCGCTGCGGAGATGGTGAAGCCTCGAACGCAAGAAAAGTACACTCAGCTGTTCACTCTCGGGCAGTCGGCCGACTCGGGTCTGGTATCAGCCGCCGGCTATGACACGGTCACCGGTCTGGGCTCACCGACGGGAAAATTCTTCAAAGCCCTGGCAGGCAAGTAACGCACATGAACAGGTAACGCACGTAAAGCTGTACGCGCGTGAAAACAGGGCCTCTTGGCAACTCGCGGTCGTCAATTCCAGCGAGCGGCAAGAGGTCCTGTACCTTCATCCGCATCTGGCGTGTGAGCTGACCCGAGTTCCGCAGAGTCGGTGATCCTGTTTCAGCCCGGATCCACCGGCTTGTTTCCGGGGGCCGGTCATCGTTTCGGGGCCGGCCGTGGAGGCTGCTGGCGGATCGTAGGCGAGGGTCGGTCGCGGGCGCGGCCGAACCCGGCATCCCGCCGGAACCGGCCACGGACACGGCCCCGGCCCCGGGCCCGGACCCGCCCGATGATCTGCACCACGGCCACCGATCATCGGCCATCGGCCACCGCCCAGCGCGAGTACCCGAATCGCCGCGCACACCAGACCCGAGACCCGTGAACGGCGACTTCACCATGCACACCACTCACTGAGCGGCCCGTGCCCGTACGCCCCGCCCAGCCCCCCCGGGAGAGCGGCGCTCCGTGGCACGGCCCCCTCGGCTCAAACGGCCGGGACGGCCGAGGCGTTCATTCGCCTCGGCCGTCCCGGCCGGCGTTTCGAGTCAGTGCAGTCTCACTCGTCCCCGTCCGCGGCGTGGGCGTAGAGCTTCAGGACGGGTACGCCGACCTTGTGGCGGGCGCGGGAGGCCCAGTCGCGGTGGAAGAACTCTTCGACCAGGTGCGGTGCGGTGAGAACGATCACTTCGTCGGCGCCGGTCTCGTCGACGACGCCCCGCAGCATGTCCAGCGGGTGCCCGTCGACGATCTGGCCGACGGCTTCGCTGCCCGATTCGCGCAGCATGTGCAGGGAGTAGTTGAGTGCCTGCGCGGCCGGGCGGGCCGCCTCTTCGCCCTCCGGCTCCTCCGATTCGTGGACGGCCTGTTCCAGCTCGCCGAGGGCTACGTCGTCGATCGCGCGCAGCAGCCGGTCCTCGTCCCCCCTCGGCCGCATGAGGACGACGAACGACATGTGGTCGTCGTGGAGGGATGTGACGAAGTCGACGTCCGTGGTGGTCAGCGGTTGTTCGATCATCAGTACGCTCGTGAACACGGTGGGAGCCCCTCTCCTACGTGGGCCACCGGGCCCAACAGAAACCATCCTGCGCGTGCCCCGTGGGCACGCTGACTCAATTCTGCCCGCCGGAAGCTAACCGGAACGGGAAATTCCGCTGATTGTCAGATTCGACGGTATCGGGTGAAGAGGAAGCCGGCCTCCTCCATGACGGACGCGAGGACGAATCGTTCCGGCACCTCCAGACGTGGCCCGTTCATGATGCGCGGTGCCGCTCCCGCCGCCACCATCGGGGCGAGGGAGAGGCACAGTTCGTCGAGTGCCCCCGCGGCCGCGAACTGACCGAGCATTTTCGGCCCCCCTTCGGTCAGCAGCCTGGTGAGGCCGCGCTCCGCGAGCACCCGCTTGACCCGGCCCGGCTCCACCCGCGCCGAGTCGCCCGCCACGATCACCTCCGCCCCCGCCCTGCGGGCCGCGGCCACCCGGTCCGGCGCGGCCCCCGCACCGGTCAGCACGATCGTCGGCACCAGCGGTTCCGTGAACAGCGGCAGCGAGAAGTCCAGGTCCAGGCTCGCGCTGACCACCGCGATCACCGGGGCCTGCGGCTGGCCGAGCGCCGCGCGCCGGGCCGCGAACGCCTCGCGGGCGCGCGCCGGCCGGTACCCCTCCTGCCGTACGGTCTGCGCGCCCACCACCACCGCGTCGGCGAGCCCGCGCAGTGTGCCGAAGATCCGCATGTCGGCGTCGGAGGACAGCGGCTGCGACCGGCCCTCGTGGTGGGCCGCGCCGTCCAGCGACGAGACCATGTTGGCGCGCAGCCAGCCGGTGTCCCGGTCCCCGTCCGGGCGGCCGCCCTGGCCGCCTTCCAGGGCCTCGTCGCGGTCGGTCGGATAGGCGTAAACGTCCGCCAGCTCGTCCAGACCCCATTGGCGGTTGCCGAGATCGGATGTTTCGTGAGAGGCGGGGAACAGGCGTCGCATACGCGGCAGTGTGACATGGCTCGCTCACCGCGCCGAGTCCCCGGGCGGAGCGACTAGGCTGGACGGCTGTGTCGCCCTCAACCACCTCCGAGTCCAGCAGCGCTCCCGACTCGCTCCCGATAGCCGGTGCTCCGGCCGACGGCGCGCCGATCGCCCTCACCGCCCGCGCGCCGCACGTGCCCGCCGACCGGCTGGTCGCCGAGATGGTGCCGCCGCCGCGCTTCGGTTCCGCGCGCTTCGACACGTACATCCCCGACCCGAACCAGCCGAGCCAGGCCGAGGCCGTGACGGTGCTGAGCGCCTTCGCCGCCGGGCTCGGCGGCGGGGCGAGCGCGGCGGCCGGCGGCAAGAAGCGCTGGTTCCGGCGCGGCGGCGGGACCGCGGCCCCGGCCGGCCCGCGCGGCGTCTACCTCGACGGCGGCTACGGCGTCGGCAAGACCCACCTGCTGGCCTCGCTCTGGCACGCCACCCCGGCGGCCCCCGAGCACAAGGCGTTCGGCACGTTCGTCGAGCTGACCAACCTCGTCGGAGCGCTCGGCTTCCAGCAGACCGTGCAGACGCTGGGCGGCCACCGACTGCTCTGCATCGACGAGTTCGAACTCGACGACCCCGGCGACACGGTGCTGGTCTCCTCGCTGCTCAGCAGGCTGGTCGAGCAGGGCGTCGCGCTCGCCGCCACCTCCAACACCCTCCCCGGCAAGCTCGGCGAGGGCCGCTTCGCCGCCGCCGACTTCCTGCGCGAGATCCAGGGCCTGTCCGCGCACTTCCGGCCGCTGCGCATCGACGGCGAGGACTTCCGCCACCGGGGCCTGCCGCAGGCCCCGGCCCCGTACGACGACGAGACCGTCACCAAGGTGGCGTACAGCACCGAGGGCGCGTCCCTCGACGACTTCCCCTCCCTCCTCGAACACCTCTCCCAGGTCCACCCGAGCCGCTACGGCGCGATGTGCGACGGCGTCCGGGCCGTCTGCCTGACCGGGGTCGAGCCGGTCCCGGACCAGTCCACGGCGCTGCGGCTGGTGGTGCTCGCCGACCGGCTGTACGACCGGGAGGTGCCGGTGCTGGTCTCGGGGAAGCCGTTCGAGGAGCTGTTCAGCGAGGAGATGCTCAAGGGCGGCTACCGGAAGAAGTACTTCCGCGCGATCTCCCGCCTCACCGCGCTCGCGCGCGACGGCAAGGGGCTCGTGGAGGGGTAGCGGGGCCGGGGGCGCGGCAATGCGGGGCGGGGACGCGGGGCTGTGTTCGTGTGCGGACGGTGCGGCACCGCGCTGGCGCGATCTACGACCACGTCAGTCAGGGACCACCCGTCCGACCGGCCGTTCCAGCACCTTGATCGACGGCCGACGGCCTCGGTCGCAGCCGTACGAAGCTGACGGCGGCGTGCGCGGCGAGCGCCACCGGCACGGCCAGAAGGACATCCCACCGAACCGTGCCGACCGCGGCCAGGAGGCAGCAGACCGGGACGGCGAGAAGGGTGGGAAAGGTTGAGATCAGAGCGGTGCGTATGCGGGTTCGCCGGTTCACAGTCGGACTCCTTTGGCGGGTACAGCAGGTACAGCGGGTAACACGTACAGCGAGTACGGACGGCGAGCGCGGATGACGTCCTGGACCGCGGTGGACGCCGGTCAGGCCGTGCCGCGGCGGGCGAGGTCCAGATAGTCGGCCAGCTCCTGCCAGTCGTCTGCCGGGGCCTCCGGGTAGCCGGCCATGGCGGCCGGGCTGTCGCGCCAGGCGTCCCGTACGCCGGCGGCGATGCCGGCGTCCCCGCCGGTGAACAACGTGCTTAGCTCGTCCATGCGGACCACCAGCCGCCGGACCTTCTGATCGTCGGGAGGGGTTCCGGCCGCGCGAAGCCGGTCGGCCCTGCGGTACAGCTCCGGCCACTCGATCTCCAGCAAGTAGTGCCGCGCGGGGCCCATCGCCTCGGCACGGGCACGCAGCACCCGCAGCTGGTCGGCATCCAGGTGGCGGCGCAGCGTGTGTTCGCCCTCCGGACCGGCGCCGCCGATCGCCCGAAGCGCGGAGAGCAGTTCCGCGGGCGTCGGCGCCCGGCCCGCGTCCAGTTCGCCGCCGAGCCGCAGGAGCCTCTGCCGCAGACCGTCGAGAGCGGCGATGGAAGCTTCCACGCCTGCCAGGTGGTCCCTGACCAAGCGCGCGGGATCGACTCCGGCGTCGAGGCAGACCGCGATGGTCTCCAAGCTCAGCCCCAGGCTGCGGAGGGCCAGTACCTGGTAGAGACGGACGAGGTCTTCGTCGGCGTACTCGCGGTGCCCGCCCGCTGTGCGCCGGGAGGGACTGAGCAGACCGATGGTGTCCCAGTGGTGCAGTGTGCGTACGGTCAGTCCGCTGGCCTCGGCGAGCGGACCGACCTTCCAGGTCGCGGAAGCAGTCATGGGGCAACGATGCATCCTCACGCGACGTGAGGATCAAGTCATGGCGACGGCCGCCCCTCCGTGCCCGGCCGTGGAGCGCCGCACCTCATGAGGAGTCGCCCGCTTCCCGAAGGGCGGTGGGCGGAGGGCGGGAGGGAAGGCGAGCGCGCGGAGCGGCGCTCTGGCGATCGGAAGGTCAGGGCTGCCCCGCCCAGCAGGTCAGGACCCCGCCGCCGTCAGGTAGCGGGTGAGCATCGCGACGAGTTCGTTCTCGAAACGGTCGACGTCGACGGGGTTCGGTTCGGCCACGAGGCGGTGGACGAGGAGTTCGACCGAGGTGACGACGAGGCGGGCGGCAGTCTGCTTGTCCTCGACGCGGACCTCGGGGTGACGGTCCAGCAGTTCCCTGGTGAACTCGACGCTCGATGCCTCGTACGCGTACATCAGCTCCATCAGCTGGGCGGTGCGCGGGGCCTGTTCGAACAGCACGCGGAGCAGCTGGGGGTGGCCGCGGTGGTTGCTGATCGCGCCGCGGACGAACAGGCGGAGGATGTCTTCGAGCGATTCGGGCAGCTCGCCGTCCCGGCGTTTCTGCACGAGGGTCAGCCCGGCGTCGAGGTGGGCGGCTGTCAGCTCGACGAGGATGGCGTCCTTGTTCGGGTAGTACTGGTACAGCGACCCGATCGAGATCCCGGCCCGCTCGGCGATCCGGTTGGTGGTGCCGGCGGCGTAGCCGTAGTCGGCGAAGACGTCGGCGGCCGCCTTCAGGATGCGGCGGCGCGTGAGCTCCGCGCGTACCTGCTTGGGCTGCTTGCGCGGCTGGAACCGCCGCTGGCCCGACGTCATGGCGCCCCTCGCCCCTCTCGGTGATGCCCCTCGGTGATGTGCCCCTCGGTGATGCCCCTCGGTGGTGGCTCTCCGCATCATGCGGAACAGTGCGCACCGCACTACGTGAGCAATTACTCATAATTATGCCGTGGCCTGGTCGGGAAAGACAAAGCCCGGCCCCGGCGAAACGTCGCGCGCACCTGCTTCCGGCGGCGGGAGCCACGTGCTACACACAGGCGCGTCACACTCCTGTCCGCTCGCTCCTGTCCGCCAGCAGGGAGTCGTCTCATGTCCACAACACGACGTCAGATTCTGTCCAGAACCGGTGCGCTGGGGGCGGGGATCGCCTTCACGGGCGCCGTCCCGGAGCTCTTCGCCGGTACGGCCGCCGCGGCCCAGAGCCCCCAAGGCCACGGCGGGACCGGTTACGGCCCGCTCGTCCCCGACCCCGACGGCCTCCTCGACCTCCCCAAGGGCTTCCGGTACCGCGTCCTGTCGCGCGAGGGCGACCCGCTCCGTTCCGGCGAGGGCAAGGTGCCGAGCCACCACGACGGCATGGCGGCGTTCCCCGGCCGCGGGCGCCACGCGAGCGGCCGCGACCGGCGCGTCCACCTCGTGCGCAACCACGAGAACCGCCCCACCGCCGCCCACCGCGTCCCCGCCGTCGACGGCCTCACCTACGACCCGATGGGGATGGGCGGCTGTACGGCCCTCGAACTCGACGCCGACCACCGCGTCCTCGGCGAACGCGTCGCCATCGCCGGCACCTCCACCAACTGCGCGGGCGGCCCCACCCCCTGGCACACCTGGCTGACCTGCGAGGAGAACGAGGAGAAGGCCGGCACCAACGGCTACACCAAGGATCACGGCTTCATCTTCGAAGTCGACCCCTACGACCCGCGCCGCACCGGCGCCGTACCGCTCACCGCCATGGGCCGCTTCCAGCACGAGGCCATCGCCGTCGACCCGGACAGCGGCGCCGTCTACGAGACCGAGGACGCCTTCGATCGCCCCTTCGGCCTCTTCTACCGCTTCCACCCGCACAAGCCGCTCGGCGGCCGGGGCTCGCTGCGCGCCGGAGGCCGGCTGGAGGCGATGCGGGTGCCGGGCGTGCCCGACCTGTCGGTCGTGCAGGAGCCGGGGACCGTCTTCGACGCCGTCGAGTGGGCGCCCGTGCCCGACCCCCTCGCCCGCCACACCCCCGTACGCCTCCAGGACTTCGGCCGCCGCGGCATCACCCACGCCCAGAAGCTCGAAGGCTGCTACTGGGGCGGCCGGAGCGTCTACTTCGTCTCCAGCTTCGCCAAGCGCGCGAACGGCTCGGCCGCCGACCACTTCGGCCAGGTGTGGCGGTACGACCCGAAGCGCCACCGCCTCACGCTCGTCGTCGTCTTCGGCCCCCGTACGGACGTACAGCTGCCGGGCGAGTCCCCCGACAACATCACCCTCGCCCCCGGCGGCGGCCTCATGGTCTGCGAGGACGGCGAGGGCGCGCAGTACGTCTTCGGCGTGACGCCCGGCGGCGACGTCTATCCGATGGCGCGCGGACGGCAGAACATCGGCACCCCGGACAAGCCCGAGTGGGGCGAGTTCGCGGGCGTCACCTTCTCCCCCGACCACAGCACGATGTACGTCAACGTCTACACGCCCGGCACGACGTTCGCGGTGACGGGGCCCTGGCGTCGTTGAGCAGCGGCGGCGGGGCCGCCCCGTCCGCCTTGACACCCCGTCAGCCCGAACTCCGTCAGCCCGAGCAGGCCGTGCGCTGCGCTTCCTGCCATTCGCACACCGGGCAGAGCGTGGCGCCTGGCCGGGCGGCGGGGTATTCGGTCGGCTCGCCGCAGTGGACGCACTCCGCGTACGGGGGCCCGGCCGCCGCAGCCGGTGGAGCCGGTGGAGTGATCGCCGGTGCCGCGGTGTCCTCGCGGCGGTCGCTCGTACGGTTACGGTCGTCCATGCCGCCGACCCTATCCCCGGCCGCCGCCGCCCCTTCGGCGGTTGCTCCGGGCGCCGCCCCGCTCACGACCGGCGTGAACTGAGCGCGCAGGCGATCGCCGTGGCCGCGGCGGCGAGTACGGCGGTCGCCGCCAGCGGCAGTAGCGGTGTCGCCACCTGGCCGCTGAGCGAACCGGTGACGAGCCCGGTCACGGCGGCGTGCGCGGGCGACCCGTCGACCACCAGGACCAGCAGCGCGGCGATCGCCGTCGATGGCACGGCCCAGCCCGTACCGCGCAGCAGCGGCCGGTTGCAGAGCGCGCCCACCGCCGTTCCGAGCAGCGCGCACGCGAGCGCGGTGAGCAGCCCGGCCAGGGTCGCGGGTCCGACCGGGACGTCGATCTGGCGGTCGGAGCTGCGCGGATCGCTGATGACCGCGACGAGCGCGGTTCCGAGCGTCCCGAGGAGGACCGAGCACGTGAGCGCGGTGAGCACGCTCGCCAGATGGACCCGGGCGGGGCTCGTCGCGGCGGCGGCGACGTGCCGGGCGGCCGGCGGCTCGTTGGTCACGCAGATCCGTACGAGCCACGCGGCGGCGAACAGCAGCGCGACCCCGGCGTAGCCGAACGAGTCGAGGATCGGCTGTCCGCCCTGCACCCCGATGGCCATGAACAGCGCGTACAGGATCAGCGGCGGCAGCAGGCGGTGCGAGCGGAGGAGGAGTTCGGCCTGGTAGCGGAAGAGGGCGGTCATGTGCGGTCGGGCCTCTGAGTGGGAGAAGAATCTTGAGAGGGCGCGGATGTGGGAGGCGGTTCTTCCTTCGGGCCCGCCGCCTCCCCGGTGTGTACGGGCGCCACCTCCCGGATGTGCCAGGCGGGCCGGGCCGCGAGGAGCGCGCTCAGCACGGCGTCGGAGTGCGTCGCGGGGACGGTGAGCCCGACCGTTCCCTCGCGCTCCGGCTCGCACGCGGGCGCGCCGGGCAGGTCTCGCGGAAGCGTGGCGCCGGGCGGGCCCTGCGCCGTGATGCGTACGCGCGGGCCTGCCGTGTCCACTCCGTCCGGAGCCGCGGTCTCGGCGGGGGCGACCCGCCCGTCGCTCGCCACCCGGTACACGGCGTCGGCCGCGCCCGCCAGCCGCCGCGGGTCGTGGTCCACGAAGACGACGGCGCCGCCCTCCGCGACCCGGTCGCGCACGGCCCCGTCGAGGATGTCGCGGGCCGTGCGGTCGAGGCCGGTCCACGCCTCGTCGAGGACGAGGAGTTCGGGTGCGGCGAGCAGGGCCTGTGCCACGGCGACCTTCTGGCTGGTGCCCTTGGAGAGCTCGGCCAGGGGCGTACGGGCGTGGGCCCCGGCGCCGAACCGTTCCAGCCAGTCGGCCGCCGCGTGCTTGGCCGCGCTCCGGCCCAGGCCGTGCACGCGTCCGATCATGGCCAGGTAACCGCTGGTGGAGAACGGGAGCGCAGGGGGGAAGCGTTCGGGGACGTAGGCGGTGCGCGGGCGGCCGGTGATGCGGCCGGCGCTGGGCGCGTCGATGCCGGCGAGCAGGCGCAGCAGGGTGGATTTGCCGGTGCCGTTGGCGCCTTCGATCCGCAGCAGGGAGCGCGGCGGCACGTCGAGGTCGACGCCGCGCAGCACCCATGGGCCGCCGAGTCCGTAGCGTCGGCCGACGCCGCGCAGTTCTATGCCGCCGCTCATCCGCCCGTACCGCTCGTGTCGTCCGTACCGCTCGTGCCGCTGGTGCGGCTCGTACCGCTCATGCCGCTCGTACCGCTCGTACCGCTCGTACCGCTCGTACCGCTCATGCCAGTTGACCGTAGCCGATCAGTCGCTCGTCTCAGTAGCTCGTCTCAGTTGTTCGCCTCAGCTGCCCGTCTCAGTTGCTCGTCTTCTCCGGCTTGGCCTCGCTGGGCCGTACGATCACGAACCCCTCTCCCGACAGCATGAGCTGGACCGCCTCGCCCGACCCGCCCCGCAGCATGGAACCGAGGCTCTGGGAGCGGTGCAGGGAGGTCTGGAGGCGGTCGCTCCAGCCGACGACGGCGTCGGTGTCCACGTACACGGGGGCGTGCTGGCTGACGGGGATGACGATGGGGTTGCCCTCGCAGATGATGCCGAGCTTGCCGTGGCCGGTGAAGACGGAGTTGAAGAGGCCGCCGCCGGTCATGCCCGCGCCCTTCACGACCGATATCTCGTAGGAGAGCGTGGGGTCGAAGCACAGGATGTTGCGGCCGTTGACGGTGAGGCCGTCGCCGGGGGCGAGGTCGACGATGAAGCAGTTGGCGGCCTCGTGCGCGAACCAGACCTCGCCCTGCCCGCGGACCGCCATGAGGGCCAGCCCCTCGCCGGTCACGGCGCGCTTGAGGAACTTGCCGACGCCCTGGCCCTGCTTCTCGAACTGGAGATCCCCGCGGAACGCGACCATGGCGCCCTGGCGTGCGAAGCACTCGCCCTGGACCGTGTACTTGATCGACTTGGCGTTCTGTACGGTCATGCCGGCCGCGGCGGCGGGCTGCGCCATGTGCTCGGCGGCGAAGAGGTCACTGTGCATGGCCAATGATCACCCGGAACCAGCAGCTCCGCCAAGGGTTCGCGGGGGCGCTCGGCAGAGGTGCGCGGGAGCGGTCAGCAGAGGTCCGCGAGGGCGATCGGCAAAGGCGCGCGGAGGCGATTGGCGGAGGCGCGCGAGGTCGGTTGGCAGAGGCGCGCGGGGACGGTCGGCAGAGGCGCGCGGGGACGGCGGGCAGAGGTCCGTGAGAGCCGGTGGCAGACTGGGCGGATGACCAGTTCCAGCGCCGCGACCAGTCCGTTCCGCCACGAGGAGACGGACCGGGACGCCGCGCCCGAGTACGTGCTGCCGCTCGTCGTCCGGATCGAGAAGGCCGCGCCCCCGGCCCGTACGGACGCCCTGGAGACGGCGGCGCGCGCGGTGCTCACCCTGCTCTCGGACGAGCGCGCGACGGCCGACGACGGCGAGTGGGCGCAGGCCGTACGGGACTGGCAGGACGCCCGCATCCGCAAGGTGGTGCGCCGGGCGCGCGGCGCGGAGTGGCGGCGCGCGGAGTCCCTGCCCGGCATCACGGTCCGGGGCCGCGCCGCCGAGGTCCGCGTCTACCCGCCCGTACCGCTGGACGGCTGGCCCAAGGAGCTGGTCAAGCTCCAGGTCTCGGGCACGGACCTCGACGACCCGGAGCCCCCGCCCGCCACCGGTCCCGAGGGGCCGGTGCTGTGGCTCAGTCCGGAACTCGACATGTCGGCGGGCAAGGCCATGGCCCAGGCCGGCCACGGCGCCCAGCTCGCCTGGTGGGAACTGGACGACGGGGAGCGCGCCGCCTGGCACGAGGCGGGGTTCCCGCTGTCTGTGCGGACGGCGGAGCCGCGTGCGTGGGCGGCCCTGACCGGCTCCGGGCTGCCGCTGGTCCGCGACGCCGGGTTCACCGAGATCGCTCCGGGTTCCTGCACGGTGGTGGCGGACCACCCGGCGCTGCGGTCCCGGTAACCGATCGCCTCCCGATCGCCTCCCGGTGGCCGACCGGTCCTCGATGGCCCGTCAGATCACCGCACTCTCGCCGGCCTTGATGACCAATCAGGTGGTGATGCTGGTGACCGGGTCGACGTTGTACATGCGCGCATAGCCGTTCTCGGTGCCGACGAGGAGTTCCACGACCTCGAAGTAGCGGTCCCAGAAGGGGGTTTCGCGCAGCGCGTCGATCAGGAGCTGGTAGGCGTTGTGGTCGTCGGCCTCCCAGACCCAGACGTCGGTGACGCGGGTGGAGTAGAACTCCGTGTCGTAGAAGCGCGAACGGATGCCGGCGGTCCTGGCCTTGACGACGGACATGACCTTGGTGCTGAAGGCGTCCACCCGCTCTTCGGGGGTCATGGCGAGCCACTCGGGCATGGTCTTGATGAGCATGAAAGCGGTGACGGGGGTCGCGGTTTCTGCGGCGGACATGATGGGTGCCTCCTGAAGGGGAATCGGTAGGCCTTCATCCTGCGGAGGATCACCGAGTTGCCACAATAGGAACATCAGCAACGGATCATTGCCTGAAATGGAATTTGGCTGGTGAGCGGTTTGAGCGGCCCGGAAAGCCCGGACAACCAGAAAATCCCGAATAACCCGCACGGCCCGCGCACCCCAAACAGCCCGCATGGCACGCGCACCCCACGCGGTCCGGACACCCCACACGACCCGCACAGCCCGAAGAACGATCCGCCGCGCGGTCCCGCGCCGGCGATGGACGCCAACCTCGCCGTCGCCCTGCACGCTCTGCTCGCCGAGCAGAGCGTCACCCGCGCCGCCGAGCGCCTGCACACCTCCCCCGCCGCCATGAGCCGCACCCTGGCGCGGCTGCGCCGCGTCCTCCAGGACCCCCTCCTGGTCCGCGCCGGACAGAGCATGGTCCCCACCCCCCGCGCCCAGGCCCTGCGCGACGAGGCCGCCGCGGTGGTGCGCAGCCTCGGCGCGCTGCTCACCCCCGGAACCGGCGTCGATCCGGCCACCCTGCGCAGCACGTTCACCCTCCAGGCCGCCGACCTGGTCGGCGCGGCGCTCGCCCCCGGGCTGCTGGAACTGGCCCGGCGGGAGGCGCCCGGGGTCTCGCTGCGGTTCCGGGCGGAAGACCTGGAGGCGGGGCCCGCCCTCCGCGACGGGCGGATAGACCTGGAGGCCGGTTCCATCGACCACGTCGACCCCGAGACCCAGGTCGAGGAGCTGGTCACCCTCCGGATGGCGGCGGCCGTCCGCCCCGGCCACCCCCTCACCGAGAAGCCCCTCACCCCAGCCCGGCTCGCCGCCGCCGAACACGTCGCGGTCAGCCGCCGCGGCCGGTTCGCCGGCCCCCTGGACACCGCCCTCGCCGAGCACGACCTGCACCGGCGGGTCACCGTCGTCCTCCCCAGCCACCTGGCCGCGATGGCCCTCGCCGCCCGCAGCGATGTCGTCTGCCTCATCCCCACCGCACTCCCCGGCGCCGCCCCCTCTCCCCTCACCGGCACCGCCACCGCCCTCGGCCTGCGCCTCCTCGACATCCCCCTGCCCCTGCCGCCGGTGACCATCGGCATGGCCTGGCACCCCCGCCACGCCGCCGACGGAGCCCACCACTGGCTCCGCGACGCCGTGCGGCGGACTCTTCTGGCGCCCCAGGAAAATCAAACGAATGAGCCGCACTCATAGAACAGTTGGCCGAATCACTCCCCCGACTCCCCGTCCGCGTCTCCGCCGGGCGTCCGGTGGGTAGTCCTCAACTGATCAAGGTGAACGAACGCTCACCACTGGATCGGCGAACGCCCGCTACGCGGCGTCGGGACGGGGCAGCGGATGGACCCACACGCGAACGCGATCGGCGGCTCGGCTCAGCTCAACGGCCCCACGGTGCAGGCGCGTCAGGTCAGCGGCGGCATCCATCTGCACGGCGCCCCGCCCCCGCGCCCACCAGTGCCGCGCCAACTCCTGCCCGTATCACCCCACTTCATCGACCGGGCCGCCGACATCGCGACCCTGGACGAGGTCTACGCGCGATGCGCGGCGACGTCGGCACCGCTGATCGTGGTCAGCGGGGCCACTCCGGCGCGCACGAAGAGGGCTTGGACCAACTCGACCAAGCCCTCTCGGTGTTCGAGGCGACGGACTCCTTCCTCTGGCAGGCCCGGACCCTGGAAATGCTCGGCGACTCCGTCCGGGAACGGACCTCCGAAACCGACAATCCTGCCGACTCCGCCGGTCCCTCCGACGCCGCCAGGGACTTCTATCAGCGGGCGTTGGCCCTCTACGCCCGCCTCAGCCCGGATGACGCCGCTCGGTTACGGAGCCGCCTGGAGCGGTTGGAGGGCGGCGCGCCCGGCAGCTGAACGCCGGTCCGGCCACTCGATCAGCGCCATACGGGCGGCGGCCAGCTCACGCAGCGGGCGGCCCGCCGCCCGCCAGGCGTGCAGGCAGGACGCGAACAGGCCCCGACCTCCCGGGCCCGTCCGCACTCCCAGAGTTCCGCCCTCAGCGGCCCGGCAGCCGCGCCCGTATGCCCCCGGCCCCGCCTCGTCGCTCACGAAGCCGGGGCCCGCGCTGCTGCGAGGGTGGCGTGGCGCGGCGCGGCCGGGTGCCGTACGGGGCGTCCGCGCACTCCAGCCAGCGCCGGGCCGGGCGCGCGTCGATGTCCACGGCGAGGATCACAGACGGGACCGATCTGAGGAACGCGGACCCATGCGCTCCGTATCCGGCACGAGCCAGCACCACGTACGTGCCCGACGGCGCGGCGAGATGCAGGCCGAGGGCCGGGGCGGTACCTGACCAGCCAGCCCGGGCGCGCGCCACCGTGTCCAACGCCGCGCGCCCCGCCGCCCGTACGAGCTCCACGGTCACCAGGCGGTACTGCTCGCCATACCCGAGCGGTGCGTGGGACACCGTCGCCGCCGTCACGCCGACGCCTGCGCGTCCCCCGCGTCCCGCGGCCCCAGCGGCGGCGGTACGGGCAGCGGCCGGGTCATGGGTTCGTGCGCGGGCTGGCCGAGGCCGAGTACCCGGTACATCAACCGCCGCATGTTCCGGTTGAATCTGCCGGGCTCGGAGGTGATGCGGGCCGCGATGGGCGCGTAGTCCTCGCGGCGGTACTCCGCCGCGGCGTAGGCGAGTTGGCCGAGGAGCGGGTGGGTGGGGGAGAGCGCGGGCGCCGTGACGGCGAGGGCGGCGGCGGGCGAGTCGGGGTTGATCTCCTGCTCCGGGGAGGCCGCGAGGAGGATCGGGGCGCCCGTCAGCGTCCCGTACAAGGTGACCGAGCCGTGGTCCCCGATGATCGAGTCGGCCGCGATCAGCACGGACCGCCAGTCCGCCTCCGGGGGCACCAGCCCGATGCCGAGGTGTTCGCACCGCGCCAGCCAGGCGCGTACCTGCCACGCGCCGTGTCCCGACCAGACATTGGGGTGCACGAGGAACGCCATCCGGTACTCCTCGCTCCGCGCCTCGCCCAGCAGCAGCGGCAGCAGCGCCTCGAAGCGGCCGAACGACGACCGCGGGCCCCAGGTCGACGTGACCGCGATCAGCTTCTGCCCGTCGCGCAGGCCGAGCGCCCGGCGGTAGGTCTCCCGCAGCGGCAGGCTGGCCACGATCCGGTCGTGCGCGGGGTCCCCGACCACGGCCGCCGCGGGCAGCGCCTCCGGGCACGAGCGCGCGAGTTCGCGGAGGTCGTCGCGGTGCGGCACGACGACCGCGGCGGGCAGGGGCCCTCCGCCCGGCGCGATATCCGGCCGGCCGAGCCCGAGGACGTACGAGCCGGGGGCGCCGACGAGGCGCTTGAGGTAGTTGGCGCCGTGCGGCAACGTGATCACCGGCGCGCGCACCTCCCCCACCCGCCGCGGCCCCGCCGTCAGCGCCAGGTCGAACTCCATCCGCACCGCCTCGTCCCACGGGAGCACGGCGCTGCCCAGCCCGTGCAGGAACTGCGCGACCCCGTCGCCGAACTCGTGCGGCGGCGCGGTGAACACCACCTGGACGCGGAAGTCCGCCTCCAGCAGGGCGACCACGTCGCGCAGCCGCTTCCCGTACGGCACCGTGTGCACGATGACCAGCACGCGCTTGCGCCCTGTCAGCGTCAGCCACTGTCGGACGTTTTCCTTGCCTTGGTCCGTGTCGTGGTCCTTGCCTTGGTCCGTGCTGTGGTTCCCGAACGCGCTGATTGCTGTCATGACACCCCCCAGGTCTGCTCGGACCCCAGATCCGCCCGAATTCCGGATCCGACCGGATTACGGACCCGACCGGCTTACGGGCCTGACCGGATTACGGTTCTGCTCGGATTCCGGATCTGCTCGGATTCCGGATCTGCTGGGATCGCTTCCGTGCCGCCACCCGGGACGAACGGCGGCTTCAAGGGGATGCCCGGGGGTGTGTGCGGAAGGCTTGGCAGACCCTTGGAGAAACCTTGCAGGGTGCCGAAAGCCCTCGAGTTCCGCCGCTGGTTTCGACGCGGGTTTCGACGCGGGTTTCGACTTGAGCCGCGTCTCGGACTCCGGCTCGGTCTGCGACTTCGGCCTGGCCCGCGACTTCGGTCGTGCCGCGGACTCACCGAGCGGCGAAAGCGGGCCGGGGCGGTCCCGTTCGCAAAGTCAGTCGTATCCCGCCCCGCGCCGGGAATTGCGCCGCCACAGTGTGAGCAGGGCGGCCGAACCGGTGGGGGCAGGGCGTGCCGGGCAGATGTCGAAATGACTGATGCGGCAGGTGTCCGAAGGGACGGCGGAGCCGAGATTGACGGCTGTGCCGTCGCCGGCGATGCGCCAGCGTTTGCCCGCGGGAACGGCGGGCAGCGGCCAAGCACCGGGCTCCATGAGAATCCACCGGCCGCGCACCGTACGGTGCCAGGCCGCCGCGCCGCCGCACCGGTTACAGGCCGTACGGGCGCTGTGCTTGGGGACCTTGGGGTCGGGGACGGGGGTCGAGGTCCGCGCGGCGCGCGCGATGACGTCGAGGACGGTCGGCAGTGTGTCCGACAGCTTCACCGGGTCCCGGCTGGACCCGCACTCTTCACCACGATGGCCAGAGAACATCGGCTCCCCACCAATCGGCCCGCGCCAACAGGTCTTTCTCGCGGATGACTTGTCCGACTCGCTGACGTGACAGATCTTTCCATCAATAGGCGTTGTATGCGCGTCTCTTGTGCAAAGCCCGACTGAACGCCGGAATCGCGCTGCCGCGGCTTTTGGCGGTCGCCCGCAGCGGTGGCACACTCGTGAACGGAACTTTTACTCACCTGTAGAAGTGTCGCGTGGCCGTATGAGGCGAGTGGAGGGAACGACGCGCGCATGGAATCGGATACGGACGGCCCAGCGGGCGCGGCGGGTTCAACGGGCGCGGCGGGTTCAGGCGCGGTGGGCTTGGGGAACGCGGAGAGCCCGGGGAGCGCGGCGGGCTGCCCGGCCGGTACGACGCGCCGCCGCGCCAACGGCGCGCTGGAGGGCGAGGTCCTCGCCACCCTCCAGCGGGCCGGCACGGCGCTCACTCCGGGAGAGGTCCTGACCCGCCTCGGCGGGGAGCTGACCTACAGCACGGTGGTGACGATCCTCTCCCGCCTCTACGGCAAGGAGGTGCTGACCCGTGCCCCGCGCGGCCGTGCGTACGCCTACGCGCCCGTGGCCGACGAACCGGGCCTCGCCGCCCTCCGCATGCGCAAGGTCCTCGACGCCCGGCCCGACCGCGAGGCCGTACTGAGCCGTTTCGTCGACGACCTGTCCGACGCCGACGGGGAGCTGCTGCGCCACCTGCTCGGCGCCGCACCGCGCGAGAAGAAGGGGCAGGGCGAGGCGGTCGAGGCCGATTAGCGGCGTCGGCGCCGCCGCCCCCCTCTTCACAGCCCCCTCCGCACAGCCCCTCGTACGAGCCCCCGTCAGCAGCCCGTACGCGCCCGTCGCCGCCGGAGCGCCAGCGCGACCCCCGCGCCGCCGCCGAGCACCAGGACGCCCGCCACGATGCCGATCGGGGCGGCCGGGAACGGCGTGCCCGTATCGGTCATCCCCTCGGTCGCGGCGTTCTGGGTACGGGGCCCAGGGTCGCCCTTCGCCCTCGCGGTCGTCCCAGTCGTCCCGGTCGTCCCGGCCGCTACGGGGGCGATCTTCCGTACGGAGGCGACCGATCCGTTCTCGTTCAGCAGCACCTGCTTGCCGTTGGGGTGTGCGAAGTCGAACATGCCCTCCAGCGAACCGGCGCGCGCGTCGAAGGACGCGTCGCCGATCGGCGCGACCCGCCAGTTCCGCTCGACGAACTTGATGATCGAGGTCTGCTCGGTCTGGGTGTGATCGACCGCGTTGACCTTGCTGTACGGGGAGATGACCAGCAGCGGCTGGCGGGTGCCCGGGCCGCAGCGGTCCGCGTAGCCGCCCGCCGGGGCGGGGCCGCGGCGGCAGGCCGGGGAGTCGACGGCCTTGCCGTCGGACCCCTTGGCGGAGTCCTTCGAACCGTTCAGCGGCTTCGCGTAGGCGTGGTCGTACCAGCCGTCGGAGTCGTCGTACGCGACCACGATCGCGGTGTCCTTCCACTGCGGCGACCGCTGGACGGCGTTGATCTGCTCGACCAGGAAGTGCTGTTCGTCCACCGGGTCGGAGTAGCCCGCGTGCCCGTCCTGGTAGGAGGGGGCCTTGAGGAAGCTCACCGAGGGGAGGCTGCCCGCCTTGAGGGCGGCGTGGAAGTCGGTGAGGTCGTAGTTGTGGTTGGCCCGCCCGGCGTGGCCGATCTCGGCGACGGACTTCGGCGGCAGGTGGTGCGGGTTCGCGGTCGACTTGTAGTACTGGAAGGGGTCGTGGTGCGGGCTGTAGTCGACGACCCGCGCGCCGCCGACGTTGGCGTGCGTACTGCCGCCGCACTTGGCGTAGTGGCCCCGCTCGCCGTCCCACGGGGTGCTCGGCCGGAAGCCGCCCTGGAACCAGCCCCAGGAGACCTTCCGCTCGTTGAGCCGGTCGCCGATGGTGGCGCCCTTCAGCTCGGCGAGGGCGTTCTTCCCGGTGTGGTCGCTGCCCGAGCAGTCGTCGTAGGCCGGGTCCGGGTCGTTGATCATCGTGCCGACGCCCTCGGTGTCCGGGGACCGCACGACGTACGGGTCCGGCTCCGCCGTCTGCTCCGGCGCCTCGGTGGAGGACTTGGGGTCGGTCGAGACCACGCCGTGCGTCTGGCCGGAGACCAGGTTGATCGCGCCGGGCGTGGACGGCCCGTATGTCGAGGAGAACGAGCGGTCGTTGAGCGCGTAGTGCTGCGCGTAGTTCCAGAGCCCCGTGACGGTGTTCCCGTCGTAGTAGTCCATGACCAGGCCGGGCTCGCCGAAGAGGTTCCCGGAGCACTTGCCGGAGTCGGTGTTCTGCACGTACGCGTCGGCCTTGCCGCCGTCGGCCGCGTACTGCTCGGGCCCGTACGAATGGTTCTGGTCGCAGGTCATGGCCTGCTGCGGGGTGAGCCGCTTGGGGAGGTACTGGTTGGGGTTCTTCTTGAGCAGCCCGGCGGTGCGCAGGTTGTCGATGTCGTCGGGGGTCCGCGCGGCCGGGATGAACGTCGTTCCGTCGGTGTTCGCGGCCTTCGGGTAGGTCGCGAAGTAGTGGTCGAAGGAGATGTTCTCGTCGAAGATCACCACCAGGTGCCCGACCGGGGTCGCCGTCGCGCGGCCCGGGTGGTGGGCCGCGGGGGCCGCGGCGCAGGCGGGTGCGGCCCCGCCCAGCACGGCGAGCGCGGCAGCTCCCGCCAGGGCTACCCAGCGCCGTGTCCCCGCCCTGCCCCGGCTGCCCCTGCCGTCGTCTGTACCGGTCATCCGTCTCCGCCCTCCACACCGCGTCGGTGATCACGTAGTACGGAACCGATCCTCCGCACGGCGTACGGCGTACGGCGCACCGGCCGATCCACGATGGCACGTCGGTGAACACCCGGTCAGGGGAACGGGGCCGAACCTTGACCGGGCGTTGACCCGCTTTCCCTCTTGAGGAGTCTTGAGGAGCTTGTTTCTCAGGAGTCGTACGGGCCCGCGTAGTCGTACGGGCCCGCGTAGCCGTACGGGCCCGCGCCTCGTCGTTCAGGCGCCCAGGTCCGCTACGAGCCGATGGGCGAGCAGTTCGGAGGAGGCGGGGTTCTGCCCGGTGTAGAGGTTGCGGTCGACTTCCATGAAGGGGCGCAGCGGCAGGCGTCCCTTACGGTAGTCGGCGCCGCTCTCGCGCAGGCGGTCCTCCAGAAGCCGTTGCTGAACCGCCTGCGCAGCCGCCTCAGGCGCCGTGCAGCGCCACGGCGAGGGCGTCGACGGCGAGCTTGCGGGCGACATTGGCGGCGCGGGTGTCGCGCAGGCTGTCCAGCAGGAGGGAGTCGTGGACCATGCCGGCCACGCGCACCGAGGTGACGTCCACTCCGGCCTCCCGCAGCCTGTTGGCGTACTGCTCACCCTCGTCGCGCAGCACGTCGGCCTCGTCGGTGATGACCAGGGTGGTGGGCAGTCCCCGCAGCTGCTCCAGGGGAGCCCGGAGCGGGGAGGCGTACATCTCGGCGCGCTGGGCGGGTTCGGTGGTATAGGCGTCCCAGAACCACTTCATGCCGTCGCGGGTGAGGTAATAGCCCTCGGCGAACTGCAGATAGGAGGGGGTGTCGAAGTCGGCGTCGGTGACCGGGTAGAGCAGCACCTGGGCCTTGAGGTCGATCCCGCCGCGCTCCTTGTTCATCAGCGCGAACACCGCGGACATGCAGCCGCCGACCGACTCGCCGGTGACGGCGACGCGAGACGTGTCCAGGCCGTGCTCCGCGCCGTGTTCCAGAACCCACCGGCCCACGGCGTAGTTCTGCTCGACCTGGGTGGGGTACTTCGCCTCCGGCGCGCGGTCGTAGACGGGGAAGACGCCCGCGGCGCCCGCCCCGACGGCGAGTTCGCGGAAGAGCCGGTCGTGGGTCTTCTCGTCGCCGAAGACCCATCCGGCGCCGTGGATGTAGAAGACCACCGGCAGCGGTCCGCTCTCACCCTTGGGCCGGATGAGGCGGGTGCGGACCGTGCCCCACTGACCGGCGTCGACGTCGACCCACTCCTCGTCGACGTCCGGACGGGGCACGCTGGTGTCGCTCTGAAGGCCGAGGAGGATCTCGCGACCCTGCTCCGGTGGGACCTCGTAGATCCGCGGATGCGGGTCGGTCGCCTCGGCGAGCTCCCGCGCGGCGGGTTCGAGGTAGGGGGTGAGGGGCGGAGGAATCTCGGTCATGACGGCTCCGTAAGTCGCTGGGCGGCCCAGGCGGGCCGGGTGCGTACTCTGTCGTGCCCGCGCCGTCCATCTGGTGACTGTCGGATGGAACGGCGCATATCCCATGCCCATCGTCGCGACTCACCCGCGAAGCGCAACCTGTCGCGGATTTCCCGCCGATGCCATCGCGACTCACCTGCTACGTGCGACCTGCCGCGGCCTCCCCGCCGATGTCGCCGCGGCTCGCCCGCGACGTGCGGCCTGTCTCGGAGTTCCCGCCGATGCCGACGCGACGCACCCACGACGTGCCCGACCTGCCGCGGGTTTTCCTCCGGCGTCAACCTGGCCGGAGTGCGCGCTGGGGCGTCCGTCACGTGAGGCCGCCCCACAGCCCGGTCGAGCACGTGGGGCCGTCGCACAGCAGCCCGTCCCCGACCGCGCGCATAGGGCCGTCTCACAGCAGCCCGGCCAAGCGCATGGACGGCTCACAGCAACCCGGCCCAGCACATGGACCGGCCCCCAACAGCCCTGCCCAGCACAGTGGTCACGCGGCCCGGCTCGCCGTAGTTCCGGTGTGCCACGATGAGGCCAGCCAGGTGCGGTAGCTGCGCAGAGCCCGCCGCTGCCGACCCTGCTCGCAGAGCAGGGCGCGCGCCGGGTGGGTACCCGGCCTGGGGGCCTGGCCGTGAGCGATGCGGCGCATCTGGTGGCGGACCTGGGCCATGCTCGCGGCGGAGGCGAGCGCCTTGTCGGACCAGGAGACCGGCCGCATCCGCCGGTCGGCCTCGCGGCCGTGCCGCCAGCGCGCGGGCAGGTCCGGGGTGACGGCCAGGGCGGTGCCGATCCCGACGAGTGCCACCCCTTCGGCGAGGACCTTCTCGGCGGTCTCGCGGCGGGTGATGCCGCCCGTGAGCATCAGCGGGACCGGGCTGGTACGCGCCAACTCCTTGGCCAGATCGAGGAAGTACGCCTCACGGGCCTGGGTGCGCTCGTCGGCGGGGCGGCCGGTCATCGCCGGGCTCTCGTAGCTGCCGCCGGACACCTCGACCAGGTCGACGCCTAGCGGCGCGAGCATCTCGATCACCTGGCGCGCGTCGTCGGCGTCGAATCCGCCGCGCTGGAAGTCGGCGGAGTTGAGCTTCACCCCGACTCCGAAGGACGGCGAGACGGCGGCGCGCACGGCGCGGACGATGTCCAGCAGCAGCCTGGCCCGGTTCTCCAGCGATCCGCCCCACTGGTCGGTGCGCTTGTTGACGAGCGGGGAGAGGAACTGCGACAGCAGGTAGCCGTGCGCGGCGTGGATCTCCACGCCGTCGAAGCCCGCCTCCTCGGCGCGGCGGGCCGTCACCGCGAAGCGGGTCACGGTGGCGTCGATCTGCTCGGGCGTCATGGCGACGGGGCGGCCGAAGCGGCTGCTGTGCCGGCCCAGATCGATGCCCACGGCGGAGGGCCCCCACACCACGCCGGGCATGCCGGACTGCACCTGGCGGCCGGGGTGGTTGATCTGCATCCATATCGTCCCGCCGCCCGACTTGCCGGCTTCGGCCCACTCGGCGAACGGCTTCAGCGGCGCGGCCTCGTCGAGCACGACACCCGCGGGGCCGGTCAGCGCCTCGGCGTGCACCATGACGTTGCCGGTGATCAGCAGTCCGGTGCCGCCCGCGGCCCAGCGCCGGTACAGCTCCAGAAGGCGCCGACCTGGCAACTGGCCCTCGTCGGCCAAATTCTCCTCCATGGCGGCCTTCGCAATCCGGTTGCCCAGGACCTGTCCGGAGCGCAAGGACAACATCGAGAACAGCTCGCTGGTCATCCGAATCCCTCTCCACCCTGCTCTGACTCGACCGATCGGAACGGTCGCATAGAATGTGTACATCGCTCACATTATCCGGAGAATGTAAGCAGCGCACACATGAAAGGCTGTGACCTGTGCCACAGGCAACCGCATACCACCACGGCGACCTGCGCGCCGCCTGCCTGCGCGCCGCGCGCGAGCTGCTGGAAGAGGACGGCAGCGCCGCACTGTCGATGCGGGCCGTCGCACGGCGCGCGGGCGTTTCACCGACCGCCCCCTACCGCCACTTCCCGGACCGCGAAGCATTGGTCTCCACCGTCGCCGCCGAGGGCTACCGGGAACTCACCGAACACCTCGCCGCCGCCCACCCCGCGCCCGCGACCCCCGACGAACTCGCGGCGGTCGCCGTCGCCTACGTCCGCTTCGCGCTCGACCATCCCGCACTGTTCCGGGCGATGTTCGCCGAGCCGTGCGACCCCGGCAACGAGGAACGGGTCGCCGCGACCGCGGCCATCTCGGAGTACGTCCGCGGCATCGTCCACCGCACCTTCCCCGACGCCGATCCGGACGCCCTGTGGACCTCGGTGTGGGCGCTCGTCCACGGCCTGGCATTCCTGCATCTGGACGGCAAGTTCGACGCCTCCACCCCCGACACCGTCACCGACCAGGTCCGCACTGCGGTCCTGGCGCTGCTCACCGCCGCCCCGGCGCTCTCGCAGGCGACCGCCGCCGCGCAGCCCCGGTAGACGGCGGCCGGCGGTCGGCAGCGCGTCCGGCGGGCGCGAGGGTGACCCCCTGTCGGGACAGGGGAGGGCCGGGGACCCTCCCGTGACATCTCACTGAGCGCCTGGCTCCCGACAGGGCGCAGGCAACCGACGGAGCGGCGACCGCCCTCGACGCCCCATGTTGACACCGCACACTTCCATCCCTAATGTGAGCAGTGCACACATTCGCTTTCGCGGGCGTCACGGACAAAAGGCTTAATTGCCTCACTGTCGATATCGTGACGAGGCACGGACAACGCCGGAGCCGCCGACGAGGCCGCGCCCCACGCACCCGCGAAGCCCTTCACTTCCCACCCAGCGAGCGAGCGGAGCATCATGAAGGCAGTAACGATCAAGGAAGCGGGCGGGCCTGAGGTCCTGGAGTGGACCGAGGTCGAAGACCCGTCCCCCGGCGTCGGCGAAGTCGTCGTGGACGTGGTGGCCGGCGCACTGAACCGGGCCGACGTCATGCAGCGGATGGGGCTGTATCCCGTACCGGAAGGCGCCTCGCCGTATCCGGGGCTGGAAGTCTCCGGCCGCATCAGCTCCATCGGCGAAGGGGTCACTGGCCGGCAGGTGGGCGACGAGGTCTGCGCGCTGCTGACGGGGGGCGGCTACGCGCAGAAAGTCGCAGTGCCCGCAGGGCAGTTGTTCAGGGTCCCCGAGGGGATCGGCCTGGCCGAGGCAGCCGCCCTGCCGGAAGCCGTCGCCACGGTGTGGTCGAACATCGTCATGACCGCGGGGCTGAAGGAGGGCGAGACCTTCCTCGTGCACGGCGGCGACGGGGGCGTGGGCACGATGGCCATCCAGATCGCCAAGGCGCTGGGAGCCCGCGTCGTCACCACCGTGGGCAGCCCCGAGAAGGCCGCCCGGGCCAAGGAACTGGGCGCTGACGTGACGATCAACTACCGCACGCAGGACTTCACCGAGCACGGACCCTACGACGTCATCCTCGACGTCGTAGGCGGACAGTACCTCGAACGCAACGTCCGCTCCCTGGCCATCGACGGCCGCCTGACCGTCATCGGCCTCCAGGACGGCCTGGAGGGCAGCCTCAACCTCGCCGAGCTGGTCTTCAAGCGCTTGTCAGTGCACGGCACCACTCTGCGCACTCGGCCCGCGGCCCAGAAGGCCGCCATCGTGGCCGAAGCCCAGGACAAGGTCTGGCCGATGATCGAGAACGGAACCGTGCGGCTCATCATCGATCAGACCCTGCCCATGGCCGAGGCCGCCGAGGCGCACCGGCTCCTGGACGCGGGCCAGCACGTCGGCAAGATCCTGCTGGTGAACGACTGACACGATCTGCCACGACCCGATGCCGGACGTCAGGCCGATCAACGGCCCAGGGGGCGGGCCGATCAACGGACCGGGGGGCAGGCCGATCAACGGACGGGGTAGGCCAGGCCGGTCAACGGACCAGGCGTCAGCTCGGTCAACGGGCCAGGGCTCAGGCCGACCGCAGGCCCGGGGGTCAGGTCGGCCGCCGGTCCGGGGACCAGGCTGGCCGCCGGTCCGGGGACCAGCCTGGTCTGTAGCCCGGGGGTCAGGACGGCCGCCGGCCCGGCTACTGGGTGAGCAGCGCCCGGCCCAGCCAATCGGAGGCGTCGCGTACGCCTGGCAGCGCGAAGAAGTAGCCGCCGCCGAACGGCGTGACGTAGTCCACCAGCGGCTCCCCCGCCAGCCGCTTCTGCACCACGGCGAACTGCCGCTCCAGGTCCCGCTGGTAGCAGCAGAACAACAGCCCCATGTCGAGGTTGCCGTTGGAGTCGAGGCCCCGGTCGTAGTTGTACGAGCGGCGCAGCAGCCGCTGCCCGTCGGTGGCGGGGGTGCGCGGGTTCGCCATCCGGATGTGGCTGTCCAGGGGGATCACATCGCCCTTGGGGTCCCGCGCGTACCGTGGCGTGTCGCTCTCGCGGTCGCCGTCCAGCGGCGCGCCCGTATCGCGGTTCCGGCCGAACATCCGCTCCTGCTCGGTGAGGGAGACGCGGTCCCAGAACTCCACCAGCATCCGGATCAGCCGGACCACCTGATAGCTGCCGCCGAGGGCCCAGCCGGGTTCGCCGGACACCTTGTCCGTCCAGACAAGGCGGCTCATCTCGCGGGCGTCGGACGTCGCGGGGTTCGCGGTGCCGTCCTTGAAACCCAGCAGGTTGCGGGGCGTTCCGGTGGGGCGCGGCGGGTTGGCGAAGCCGTCGAGGCGCCAGCGGATCTGGAGGCCGCCGCGGGTGTGCCGGGCGAGGTCGCGCAGGGCGTGCAGCACCGTGTCCCGGCTGTCGGCGCACAGTTGCACGCCCAGATCGCCGTGGCACCAGGCCGCGTCCAGGTCGTCGTCGGGGAACGAGGGCATGGCGCTCAAGCGGCGGGGCGCCCGGCCGCGCAGCCCGAAGCGGTCGTCGAAGAGCGAGGAGCCGACGGCGACGGTCACACCGAGTCCGCCGGGCGGCACCTGAGCGCCGAGGATGCCGGAGTCGGCGGGCGGCCCGGTGATGCCGACGGGATCGGGGACGCCGCCCGCCGTGAGGAAGCGGGACCGGTCGGTGAGGATGCGCAGCAGGTCGGTGAGTTCGCGCCGGTTCTCGGCGGTGACGTCGAAGGAGACGTACGCGGTGGCCGCCCGCGGCGGGGTGAGGATGGCGGCTTGGTGCGGTCCGTGGAAGGGGGGTCCTGGGGCGGCCCGGCCACCGTGGTCGGGGGCGGAGGCGGAAGCGGTTTGGTCGCGTACGGCTGCCGCCTGGCCGGACGTCACTCGGTCGGAGGCGGCCGCGACCAGGCCGGTACCGGCCACCGCCCCACCGAGCCCGGCCGCCGCGCCGCGCAGGAAGCCGCGCCGCTGTACATCCGTCGCGCGCGCATCCGCCATCCGCGCATCCGCCATGCGCGGATCTGTCAGGTGCGGATCTGTCAGGTGCGCGTCCGTCATGACGTCCTCCGTACATCGCAGAGCGCCGCGACGTTCGCGAGCCGCTCCGCCAACTCGCTCACCTCCGCGTTCACCTTCTCGCGCGGCGCGCGGCCGAGCCTGCCGAGGGGCGTCCAGCGGCCGTCGTGGTCCTGAGCGTCCAGCACCCGCTGGGTACGGTCCAACTGGCCGTACAGCGCGGGCAGTTCCGGGTACCGGGTCGCGAGGAGGGGGCGCAGCCGGGCGAGGACGGCGCGGGTGCCGTCGAGGTTGGCCCGGGCGGTGGCGAGGTTGCTGCCGCTGCCGTAGTCGGTGCGCCCGGTCAGCTCGAACTGCACGGTGTCCTCCAGGATCTCGTGCGCGCGCAGGCCGAGGTCCTGCGGGTCCATCCGCGCCTGCGACCAGGCGTCGCGCAGGGTGCGCGCGTCGTTCACCAGCCGGTCGGCGAGGGGGCGCAGCCGGGCGGCGGGCTCGCCGTGCCAGAGCCCGTACTCGATGCGGTGGAAGCCGGTGAAGCCCTTGTCGCGGATGCCGCCGGGCAGGCCGGCGGTGGTGCCGTTGATCGCCTTGTCGGCGTCGCCGAAGGCGCCGTAGGCGGCGCCCATCCGCTCGTAACCGAGGTGCGCGGACAGCCACGCCGTACGGGCCGCGGGCCGGTCCCCGCCGTCGATCGCCGCGCGCAGCCGCTCCGCCCCGGCCACCAGGTCGCCCGTACGAGCGCCGACCCAGCGCTGGTAGTCGAGGGTGGGCGGGATCAGGTCGTGCTGCGTGACGGGCACGGCGGCGGGCCCTGAACGTCCTCTGCCGGCGGCAGCGTTCGAGGGCCCGCCGGTGCTGCCCGCCCCGGAGGCTCCCCTGGTCCCCCTGGTGCCGCTGGTGCCGCTGGTGTCGTTGATGCGCACGGTGGGGCCGGTGACGGCGTCGGCGTCATCCGGGAGGCAGGCGAAGGCGTACGTACCGGCGCCCAGCCGCACCGGCAACCGGCGGGTGGTCCCCGGCCCCAGCCCCTCGACCTCGCCGTAGACCGCCCCCGTACGCGGGTCCTTGAGGTACGCCTCGGCGGCGGTGTCGGAGGTGTTGTGCAGGTCGAAGACCTGGGCCCCGGGTCGCGGGTCCCGCCAGCCGCGCCCGCAGCGGCCCGGCGAGATCTCGATGGCCGTGTGGCGCAGGTTCCCGGAGGTCGGGGATGCGGACGCGGACGGGTGCGGGCGGGGCCGGTCCAGGGCGCCGAACGCCCAGATCGCGAGAACCGCCATCGCCGCGGCGAGCAGCCCGGTGATCAACGCGCGGCGCGGGTCGGACATAGGTCCCGAACGTGCCACACCGAGCCTCCAATCGATCGTGCGACGCCAGGCGCCGGTTCGACGCGTAGCAGCCGGCCGTGGCGAGGCCGGTTCGAGCGGGGCGCGACAGGCGCGGAGGCCCGGTAACGCGGTGGCACGGTGGCACCCGGCCCGCTGTGTTGTCCTCGGCACGGGCGAACCGTCCCCGCCACGGCGGGGCGGCGGCGCGGCGAACTCGCGTGCCTGGCGGGATCGGCCACCCCGACCCTAAGCAACGCGAGGGCGCCGAACGCCCGTCCGAGGTCCGCCACGACCAGAATTCGCCCCCGCTTCACCGCTCCGTCGGCCGGGAGGCTCTGAGCGGACCGTTCTCCTCCCCCTGCACCCCCTCCCGGTCCCGCTTTACCGCCGTTCCACCGCCCGGCCGTCACACCTTCAGCCACGTCCGACGGTTGCGGGCGACCGTATAGACACGCTCGACGCGCTCCGGGTGGAGCACCCCGCCCAGTTCGCCGAGCCGGGCCACGTCCCGCTCCCGCAGCACCCGTATCCCACGCGGTGCGGAAGCCGCCTCGACCCGGGCCGCCGCCACGAGCACGAGCACGGGCCGTACCTCGGGCTCGAAGCCGCAGCCGCGCGCCAGCGCGAACCCCGCGCGGGCCGCCTCGCGCCGCGCCGCCCGGAGATACGGACGCGGCTGCCGCTCCCGTCCCACCCGCACCCCGTCGTCGCTCACCCGGACCACGGCCCGGCGGAGCAGCTGGGACTGAACGCAGAACACCCCTCCAGGGCCGATCAGCAGGTGGTCGATGTCCGTCTCCCCCAGCAGGGGTATGGAGTGCACCACCCGCCAGCCGCCGGCTGTCAGCTCCTCCAGCGCGGCCCCGACGAACTGCTCGCCCTCCAGGCTGCGCCGCCAGGCGTCCTCCTGCGGATGGCGGCCGAGCAGGCGCGCCGCCATGAGGTGCCCGGGGCCGGCACGGGACGCGTCGAGCCGGGCCCGCAACGCCTCCCCGGGCCGGTTCGGCGCAAGATCGTCATCGGGTGCCAGGAACAACCGCTCGGGGTCGTCCCCCTTCCACGGCACGCTCCACACATCGCCCACCCGCCAATGGCAGCAGCAGCGTGCCGCTCGGGACAAGCGTCTGCGGGAATTTCGGCAGAAGTGCGGGAACCAGCCCAAACGCCCACCCGTTGGACGAGATGAGACCCCGCACCATCCCCCCGGCTGCGGGGTCTCACCAACCCGGGCGCGACGCCCACCGCTCCCCCCGGCGTACGCCCCACCCCACAGCCCGGCGCACCACCCCGTGCACGCACCGCCTCGCCGCCCGGCGCACGGCTCCTCGCATCGCCCGGCAAACACACCCCGCGCCCCCATCGCCTCCGCCCGGCCCGCAGCGCGCCCATCACTCGCCGCGCGCTCCGCCCCGCCGTCCGGCACACAGCCCCTCGCGAGCTCCTCGCCCTCCGCGCTCTCCGCCCCGCCGCCCGACTCCCCACAGCTCCCGCCGCAGCTCTCGGCGAACAACCCCGCACGCCACTCGCCTCCGCCCGACACACAGCTCCCCCTTACGCTCGGTGCCCGGTCGCCCGTTCCCACGCCGCCCGGCACGCGGCGTCCCCGTCCACCCGGCGGACGGCCTCCCGTCGCCCGGTGCGCGCCACGCGCCCCACCGTCCAACGCCCGCCACGCGCCCCGCGCCGAAAGCTCAAATCGGCCTCTGAATCCTCCCGCCGGCGGGTTGCCCGCCCGGCCACGGGCACATGACCTTCGCAGACGACGGGCTGACGCGCGGAACGCGAAGGCGACCGGGTGGAGCACGAGCGCGAGGGGGACCGGGTGGAGCGCCTTGGGACGGGGATCGGTTGGCGGCCGGAGATCGCCGAGGGCATCGCTCGGCTGCCCGGTGTCGACTGGGTCGAGGTGGTGGCGGAGAACATCTGCCCGCGCGCACTTCCCGACGCCCTGCGGGCGCTGCGGGAACGCGGTACGACCGTCGTCCCGCACGGCGTCTCGCTCGGCCTCGGCGGGGCGGAGCGCCCGGACGCGGGGCGGCTCGCCGCGCTCGCCGAGCGGGCCGAGGCGCTGGACGCGCCGCTGGTCACGGAGCACATAGCGTTCGTACGGAGCGGAGGACAGGCTGCCGCAGGGCTGGAGGCCGGGCACCTGTTGCCCGTGCCGCGTACGCGCGACGCGCTCGACGTGCTGTGCGAGAACGTCCGGATCGCCCAGGACGCCCTGCCCGTGCCCTTGGCGCTGGAGAACATCGCCGCCCTCGTCAACTGGCCGGACGAGGAAATGACGGAAGGGAAGTTCCTGGCCGAGTTGGTGGCCCGGACGGGCGTACGGCTGCTCATCGACGTCGCCAACCTGCACACCAACCACATCAACCGCGACGAGGACCCGGCCACGGCCCTCGACGAACTCCCGCTGGAGGCCATCGCCTACGTGCACGTGGCGGGCGGCGTCGAACGCGACGGCGTCTGGCACGACACCCACGCCCACCCCGTGACCCGCCCGGTCCTCGACGTCCTCGCCGAACTCCGGTCGCGCACCGACCCGCCCGGCGTCCTCCTCGAACGCGACGACAACTTCCCCACCACGGACGGACTCGCGGCCGAACTGGCGGAGATACGCGCGGTGCTCGCGGCCCCCCGCGTACGCGCGGCCTCCGACGGCCCCGCGCCAAGGACAGCGGCCGTACGCCCGTACGCGCCCGCTCCACAGCGGCGGTTCACGGCCGGGCGCGGCGGCGACACCGGGCCCGCGCGCCGGCGGCTCGCCGCGGCCCAGACCGCCCTGCTGTCCGCGCTGGTCGCCGGCGGGCCCGTACCGGCGGGTTTCGACGGAGAACGGCTGCGGGTGCAGTCGAAGGCGCTGGCGGCGAAGCGGGCCGACGTGGTGGCGAAGGCCGCGCCCGAGCTGCCAGACATCCTGGGCGACGGCTACCGGCCCGCGTTTCTCCGCTACGCGCGGACCCGCCCCATGACCGGCGGCTTCCGTCGCGACGCGCTCTCCTTCGCCGAGCATCTGCTGACCTCGGACCACGACGGGCCGCAGGATCGCGCGGTACGGCGGGAGTTGGACCACTGGTGGCGTCACCGCTCCGGGCCCGCCCCGCTCCCGTCCGGACGAACGACCCGACTGGCCACCCAGCTGACCGACCGGTTCACAGATCGGCTCACAGGCCGGCTCACGGATCGGCTCACGGGTCGACTCACAGACCGCCTGACAAGCCGGCTGCGGCGAACCGCCGCACACCGCGCGCCGCAAGCGCACTGACCGGCGCCGGCCGCCGCCCCCCGACCTGCCCAACCGACGGGCCGGCCAGCGGTCCATCCAGCGGCTCAGCCGACAAGGCGATCCGCAGACCGGCCCACAGCCCGACCCACAGCCCGACCGACAGTCCGTGCCGCAGCCCGACCGACAGCTCCGCTGACGGGCCGACTCACAGACCAGCGGACGGACCGACTGCGGCGAACCACCGCGCGCCTCCTCCCGCGAGCAGGACGACGACCGGCACAGACCCCGCCCCCAACCCACTCCCTCCAGCACCGGAAAACCGGCCAATGTAGCAACCGCTCCGCCCCACAAGAGCGCCCTTCGCCCAGCAGTGACGCGGCACACACCTGCCCGTCGGCCAACTGTTTCGGCCCCAACTCCCAGGCGGGGGCCGTGATCCGCGCCCCGCGTCCCCGACCGGGTTCGCCGAAAAAGCCGGACGATCAACGCGTAACGCATACCGTGCGGTGCCGCACCAGGAGGCACCATGCGATCCCTCACCGGCACCGGACTGGTCGTCGCCGCGCTGGCGGCGACCGTGGCCGCGCTGCTCTTCCCCATCTGGTCGTACCGCGACCGCCTCGGCACCGGGGCCGCCGACCTGACCGCCGGCTCCATGGCCACGCGGTACGGCCCGCTCTCCCCGCTCGACCGCGACTTCGTCGACCGGGTGCGGCTGGCCGGGCTCTGGGAGCTGCCCGCCGGGCAGCAGGCCGAGGAGCGCGGCACCACGGCCGCCGTCCGCCGCGCGGGCGAACACCTCGTGACGGGCCACACCGCGCTCGACAACCATGTGCGCCAAGTGGCCGACCAGTTGGGCCTCGACCTGCCCAACCAGCCCAACGCCCAGCAGCGGGGCTGGCTGACGCGGCTCGGCGCCGCGCGCGGCGGTACGTACGACCGCGAGTTCGCCAACATCCTGCGGCTCGCCCACGGCAAGGTCTTCACGGTCGTCGCCCAGGTGCGGGCCACCACTCGCAACTCCCTCGTACGCGGTCTCGCCGACGACGCGAACGCGACCGTCCTGGACCACATCGGGGTCCTGGAGGACACCGGCCTGGTCGACTTCGACGCCATCGCCGGACAGACCCTGAGCTCCGCGCCGCCGCCCACCGACCGGCCCACGTCGGCCCGTACGCCCTCCACGCCTACGGCCCCCGCCCCCGCGAATTCCGCCGCTCCGAATTCCGCCCCTCCGAATTCCGACATGCCGTCCCCCTCCCCCACCTATTCCCTGCCACCCGCTGTCACCCGCCCCGAGCAGTCGCCCGAGGAGAAGTGAGCCCCCATGCCCGCCAGTCACCGCCGCCGTCTCGGCGCCACACACCTCATCGTCATCGCCCTCATCGCGCTGTTCGGCTCGGCAGGTACCTTCCTCGCCGTCACCGACAACGCCTCCGCAGGCACCACTCCCCCCGCCAACGACCGAGCCTCTCTCTCACCGACATCACCCAGCGTGACATCCCCCACTGACAATGCCCCTCCGGACCGGAGCGACGGCCAGGCCGACGGCCGCGATCAAGGCCGCGATCAAGGCCAGGCACAGGGGCGGGACCAGGATCGGGAACCGGGCCGGGGCCAGGACCAGAGCCAGGAGCAGAACCGAGATCCGGGCCAGGATCAGAGCCGGCGAAAGGGGCAGGGCTCGGACCAGAGCCACCAGCACGCCGGTCCAGCCGACTCCGACTTCGCCGACATCCGCGGCGTCCGGCCCAACGTCCGGACCCCTCGGGACCAGCGCTCCGCATCCACCGGCAGTTTCACCAGCCGGTGCGGGCGCAACGAGGAAGGCCACCGCAACCCCGACAACTTCATCGTCACGCCCGGCGTCCGCAACGGCGCCCACCACCTGCACGACTACGTCGGCAACCGCTCCACCGACGCCTTCTCCACCGACGCCTCGCTGAGCGCCGCGGGCACCACCTGCGACCGCGGCGACAAGTCCACGTACTTCTGGCCCGTACTGCGCGACCTCACCGGCGGCGCCGACACGGGCCAGGACGGCAACGTCGGCCGCGTCCTGACCCCGACCTCCGTCAGCCTCGCCTTCCGCGGCAGCCCCGCCGCCAAGGTCACCGCGATGCCGAAGGCGCTGCGCACGATCACCGGTGACGCGAAGGCGTTCACCAACGGCACCGCCAACGCCCGCGCGCAGTGGACCTGCACCGGCTTCACCGACCGCGTGCTGACCGACAAGTACCCGCTGTGCCCGCGCGGCAGCCAGGTCGTACGCCGGCTCGACTTCCCCAGCTGCTGGGACGGCAAGAACACCGACAGCGCCGACCACCGCGCCCATCTCGCCTTCCCGGGCAAGGCCACGGGCCGCTGCCAGAACGGTTTCCGTGCCGTGCCGCAGCTCCGCATGACGCTCACCTACAAGGTGCCGCAGGGGCCGAACTTCGCGGTCGACAGCTTCCCGGAACAGCTCCGCAAGCCGGTCACCGATCACGCGGACTTCGCGAACTTCATGTCCGGCGCGCTGATGGACTCGGCCGTACGCTGCATCAACTCCGGCCGCCGCTGCGGCTGACCGCGATTCACCGAGCCCCCGCCACGGCCGCCACCACGGCCCCGCCCGGGCCACCACCACGGCCGCCGCTCCGACTGCCCCCAGCGGCCCCCGGCGGCCCCGCTCCAACTACCTCCAACGGCCGTCGCGACCGCCCCCAATCGCCGTCGCGGCGGCCCGCCCCGCCTGAGACAACGATCCCAATTCCTGTTCGACCATGGCGCATTAGCCCGGTCATCGAGTAAAAAAGGCCGTCATGTGGGTTCTCTTCCTGCTTGTCGCCTGGGGTGCGGCGTTTCTCACCTGCGCCCGTCTGTGTCTTTTGGCGTCCGCCACCGCCCAGGCCCCGGGCTCCGCCACGGAGCCCGGAGATGACTCCGGGGCCTGGGCGCTGACCTTGTACGAGGCCGCTTTCCTGGCCGGCGGGCCGCACCGGGTCACGGATCTGGCGCTCGTGTCGATGTCCCGGCAGCGGCGGCTGCTGCTCGCGCACACCGGCTGGGCGACCGTCGTCGACCCGGTGGGCCGCGACGACATGGAACGGTCCGTGATCACGGCGATCGGCCCCGAGGGGCAGTCGCGCGTACCGGCCATAAGGACGGCGCTCACCGCCGCCGACTCGGTGCTGGCGCTGGCCGAGCGGCTCACCGCGGCCGGGCTGGCGGTGAGCCCGGCGGACCGTACGAACGTGTCCTCGGCGATCCGCCAGGTGCGGGGCGCGTCCGCGCTGGTGGTGTGCACCGCGGTCGCGGCGCTGCTGATCGTGCCGCCGCAGTCGGGCACGGCCCCGGTCGCGGCCTGGTTCGCGCTGCCCCTGGTGCTGACGGTCGGCTGTCTGGCCATCGCCCGTTACGAGATCCGGCCGTACACCCACTGGGCCTCGCCGGCCGGGGCCCGCGTGCTCGGCCGGATGGACGTACCCAAGGCCAGGGGTACCAGGGCCAGGGGTACCAAGGCCAGGGGTACCAAGGCCAGGGACGCCGGAGCGGTAGACGCCAGAGCGGGGGAAGTCGGCGCCGAGAGCGCCGCCCGCGAGGACGACGCGGCGGGCGACCGGTCGTTCCTCACCGCGCTGGCCGTACGCGGCCGTGCCGCGCTCGCCGATCCGCAGCTGCGCGCCGCGCTCGCCGAGAACCTCCGGGGCCCTCACCACTGAGCGCCCGGCCCCGCCGCCCTCGGCGGTTCGGGGGCATCGGGGCCGACACCCGGCCCCAGTGCTTTACTTCGCCGCACACCGACCCGAATATCCCTTTTGTCAGATAATGCGCGAAGGGACGGTCAGTGAGAGCAGCAGCCCTGTACGGCACCGTGGGATCGTTGATCCTCTCCGCACTCGCCGCCGCCCCGGCCGGCGGAGCCGCCACCGCGCCCCCGGACGGCGTCGCCCAGGCGCGCGGCGTCGCGGTCGCCGCCCGGCAGGCCGCGGCGCGCGGCATCTCCTTCGGCCGCTGCGCGCCCGTGGAGAAGCTGCCCGCAGCCGTCCAGTGCGGCACGGTCTCCGTGCCGCTCGACTACGCCCGACCCGACGGCCGGCGCATCGACCTCACCGTCAGCCGCGCCCGCGCCACCGGCCGCCCGGCCGAGCGCCAGGGCTCGCTGATCTTCAACCCCGGCGGGCCGGGCGGCTCCGGCATGGTCTATCCGACGCTCAAGGACAGCCCGGCCTGGCGCAAGGCGGCGCGGGCGTACGACCTCGTGGGCTACGCGCCGCGCGGCGTCGGCCGCTCCGCCCCGATCTCCTGCCAGGACCCGGCGGAGTTCGCCAAGGCCCCCACCCAGTCCCCGCGCCACCCCTCGGACGCCTTCAAACGGCACAAGGCCGCCCAGGCCCGCGCGTACGCCCAGGGGTGCGCGCGCCGCGCCGGGGCCGCGCTGCCGCACTTCACCAGCCTCAACAACGCCCGCGACCTCGACGTGCTGCGGGCGGCGCTCGGCGACGCGAAGCTCAACTTCGTGGGGGCGTCCTACGGGACGTACTTCGGCGCCCTGTACGCCACCCTCTTCCCCGGCCATGTGCGGCGCGTCGTCTTCGACAGCGTCGTCGACCCGGACCCGCGGCAGATCTGGTACCGCAGCAACCTCGACCAGGCCCCCGCCTTCGAGGCCCGCTGGGCCGACTGGAGCCGCTGGGCGGCCCGGCACGACCGGCACTACCGGCTCGGCCGCACGCCGGAACGGGTGCGCGCCGCGTACGACAGGGTCCACGAGCGGCTGGCGCGCGAACCGGCGGGCGGCACGGTCGGCCCGGCCCAGCTCCAGGCCGCCTTCCTCAACGTCGGCTACAACGACGCCTTCTGGGCCTCCCGGGCCCACGCCCTCGCCGCGTACCTGCGCGGCGACCCCAAGCCGCTCATCGCCGCCGCCGCGCCCGACCCCGCGACCGCGCGGGCCGACGAGAACGAGAACGCCGTCTACACGGCCGTCGAGTGCAACGACGCGAGCTGGCCGCGCGACTGGCGCGTCTGGGACCGGGACAACACCCGGCTCGCCCGCCGCGCACCCTTCGAGACGTGGGACAACGCGTGGATGAACCTGCCCTGCGCGTACTGGCCCGCTCACCAGCAGCGCGCCGTGGACGTCGGGGTGAAGGGCGGCGCGGAGCTGCCGCCGACGCTGCTGCTCGCCGCCGAGCGGGACGCCGCGACGCCCTACCCGGGGGCGCTGGAACTCCAGCGCCGGCTGCCCGGTTCGGCGCTGGTCACCGAGCGGGCGGCGGGTACGCACGGCATCGGCGGCGGCCCGAACCAGTGCGTCAACCGCCACCTGGAGACCTATCTGCTCACCGGAAAGACCCCGGCGCGGCGCGCCTACTGCGCACCGCGCCCGGAGCCGAAACCCGTCCCCTGAGGGCGGGCCGTCGGGCCATCTGGCGTCCCCTGAGGGAAGCCGCAAGGCCGTCCAGCGTCCTCTGAGGACGAGCCATCAGGCCATCCGGCGTCCCCTGGGGACCAAGCCATCAGGCCCGTCCCCTGAGGTCGCCGGTCAGGCCAGACCGGCGACCAGCTCGGCCACCGGCTTGCGGCGGCCGGTGTAGAAGGGCACCTCTTCGCGTACGTGCAGACGGGCCTCGGACCCGCGCAGGTGGCGCATCAGGTCGACGATGCGGTACAGCTCGTCGGCCTCGAAGGCGAGCATCCACTCGTAGTCGCCGAGGGAGAACGCCGGGACGGTGTTGGCGCGGACGTCCGGGAAGCCGCGGGCCATCTTGCCGTGGTCCGCGAGCATGCGGCGGCGGTCCTCGTCGGGCAGCAGGTACCAGTCGTAGCTGCGCACGAAGGGGTACACGCTGACGTACGCGCGGGGCTCCTCGTCGGCGAGGAACGCCGGGATGTGCGACTTGTTGAACTCGGCGGGGCGGTGCAGCGCCATGTTCGACCACACCGGCTCCAGGGCGCGCCCCAGCTTCGTGCGCCGGAAGAGGTTGTACGCCTCCTGGAGGGCGTCCGAGGTCTCCGCGTGCCACCAGATCATGATGTCCGCGTCGGCCCGCAGCCCGGACACGTCGTACGTGCCGCGCACGGTGACGTCCTTGGCGGCGAGCTGCGCGAACAGCTCGTCCACCTCGTCCGCGTAGCCGGTGCGGTCCTCGGGCAGGACGTCGCGCAGCTTGAAGACCGACCACAGGGTGTAGCGGATGACCTCGTTGAGGTCCTTGGCCTTCTTGCCGGCGTTCGGGGTCTTGTCAGGTTCAGCAGTCATGTCCCTATTCTCACTCGCTGCCCTGGGCGGCGGTCGGCAGGGTGGCGAGCAGTTCGTCGGCGGCCCGGTGGGCGCTGGAGACGCAGGCCGGAATGCCCACGCCGTCGTAGACCGCGCCGCAGACGCGCAGGCCGGGGAGGGTCGCGACGTGCTCGCGGACGCGGGCCACGCGGCCGAGGTGGCCGACCGGGTACTGCGGCAGTCCGCTGTCCCACCGGGTGACGCTGCTCTCCAGGGGGGCGGCCGAGAGGCCCACCGCCTCGCCGAGGTCCGCGAGCGACATCCCTACCAGCTCGGAATCCTCGCGCTTCAGATCCTCCTCGTCCTCAAACCGCCCGATCGAGGTGCGCAGCACGAAGACATCGGGGTCCGCGTCGGCGATCCAGCCCCACTTGCGGCTCGCGAAGGTGGACGCCTTGATCTTGTGCCCGTCGACGGGCGGCACCAGGAAGCCGCTGCCGTCGGGGAGCATGCTCGTGTCGGAGCGGCGGAAGGCCATGGTGACCAGCGCCATGGAGGCGTACTCGACGGCGGCGAGCTCCGCGGCGGCGGCCGGGGACGCGTCGGCGAGCAGCGCGGACGCGGCGGGCGCGGGGGTGGCGAGCACGATGGCGTCGGCCTCCAGCACGCTGCCGCCGGTCCCGCCACTGCTGCCGTCGCTGCCGCTGCCTCCGATGACGACCGTCCAGCCGGTCGCGGTGCGGGTGAGCCGGCTCACGGGCGCGTCGGTGCGGATGTCCGCGCCCTGGGCCCGTACGGTCTCGGCGACGGCCAGGGGCAGCCGCCCGATGCCGCCGTCGATGCCCATGAACACCGGGCCCGGGACCCCGTCCGGCTGCTTGGCGGCGGCGCGCGCCTGGATCTCCCGTACGCCCTCGGTCAGGGAGCGGTGGGCGCGGGCGGCCTCGAAGAGCTGAGGGACCGCCGCGCGCATGGAGATCCGGTAGGCGTCGCCCGCGTACACGCCGCCCAGCAGCGGCTCGACGAGACGGTCCACGACCTCGCGGCCGAGCCGCCGCGCCACGTACTCGCCGACGGCGACGTCCTCGCCGACCTCCGTACGGGCCAGCTCGCCGTCCTCGGCGATGCGCACGAGCCCCTCGTCCGAGATGACGCCGGACGCGGCGAGCGGCGCGAGGTCGCCGGGCACGCCCATGACGTGCCCCTTGGGCATGGGCCGCAGGCCGCCGCGGGTCCACAGGGCGGCGCTCGCCGTGGCCGGCGGCTGGAGCCGGTCGCCGAGTCCGGCCGCGCGGGCCAGTTCGACGCCTTCGGGCCGGCGCGCGAGCATCGACTCGGCGCCGAGGTCCACGGGGACGCCCGCGATCTCGCCCGCGCGCAGCTTGCCGCCGAGCCGGCCGGAGGCTTCGAGCACGGTCACCCGCGCACCGCCCGCCAGGAGCCGATGGGCTGCCGCCAGCCCGGAGATGCCGCCGCCGATGACGATCACATGGCCCGTGGGCGTGTGCGCTGTGCTCATGGGCCCACTCTCTCAAACGGTCATTTCGCACATCGAACGAGTCCCCGCCATAGCGGACGGGCCCCCGGCATGACCGCTCCTCGGCTCCGCCCGCCTCCCCTCATCTCCCTTCATCTCCCTTCATCTCCCCTCATCTCCGCCCGCCTCCGCCCGTCTCCGCCCATGGCGAAGGGGCGGGGGCCGCCTGTAAGCGGAACCCCCGCCCCTTCGCCGTGGGACGGACTCCTGGAAAGCGGCGGCGGGCTACTTCTTGAAGCCGTAGTCCATGAGCTTCTTCGCATCCGCCGTGCGGTTGGCCACGGAGGAGGAGGTCAGGACGGTGCCGATGACCGTCTTGCCGCCCCGGGTGGCGGCGAAGACCAGGCAGTACTTGGCCTCGGGGCCGGAGCCGGTCTTGACGCCGATGGTGCCCGAGTAGCCGCCGAGCAGGTTGTTGGTGTTGGACCACGACATGTAGCGGTAGCCGCCGTTGGCCATGGTGACCTTCTGCTTGGTCGACTTCGTCTTCACGACCGTGCGGAAGGTGGAGTACTTCATCGCGTTGGAGGCGAGCTTCGTCAGGTCGCGCGGCGTCGAGTAGTTGGAGCCGCCGCCGATGCCGTCGAACGAGTCGAAGTGCGTGTTCTTCAACCCGAGGCTCTTGGCGGTGGCGTTCATCTTGCCGATGAACGACTTCACGCGCGCGGGCCGGGTGGACCCGCTGCCGAACTTGTCGGCGAGCGCGTACGCCGCGTCGCAGCCGGACGGCAGCATCAGCCCGTACAGCAGCTGGCCGACGGTGACCTTGTCGCCGACGATCAGCCGGGCCGACGAGGCGTTCTTCGAGACGATGTAGTCGCTGTACGCCTTGTCGATCCTGACCTTGGCGTTCAAGTTGAGGTTCTTCTGCCCGAGCACCACCCGCGCCGTCATGATCTTGGTGGTCGAGCCGGTGGACCGGCGGGTGTCCGCGGCTTTGCCGAAAAGCGCCTTCCCGTTGCCGTTGTTCATCACGAAGCCGCCCTTGGCGACGATCGTGGGTGTGGCGATTCTGGCGGCGGCCTGCGCCGGAGCGGCGAGCGCTCCGGTGGCGGCCACGGCCCCCGCGGTGACGGCGACCGCCGACACGCGACGCACGTTCTTCATGCCGATCATCAAGGTGAACACTCCAAATACCCCTGACCTACAGTCATATGAGGGTACTGCCGTCTTGTAGGGCCTCTGCGCGCGGAACGAACTCCCGGTGCACCCCTCACATTTCCCGGCGCACCTGCCACACCAACCAGCACACCCTTCACACTTCTCGGCGCGCTCCTCAGCCCTCTCGGCGCGCTTCTCACGCTTCTCGCCCCAAGCCGCACGGCCGCGGTGGCGGGCGCGAGACGCTCATGGGTCTATGGGCGCCGGCCGGCAACTGGGCCGACCGCCGAGCGTCATGACCCCGGCGCGGCGGCCGCGGCAGAGGTCGACACGCTGCCGCGCGCCGTGGCGGCAGGCTGCGGCAAGGAGTTCGTCAACAGTGCCGAAGTGGCAGAAGGCGAGCGCCTCATTGACGCCCGCCCCGGCGGCGACAGACCGTACGGCCGTAGAACCACAGGCGCCATTGACAGCTCTCCGCACGGGGCCGAGACTCGGCACGAGCCGATCATGAACAAAGATTCACTGGGCGAACACCGAACCCAACGGACAACCGGCAACCGGCAACCGGCAACCGGCAGCGGACAACCGGCAAGCGATAGCCGACACCGGACCGGGCGAACATCGAACGCGCCGCCCGCCCCGGGCGGCGGGAAGGGACCCGAAGACCCCATGGCAGCCTCTCCCGCCGCCGGCGTCCGCGACGTCTACATCGTCGACGCCGTCCGCACCCCCGTCGGCAAGTACGGCGGCGCGCTCTCCTCCGTGCGCCCCGACGATCTCGCGGCGCACGTCGTACGGTCGCTCGTGGACCGCTCCCCCGCCCTCGACCCGGCCCGCGTGGACGACGTGGTGTTCGGCAACGCCAACGGCGCGGGCGAGGAGAACCGGAACGTCGCACGGATGGCGGTGCTGCTCGCCGGGCTCCCCGTCACCGTGCCCGGCGCGACCGTCAACCGGCTGTGTGCCTCGGGGCTGGAAGCCGTCGTGCAGGCGTACCGGGCCATCGCGCTCGGCGACGCGTCGGTGGCCGTCGCGGGCGGCGTGGAGTCGATGAGCCGCGCCCCCTGGGTGCTCCAGAAGCCGGAGCGCGCCTTCCCCGCGGGCAACCAGCAGCTGTACTCGACGACCCTGGGGTGGCGGATGACCAACCCGGACATGCCGCCCCAGTGGACGGTCTCGCTCGGCGAGGGCGCCGAGCTGATCGCCGACAAGCACGGCATCACCCGCGACCAGCAGGACGCCTTCGCGTTCGCCAGCCACGAGAAGGCGGCGCGGGCCTGGCGGGAGGGCGCGTACGACGCCGAGGCCGTGGCGGTGCCCGGCGTGGACCTCGGCCGTGACGAGACGATCCGCGACGCCACGTCGCCGGCGTCGCTCGCCAAGCTGAAGCCCGTGTTCCGCCCGGACGGCGGTACGGTCACCGCCGGCAACTCCTCCCCTCTCAGCGACGGCGCCGCCGCCCTGTTGCTCACGGACGAGGAGGGGCTGCGGACGGTGGGCCGCGAGCCGCTCGCGCGCGTACGGGCCTCCGCCGTCACCGGAATCGAACCGCACCACTTCGGCCTCGGCCCGGTGGAGGCCGTCCAGCGGGCCCTCGCCAAGGCGGGCCGGTCCTTCGCGGACCTCGCCGCCTTCGAGCTCAACGAGGCGTTCGCCGCCCAGGCGCTGGGCTGCTTCGCCGAATGGCCGGACCTCGACCCGGCCGTCGTCAACCCGCGCGGCGGCGCCATCGCCATCGGCCATCCGCTCGGCTGCTCCGGCGCGCGCCTGGCGGGTTCGGTCGCCCACCAGCTGGCCGCGGCGGGCTCGGGCACCGGTGTGGCGGCACTGTGCATCGGGGTAGGGCAAGGGCAGGCACTCGTACTGGAACGGTGACCACCAAGGGAGTTGACCGCAGATGGCGATACCCGCAGCCGCCCGGGGCGGGGCCGACCGGCAGCGCTCCGAGGGCGACGAGGCGCGGCCGGCGCACTTACCGAGGGGCCCGCGCCCGGCCCCGTACGACGATCCCGCCGGCCCCGACGGCCCCAATGGCACCGCCCCGTACGCGGGCGCGCCCGAACGCCACCCCCGCAGGCCCCTGGCCCCCGTCCGGCTCGACCCCGACGACGTCGAGCTGACCGGCCCCGTCTTCGGCGCCGCCGACGTCGACGCCCTCGACTCCGACCTCACCCGGCAGCACGGCGGCGAGCCGATCGGCGAGCGCATCACCGTCTCCGGCCGGGTCACGGACCGCCGCGGCCGGCCGGTGCGGGGCCAGCTGGTGGAGATCTGGCAGGCGAACGCCGCCGGCCGGTACGCCAACCAGCTCGACCGCCACCCGGCCCCGCTCGACCCCAACTTCACCGGCGTCGGCCGCTGCCTGACGGACGACGAGGGCGGCTACGGTTTCACGACGGTCAGGCCGGGCGCCTACCCCGAGGGAATCCAGCCCAATGTGTGGCGCCCCGCCCATGTGCACTTCTCGCTCTTCGGCGCGGCCTTCACCCAGCGCCTGATCACCCAGATGTACTTCCCCGGCGACCCGCTCCTCGCCTACGACGGGCTCTGGCGGTCGGCCGTCGACGCGGGCGTCGAACGCCGCCTCGTCGCCGCGTACGACCCCGCCCTGTCCGTGTCCGGCACCTCCCTCGGCTACCGCTGGGACATCGTCCTCGACGGCCCGTCCGCCACCTGGACCGAGGCCCGCCGATGACCCCGCTGGAGCCGACGCCTGCCCAGACGCTGGGCCCGTTCTACGGACACGCGCTGCCCTTCCCGCGCGGCGGCGACGTCGCCCCGGCCGGGCACCCGGACACGATCACCGTCCACGGCCACCTCTACGACGGCACGGGCGCGACGGTCCCCGACGCGCTCGTGGAGTTCTGGCAGGCCGGGCCGTCCGGCTCGCTCGCCGGGGCGCCCGGCACCCTGCGCCGCGACCGGGCGAGCGGTATGCCGCTGGGCCGCGACGGGGCGGAGTTCACCGGCTTCGCGCGGGTGGCGGCCGACGGCGGCGGCCACTTCGCGCTGCGCACCCTCGCGCCGGGCCCGACCGCCCGGCGCACCGCGCCGCATCTCGCCGTCTGCGTCCTGGCCCGGGGCCTCTTCGGCCCGCTGCACACGCGCCTGTACCTGCCCTCGCCCCGGCTCGCCGCCGACCCGCTGCTCGCGTCCCTGCCGCCCGAGCGGGCCGCGACGCTCATCGCCGTCCCCGAGACCGGCGACCGGGCCCGGCACCACAGCTACCGCTTCGACATCCGGCTCCAGGGCGGCGGCGAGAGCGACCGGGCGGGCGAGGAGACCGTCTTCCTCGACTTCCGGCACCCCGGCAACCCTCTCTGAGCGGCCCGGACCGTCGCCTCACGCGCCCGTCCTCTCCGGCCGGCGGCCGGACAAGGCTTAGCGTGACCGTACGTACCGTACGTACGGCCCGTACCGGCGAAAGGAACCGACTCCATGGCGGCGCAGCGACTGGTGGTCATCGGGGGCGACGCGGCGGGCATGTCCGCGGCCTCCCAGGCGCGCAGGCTCCGGGGGCCGGACGAGTTGGAGATCACCGCCTTCGAGCGCGGCCACTTCACCTCGTACTCGGCCTGCGGCATCCCCTACTGGGTGGGCGGCGAGGTCGACGGCCCCGACGCGCTGATCGCCCGCTCCCCCGAGGCGCATCGCGAGCGTGACATCGATCTGCGGATGCGCACCGAGGTGACGGAGATCGACGTGGCGGGCCGGCGGGTCCGGGTCCGCGACGTCGACGCGGACGCGGACGCGGCGGCGGGCGGCGACGAGCGCTGGCACGGCTACGACAAGCTGGTGATCGCCACGGGCGCGCGGCCGGTGCGCCCGCCGCTGCCGGGCATCGACGCGCCGGGCGTGCACGGCGTGCAGACCCTTGACGACGGTCAGGCGCTGCTGGACACCCTCGGCGCGCTGGAGAAGACGGAGGGCCGCCGCGCGGTGGTCGTCGGCGCGGGCTACATCGGTGTGGAGATGGCCGAGGCGCTGATCCACCGCGGCTACGCGGTGACGGTCCTCAACCGCGACGAGCAGCCGATGCCGACGCTCGATCCGGACATGGGCGCGCTGGTGCACGAGGCGATGTGCGGGCTGGGCATCGAGACGGTGCGGGGCGCGGCGGTCACCAAGATCCTCACCGGTGAGGACGGCCGCGTACGGGCGGTGGCGACGGAGGACGAGGAGTACCCGGCGGACCTGGTGGTCCTCGGCCTCGGGGTGCGCCCCGAGACCGGGCTGGCGCGCGCGGCCGGGCTGCCGCTGGGCCCCTCGGGCGGGCTGCTGACCGATCTGTCGATGCGGGTGCGCGGCCACGAGGACATCTGGGCGGGCGGCGACTGCGTGGAGGTCTGGGACCTGGTCGCGGGCCGCGCCCGGCACATCGCACTGGGGACGCACGCCAACAAGCACGGCCAGGTCATCGGCGCGAATGTGGGCGGCGGCTACGCGACGTTCCCGGGTGTGGTCGGCACGGCGGTCTCCAAGGTGTGCGATCTGGAGATCGCGCGTACGGGCCTGCTGGAGGCGCAGGCCACGGCCGTCGGGTTGCAGTTCGTGAGCGTCACGATCGAGTCGACGAGCCGGGCGGGCTACTACCCGGGCGCGCGGCCGATGCACGTGAAGATGCTCGCGGAGCGCCGTACGGGCCGGCTGCTCGGCGTGCAGATCGTCGGCCGGGAGGGGGCGGGCAAGCGCGTGGACATCGCGGCGGTCGCGCTCACCGCGCGGATGACGGTGGAGCAGATGACCGCGCTCGACCTCGGGTACGCGCCGCCGTTCTCGCCCGTGTGGGACCCGGTGCTCGTCGCCGCCCGCAAGGCGACGGCGGCGGTCGCGGCGGACGTACGGGCGTCCTGAGACCCGCCCGCGGCCCGCCGCTCACCGCTTGGGGCGCGGGGTCAGCGACCCGCGGTGTGCTCGTGCACGTACTCGACGACGGCGGTCAGCGCGCCGGGATCGGTGTTCGGGGGCACGCCGTGGCCGAGGTTGAAGATGTGGCCGTCGAGGCCGCGGGCGGCGTCGAGCACCTCGCTCGTCTTGGCCTCGACGGCCGCGCGCGGCGCGAAGAGCACGGCGGGGTCGAGGTTGCCCTGGAGCGCCTTGCCGGGGCCCACGCGCCGCCGTGCCTCGTCCATGGGCACTCGCCAGTCGACGCCGACGACGTCCGCGCCCGCCTCGCCCATGAGGCCGAGGAGCTCGCCGGTGCCGACGCCGAAGTGGATGCGCGGCACGCCGTACCCGGCGACGGCGTCGAAGACCTTGGCGGAGGCGGGCATGACGGAGCGGCGGTAGTCGGCGGGGGCGAGCGCCCCGACCCAGGAGTCGAAGAGCTGCACGGCCGAGGCGCCAGCCTCGATCTGCACCTTGAGGAAGGCCGCGGTGATGTCGGCGAGGCGGTCCAGCAGGTCGGCCCAGAGCTCGGGGTCGCCGTACATGAGCGCCTTGGTGTGCTCGTGGTTGCGGGAGGGGCCGCCCTCCACGAGGTAGCTGGCGAGGGTGAAGGGCGCGCCCGCGAAGCCGATGAGGGGCGTCGCGCCCAGCTCGCCGGTGAGCGCCGAGACGGCCTCGGTCACGTACCGCACGTCGTCCGGTTCGAGCGGGCGCAGCCGGGCCAGGTCGGCGCGGGTGCGGATCGGCTGTTCGACGACGGGCCCGACGCCGGGCTTGATGTCGAGGTCGATGCCGATGGCCTTGAGCGGTACGACGATGTCGCTGAAGTAGATGGCGGCGTCCACGCCGTGCCGGCGGACCGGCTGCAGGGTGATCTCGGTGACGAGGTCGGGGCGCATGCAGGAGTCGAGCATCGCGATGCCCTCGCGGAGCTTGCGGTACTCGGGCAGCGAGCGGCCCGCCTGCCGCATGAACCAGACCGGGGTGTGCGGTACGGGCTCGCGCCGGCAGGCCCGCAGAAAGGCGGAATCCTGGACGGATTCCCGAGCGGAAGGCGCCGCGTCGCGGCCGGTCTGCTGCTGGCCTTCCGGCCTCTGGGACGCACTCATGCACCAAATCTTCGCACGGGCCGAACGAGTGACCCGCCCATCGGGTGTCCCTCCCCGGAAGAAGAGCTCGTTCCGCCTAGTCTTCCGGGCATGGCTGCGGCGCAGGGACACCTCTCGGAAGGTCCGGACGGCGCGGACGGGGAGAGCTCCCCGACCGCTTTCCGGCAGGCGGTTGCCGGGCTGCAAGGAGTGCGGCTCAGGCCGGAGATCGAAATCGATCCGACACCACCGCCCCAACGGCTCGCGCCTTATTCGTACGCGCTGGAGGCGGCGGTCGTCGTGGAAGAGGAGGAGCTGGCCGACGGCCGGCTGATCCTGCTGCACGATCCGAACGGCCACGAGTCGTGGCACGGGACCTTCCGGCTGGTGACGATCCTTCAGGCGGACCTGGAGCCGGAGATGGCGGACGATCCGCTGCTGCCGGAGGTGTGCTGGTCGTGGCTGACGGGCGCGCTGGAGGCGCGGCGGGTGCCCTACGGGGCGCCGGGCGGCACGGTGACGCGGGCGGGCTCGCACTATTTCGGGGGGCTGGCGGACCGGGAGCCGTCGACGCGGATCGAGATCCGGGCGTCGTGGTCGCCGGTGGCCGTGGACGGGGTGCCGGACACGGCGGCGCACCTGGCCGCGTGGTGCGATCTGCTCTGCCAGATCGCGGGGCTGCCGCCGGGGGGCCCGGTGGACGCCGGGGTGGTCTCGCTGCCGCAGCGGCGCGGACCGCAAGGACGATGATCGATCAACCGTCCGATTTGCCCGAATTGTTACTCATCAATTCGTGATCATTCTCTAAAGCCGGGCCAGGTTGCTGCCGAAGGACCTTGTGACCGTTCCAAGCGATCACTCCGGCTTATCCCCAAGCCGGCGCCGTCCCACCACTCCCCCAGGAGGCCTGGTGTCTGTTCTTCTAGAGCAACCTTCGAGCCTGGTCGCCTACCGCCCGAACAAGCCGACGGCCATGGTCGTCGTGGCCGACCCCCGAGTCCGCTCCACCGTCACCCGCCACCTGTGGGCGCTCGGTGTGCGCGACGTCATCGAGGCGTCGTCCATCGCGGAGGCCCGCCCCCGCGTCGGCAACCCCCGCGACATCTGCGTCGCCGACGTCCACCTCCCCGACGGCTCCGGTCTCACCCTGCTCTCCGAGACCCGCGCCGCGGGCTGGCCCAACGGGCTGGCGCTCTCCGCCGCCGACGACATCGGGGCCGTGCGCAACGCGCTCGCCGGCGGCGTCAAGGGCTACGTAGTCACCGGCACCCGCACCAACATCGGGGTCCCCGGCCGCCCCGGCCACCCCCCGATCGGCTCCGCCGCGGCGGCCCGCATGCACCGCCGCCCGCCCGGCGCCCCCGGCCACCCCGGCGGCTACCGCGAGCTCTCCGGCCGCGAGGTCGAGGTCTTGAGGCTGGTGGCGGAGGGCCAGTCCAACAAGGCCATCGGCGTCTCGATGGGCCTGTCCGCACTCACCGTCAAGAGCCACCTCGCCCGCATCGCCCGCAAGCTCGGCACCGGCGACCGGGCCGGAATGGTCGCCGTCGCGCTGCGCACCGGCATCATCCACTGACCCGCCCCGCCCAGCGCGCCCGCCGACGGAACGTTCCGTCGGCGGGCGCTTCCTATACACAGATACCCTTGACCGGTGACCGACGCCCAAGAGACCGCAGAAGAAATGACACTGCGAACCACCGGGGGCGCTCCCCCGGACGACGTCGATTCGGCGCCGATTCCCTTGTTGGAGCCACGCGAGGGCATGCCCCCCGTCGTGGCCGACGCCGACGCGCTGGCAGCCGTCGTCGCCGCCTTCTCGGCGGCCACCGGCCCGCTCGCCGTCGACGCCGAGCGCGCCTCCGGCTACCGCTACGGACAGCGCGCCTACCTCGTCCAGCTGCGCCGCGAGGGCGCGGGCACCGCACTCATCGACCCGGTCGGCTGCCCCGACCTCAGCGCCCTCGGCGCGGCCGTCGCCGACGCCGAGTGGATCCTGCACGCCGCCACCCAGGACCTCCCCTGCCTCCGCGAAATAGGCATGACGCCGACGCGGCTCTTCGACACGGAGCTCGCGGGTCGGCTCGCCGGATTCGCCCGGGTCGGACTCGGCGCGATGGTCGAGAACGTACTCGGCTACGCCCTGGAGAAGGGGCACTCCGCCGTCGACTGGTCGACCCGGCCGCTGCCCGACCCGTGGCTGCGCTACGCCGCGCTGGACGTGGAGCTGCTGGTCGACCTGCGCGACGCGCTGGAGGAGGAGCTGCGGCGGCAGGGGAAGCTGGAGTGGGCGCACCAGGAGTTCGCGGCCATCGCCGCCGCGCCGCCCGCACCGCCGCGCAAGGACCCCTGGCGCCGCACCTCCGGGATGCACAAGGTGCGCCGGCGGCGGCAGATGGCCGTGGTGCGCGAGCTGTGGACCACGCGCGACCAGATCGCACAGCGCCGCGACGTCTCGCCGGGCAAGGTGCTCGGCGACAGCGCGATCATCGAGGCCGCGCTGGGCACCCCGCCCAACGCCCACGCCCTCGCGGCACTGCCCGGCTTCGGCCACCGGATGGGCCGCAAGCAGCTCGAACAGTGGCAAGCGGCCATCGACCGGGCGCGCGCCCTGCCGGACACCGAGCTGCCACAGCCCGGCCAGGCCCTGACCGGCCCCCCGCCGCCGCGCGCCTGGGCCGACAAGGACCCGGTCGCCGCCGCCCGGCTCTCGGCAGCCCGCACGGGCGTCTCGGACCTCGCCGAGCGTCTGAACCTGCCGCAGGAGAACCTAATCACCCCGGACACCGTGCGACGGCTGTGCTGGGAACCCCCGGCCGATCCGACGCCGGACGCGGTCGCCGACGTCCTCGCGGGCCACGGCGCACGCCCCTGGCAGATCGAGCAGGTCACCCCCGTGCTCACCGAAGCGCTACGGGCCGGGGTGGAGTGACCACCGCCGCCCCACGCACCCCCGCCCGCCGGTCCGCCTGGCGGGCGGGGGTCTGAACTCGGCGTAGGTCGCCCCGTCACTCGGTCTTGTGCCTCAGCTGATCTTTGTGCCTCCGCCCCCGGGAACGGCAGGCCATGGTGGAAGAAGTTTCACGACGAGTACGGGCCGATCGTCGACCGGGTTAAGAAGTCCGCAGGCATCGTCAAGGACGGCTTGGCGAGCATCCACACGGCGATGATCGACATAGATGACCGACATAGCGGACAGGCACGTGAAAAACGATGCCCTGGTCGGATCGATGTTCAGCAAGATGCCGTCGGCGGCCCCTGGAGACCCGCACCGCCCGGGGCACCACGGGTGAGTGCCAGTGACAAGGCCCGGGAGATCGTCACCGCCGTCACTGGAATCGAATGACCTGCGGCCGACGTCGATAAATTGCGGGACATCGCAGACGCCTGGCGCACGTTCGCCGACGACATGGAAGACATCGCCGCAGCGGCCAACAGGGCGGCGCAGACGCTGATCCACGACACCTCGGGCGAGACAATCGCCGGCGCCGTCATCGTCGCCGGGCATCGTGAAGCTCGACAGAAACGAGTACGCCGCCCTGCAGCAGGTGGCCAAAGCCAAAGGGGACATCAGCGCCGCACCGCAGCTGACCAGGAACCCGCGTTTCACCAACAATCCAGGCATCGTCGAGAAAGCCCTGGCCATCTACAACGGGACGTATTCGTGACATACAACCTCCTCACCGTCGACGCCGTCAGTCCCGAGACCATGGCCGTCGCTCTTGCCGGTTGCCTCGGTATCGCCGCAGGAGATGTGGAGGTGGCAGATCCGGACGGCGATCCCGACCTCCGGAACTGGGATGCGCCCGTCTCGTGCGAATACCGGGCGGTCCATGGTGACGTCGCGTGGTCGCTGGACATCTACGTCCAGGACGAGGCGGCTGATCAGCCACTTGAGCCCGAAGTCGCCGCGAGGTTCGCGAAGGCCACCGCGACGACCGTTCTGTTCCCCGCCGAGGAAGCCCCTCCGAGTGCCTATTGGGCGGTGACGCCGGAAGGGCTTCTCACGCGTGCCCGGCTCGAACTCTCCGACGAGGAGCCCCCTCTCCACGAAATCACCGCCGTCGAGGCAGCGGTGCCTCAGCTGCCCAAGGCGGTCGTGACGAGATTCGCCGAGATCGTGCGGGAGCAGAAGCCGGCGACCCCGGTGGCCGAAGCGTTCGCGGCGACGGTGGAGCAAGTGCGACAGGCCGCCTCGGGCCTGGCGCGGTATTCCCTCGATGACGGCATCGGCAGTCCCATCTGGTCCGCGAAGGACAACTTGACCGTATGGGAGCGGTTCGTGCGGCAACTGGAATCCGGCTGGGCGCCGTCGGGGTGGTATCCCGCCGACCTCTATCGAGAACGGCTGGAAGCCCGCGACGAGCTCGCCGGCATCGGCGCCCGGCTGCCCCATGAGGTGGCCGAGCCGCTCGGCAAGGCCCTGACCGAATTGGACAGCCGATTCGCCGCGGCGACAGAGGAGGACCTGTCGGGGAGTCTCCGCAGAGAGCTGTCAGGCCCCTCCGCGGATCAGGCCGCGGTCGGCTGGTGGTGGCGTCGCCGCCCGGAGCCCGTGCCCTGGCGACTGCCCTGACGCCCGCGAATTGGGTTCATCACTGATGCACCCGCCCCGCCCGCCAGTCCGTCCGGCCGGCCGGCGGGGGTCTTTTTTCGGCCTTTTGGCTCGACGCGAGATGTGACCTTCACCGCTTGGGCCAAGGGGGCTGGGCAGCCTGGTTACCCGCAAGTAGCATGGCGGTGGGAGCCAACGCCGTGCCCCGGCTCGGCACGGCTGTGCCCTCGTAGCGCCCGTACGCAACTGGAGGAGAGCCAACGTGCCTCGTACCGCTAGGGACGTCGTCTTCGTCGACGGTGTCCGCACCCCGTTCGGCAAGGCGGGCCCGAAGGGCATTTACCACGAGACCCGCGCCGACGACATGGTCGTCAACTGCATCCGGGAGCTGCTGCGCCGCAACCCGGACCTGGACCCGGCCCGTGTCGACGAGGTCGCCCTCGCCGCCACGACGCAGATCGGCGACCAGGGGCTGACCCTGGGCCGTACCGCCGGCATCCTGGCCGGGCTCCCCCAGTCCGTGCCGGGCTTCTCCATCGACCGGATGTGCGCGGGCGCGATGACCGCCGTGACCAGCGTGGCGGGCGGCGTCTCGTTCGGGGCGTACGACATCGCCGTCGCGGGCGGCGTCGAGCACATGGGGCGCCACCCGATGGGCGAGGGTGTGGACCCCAACCCGCGGTTCGTCTCGGAGAAGCTGGTCGACGAGTCGGCCCTGTTCATGGGCATGACGGCGGAGAACCTGCACGACCGGCTGCCACACATCACCAAGCAGCGCGCCGACGAGTACGCGGTGCGCAGCCAGGAGAAGGCCGCGAAGGCGTACGCCAACGGCAGGATCCAGGCCGACCTGGTGCCGGTCTCCGTGCGCCGCACCAACGCCGAGGCGGGCGAGACGGGCTGGGGGCTGGCCACCGCCGACGAGCCGATGCGGCCGGGGACGACGCTGGCGAATCTGGCGTCTCTCAAGACCCCGTTCCGCCCGCACGGCCGGGTCACCGCGGGCAACGCCGCCGGGCTCAACGACGGCGCCACCGCCTCGCTGATCGCCGCCGAGGACGTGGCGCGCGAGCTGGGCCTGCCGGTCAAGATGCGGCTGGTCGCGTACTCCTTCGCGGGCGTCGAGCCCGAGGTGATGGGGATCGGGCCGGTCCCGGCGACCGAGAAGGCGCTCGCGCTGGCGGGGCTGTCGATCGACGACATCGGCCTTTTCGAGATCAACGAGGCGTTCGCGGTGCAGGTGCTCTCGCTCCTGGACCACTACGGCATCGCCGACGACGACCCGCGCGTCAACCAGTACGGCGGCGCCATCGCCTTCGGCCACCCGCTGGCCTCCTCCGGCGTGCGGCTGATGACGCAGCTGGCGCGGCAGTTCGAGGAGCAGCCCGACGTCCGCTACGGCATCACCACCATGTGCGTCGGCTTCGGCATGGGCGGCACCGTTATCTGGGAGAACCCGCACTTCGAAGGGGCAGGCAAGTGACGACCACCGCTGAGCTGTTGAAGGGCGCGGCCGAGCTGTTCCCGGACGAGGTCGTGACGCGGGCGCACGTGCGCCACCTCGATCTGCCGGGCGGCGCGGGCAGGTTCGCGCTCATCACGCTGGACAACGGCCTGGACCACACCAAGCCGACCACCTTCGGCCCCCAGTCGCTGGCGCATCTGGACGCGGCCGTCGACCAGGTGGAGAAGGAGGCGGCGGACGGCACGATCGTCGGCGTCGGCATCACCGGCAAGCCCTTCATCTTCGCCGTCGGCGCGGACCTCAAGGGCGTCGAGCTGCTGAAGCGGCACGAGGACGCGTACGCCATCGGCAAGGGCGGCCACGACGTCTTCAAGCGGCTCTCCTCGCTGGCGGTCCCCACCTTCGCGTACTACAACGGCGCGGCGATGGGCGGCGGCGTCGAGGTCGGCCTGCACTGCACGTACCGCACGGTCTCCAAGGCCGTGCCCGCCTTCTCGCTGCCCGAGGTCTTCCTGGGGCTCGTACCGGGCTGGGGCGGCTGTGTGCTGCTGCCGAACCTGATCGGCGCGGACCGCGCGGTCTCCGTCGTCGTCGAGAACTCGCTCAACCAGAACCGCCAGCTCAAGGGCGCGCAGGTCTTCGAACTCGGCATCGCCGACGCGCTCTTCGAAGGCGCGGACTTCCTGGAGCAGTCGCTGATCTGGACCGCGTCGGTTCTCGGCGGCACCGCCGAGGTCGTACGGGCCGACGTGGACCGCGGCGAGGCCTGGGACCAGGCCGTCGCGCGCGGCCGGGCCATCGCGGACTCCAAAGTGCACAGCGCGGCCCCGGCCGCGTACCGCGCGCTCGACATCATCGCGGCGGCCAAGAACGGCGACCTGCGGGCCGGCTTCGAGGCCGAGAGCAAGGCGCTCGCCGACCTGATCATGGGCGGGGAGCTGCGCAGCGGCATCTACGCCTTCAACCTGGTGCAGAAGCGCGCCAAGCGGCCGGCCGGGGCCCCGGACAAGTCGCTGGCCCGCCCGGTCACCAAGGTCGGCGTGGTCGGCGCGGGGCTGATGGCCTCGCAGCTGGCGCTGCTCTTCGCGCGCCGCCTGGAGGTGCCGGTCGTACTGACCGACATCGACCAGGAGCGGGTGGACAAGGGCGTCGGCTACGTCCACGGCGAGATCGACAAGCTGCTCCTGAAGGGCCGCGTCAACCAGGACAAGGCCAACCGGCTCAAGGGCCTGGTATCCGGCTCGCTGGACAAGGCCGCGGCCTTCGGCGACGCGGACTTCGTCATCGAGGCCGTCTTCGAGGAGATGGGCGTCAAGCAGCAGGTGTTCGCGGAGGTCGAGGCGGCCGTCCCGGCCCACGCGATCCTCGCCACCAACACCTCCTCGCTGTCCGTATCCGAGATGGCGTCGAAGCTGAAGCACCCCGAGCGGGTCGTGGGCTTCCACTTCTTCAACCCGGTCGCGGTCCTGCCGCTGCTGGAGATCGTCCGGGCGGAGCAGACCGACGACGCGTCGCTGGCCACCGCCTTCGCGGTCGCCAAGTCGCTGAAGAAGACGGCCGTACTGGTCAAGGACGCCCCGGCGTTCGTCGTCAACCGCGTGCTGACCCGCTTCATGGGCGAGGTCCAGAACGTCATCGACGAGGGCACGCCCATCGAGGTCGCCGAGAAGGCCGTCGAGCCGCTCGGGCTGCCGATGTCCCCGCTGGTGCTGCTGGAGCTGGTGGGGCCCGCGATCGGGCTGCACGTCTCCGAGACGCTGCACGGCGCGTTCCCGGACCGCTTCACCGTCTCGCCGAACCTGGCGGCCGTCGTGAAGGCCGGTAAGCGCGGCTTCTACGTCCACGATTCCGGTAAGCCGGAGCTGGACCCTGAGGTCCTGGCGCTGCTCAAGCAGGGCGGCACCGCCCTGACCGAGCGGGAGGCGCGCGACCGCGTCCTGGACGCCGTGGCGCAGGAGATCGGGCTGATGCTGGACGAGGGCGTCGTGGCCGAGGCCCAGGACATCGACCTGTGCCTGATCACCGGCGCCGGCTGGCCCTTCCACCTGGGCGGGATCACCCCGTACCTGGACCGCGAGGGCGTCTCCGAGCGGGTCAACGGGAAGCGCTTCCTGGAGCCGGGCGTCGCGAGCGTGCCCGCGTAGCCGGAGCCGGAGCCGGAGCCGGAGCCGGAGCCGGAGCCGGAGCCGGAGCCGGAGCGTACGAGCGTGTGGCGGGGCCCTTGCGGAAAGGGCCCCGCCACACGGCGTTTGAACGTCGGCTTTCAGTTAATGGCGTCGATCGGCCAATGGCGGCGGCGATCGGCGCTCAGAGCCGCTTGGCGCTGCGCAGCCCCTTCCCGTAGTAGCCGGGTCCGTCGAGGCGCGAGTCGCCGCCCTCGTCGCCGAGGGTGGGCCCATTGCCCTCCTCGCGGCTGGAGATGAAGCGCGGGTGCCCGTCGGTGTCGAGGCCGAGGTAGATGCCCGAGTGGTCGAGCCGTCGGCCCGTGCGCCGGTCGATGTCGAAGAAGACCAGGTCGCCCGGTTGCAGCGCGTCCAGTTCGGCGGGGCGGGCGCGGCGGTTCGCGATGACGGAGACCCCGGGGCCGACGGTGGCCATGCCGTTGGCCGTACGAGGCAGGCCCGCTCCCTTGTGGTCGGAGCCGAGCAGCGGGTACCCGGAGCGGTAGCCGTAGACGAGCCGCACATAGCCGGAGCAGTCGACGGAACCGTACCGGACCCGCTCGGGGGCGGCGGCGCCGGAGTCGGGGAAGGTCCAGGGCTTGCCCAGGTACTGGTAGAAGTCGGACTTCTCCAGGCGCAGGTCCCTGCCGTGCGCGCCCTTGGGGTTGAGCGGGCCGAAGGACGCGTCGCCCGCGTAGCGGGTTCCCTTGGCGTCCTTCTTGGGCGCGGCCCCGCGCACGTACTGCATGGAGACGTCGAAGACGTCCGGCGCCCGGCTGCCGCGGTAGGTGCGCAGCCAGTCGGCGAACCACCGCGCGCGCTCCTCGCCGGGCTTCCAGGGCCGGGGCATCAGCCGCACCCAACTGTCGGTGACCACCGTGGACTTGGTGGCACGCGGCTCGGAGAACGTGCGGCCGGGGCCGGTGAGCACGGCGGTGCGGGCCCCGTCGGTGAGGGTGGCGAGGACGGCTCCCGAGGTGTCGCGCACCACGGTGCGGTCGGGGCCGGTGAGCCGGTCGTAGCGGTAGCCGGCCGTGCCGCCCGAGCCTCCGGTGAGGGCGGACGGGAGGCGGGTGTGGCGGGCCGTGGGGTCCGGGGACCGGGCCGCCGTGGGGTCGGCGTGGAGTTCGTACGTCAGGGCTCCGGCCGTGACGGCGAGGGCGCCGAGGACGGCGAGCGGGAGCCGGCTCTTGATGCGGGCTGCCATGGGTGTGAGGGCCTTTCTTCGGCGCGGTCGTCTTATGCGGCGCGGGAAGTTCAAACGCCGGTCCGGGCACAGATTTCGGACGCCGGTCCGGGACGGGTCTCGGACGCTGATCGCGCACGTACGGGTCGCACGTACTGGTCGCAGGCGCTGGTCTCAGGCGCTGGTCTCAGGCGCTGGTCTCGGACGCGAGATCCAGACGCCGGTCTCAGGTGCCGGTCTCAGACGCTGGTCTCAGGTGCCGGTCTCAGACATCGGTCTCAGACGCTGGGGAGCGCTCCGAGCAGCACCCCCGCGGTCAGCACCACATACGCGCCCAGCGTGACCGTGGCGGTCGAGACCAGCGTGGCGCGGGGCGGCTGGCGGACCAGTTGGTAGGCGATGAGGCCGGGGACGATGTAGCCGAGCGTCTGGTGCGCGAACAGCATCGGGAACTGCTGCTGGAGGATCAGGTACAGCGTGGCCTGGAGCAGGACGCCGCACAGGACGACCGCCGCGAACAGCCGCTTCCCGTAGAGGATGACGACGCCTTGCAGCACCCGGGTCGAGATGTAGGTCAACACGGTGACACCGAGGACCATCGCGAAGAGCCGGACGTCGCCGACGAGGGTCAGCGCCAGCCAGCCGGGGGTGATCATGCCGCCGGGCGAGAGGTTGGTCGTCAGGTAGCAGATGAGCGAGAAGAGGAGTCCCAGGGCGATGCCGATGGCGGCCATGTCCGGGGTGAGTTCGACGGGGGTCACGGGGTGGTGTCTCCAGTGCGGGAGCTGTGGGGGGTGCGCTGGACGGGGATGTGGGAGGAGGCGCCGGTACGGGCCTCGGCGGACTCGGCGTCCGGCAGCAGGGCGAGCCGTTCCAGGAGGTGTTCGCCCTGGCCGTGGATGTTGCCGACGGCCACCAGGGAGGCGTCGCCGGGCATGGCGTCGAGGAGTTGGGCGAGCAGTTCGTCGGGGTCGCGGCTGTCGCCGCCGAGGTCGACGACCCGGCCGTTCCAGTGGGCCGGGATGCCGTCGCGGGCGCTCCTGGTGGGGTGGCCGATCAGGAAGACGGTGTCGGGGTCGAGGTCGGGGATGATCGCGCCCATCTGGCCGTTGCGTTCGACGCGGTCGGGGCGGCAGTTGATGACGACGTGCAGGGGCCGGTCGATCGCGCCGAGGCCGAGCAGCTGGCGGACGTTCATCAGCGTCGACTCGGGGTCGTTGGCCGCGAAGACGTTGGCGAAGGAGAGCCGGTGGCCGCTGGGGGTGCGGTATTTCTCGACGGAGAGGACGCCGGGGTCCGGCGGCGCGTCGTACATGCCCTGGAGGGCCGTGGCGCGCTCCACGCCGAGGAGTTCGGCGACCGCGACCGCGATGGCGACGTTCTCCTTGAAGGTGAACCAGCTGAAGCCGCGCAGCTCCTCGTCGGAGACCGTCTCCGGGTCGACGACGATCAGCTCGCAGTTCCGCGCGGCCGCCTCCTCGCGCAGGATGTGCAGCCGGTCCCGCTCGGCGGTGACGCATACGCCGCCGACGGGCATCGAGCGGCACAGCGAGCGGGCGACGTCGTCGAGGGTGGGGCCCATCTCGGCGAGATGGTCCTCGCGGACGTTGCAGAGCACGCCGATGGTGGACCGGATCAGCTTGGTCTGGTTGACCTCCTGGAGGGCCGGCATCACGGCCATGCACTCGATGACCAGCGCGTCCGGCCGATAGGAGGCGGCCCGCCGGACGATGCCGATCTGCTCGACGACGTTGGCGATGCCGAACTTGCGGTAGACCGGCTCCTCCGTGGCGTCCGGGTGGATGAATCGGGCGGCGGTGCCCGTGGTCTTGGCGACGGTGGTCAGGTTTCCGCCGCGCAGCGCACCCGCGCACAGCCGGGTGATGGAGCTCTTGCCGCGGATGCCGTTGACGAGCACCCGCTGGGGAATCGCTTCGAGGGCGGCGTAGTGCCGGCGCTGTTCGACGATGCCCGCGACGAGGAGGGTGAGGGAGGCGATGAGGAAGACGCTGTAGAGGAAAAGCATGTCCCTGCTTGTCAGTTGCCCTGGGCGACGGTGGAAAGGGGGCGGTCAATGGCCGCGCTGTGGCGGTCGGCGTCCGCGAGCCGCTGTCTGATGAGTTCGAGGGAGCGGGCGATCGATCCGACCTCGTCGTGGTGGCGGGGGTAGATCACGCTCGTACGGTCGCCGGCCGCGAGCGCGGCGGCCGACCGGTCGACGGCGCGCAGCGGCCGGATCACGGTGAGCTGGAGCCAGCCGAGGCAGAGCAGGGCGGCGGTGAAGGCGAGCAGCCCCACGAGGATCGCGCGCCGCTGCGTCTCGTACGAGGCCAACGGCATCCAGGACAGCGGCTTCTGGGTGACGACGCGCCAGCCGAGGCCGTCCACCGGTGCGGTGCCCTTGACGGGTGCGGCGGCGGTGAGCGTACGGGCCTGGTTGCCGGGCTGCGCGCTGAAGGCGATGAAGCCCTGGTTGGAGCCGATCACCCGGTTGTGGGCGTCGACGAGCCAGGACCGGCCGATTCCGGGGCGGCTGAGCAGCCCGTTGAAGGCCGCGGGCTGGAACTCGCCGACGAGTCGGCGCCCGCCCTCGCCGAAGGGGACGACGGCGGCGGAGACCGGGACCTTGCCGCCGTGGTTGAGCTGGACGACGGCGGGCGCCGGGCCTTCCGCGTTCCTCGTGCTCCTCGCGTCCTTCGCGTCCTTTCTGCCCTTGGCGTCCTTCGCGTCCTTCGCGTCCTTCGCGTCCTTCGCGTCCTTCGCGCCGCCGAGGGCCGCCTTGCGGTCCACGCCGCCCTTCGCGACGCCGGACCGCAGCAGGATCTCCCCGTCCCCGTCCACGAGGTACAGGGCGCTCCACTCGGGATGCTTGGGCAGTAGCGTGTCCATGACATTCCCAGTGCGGATCCCGCCCTCGGCGCCGAGCCGGGCGACCGAGGACAGGTCGGCGATCCCCTCGCCGAGGGTGCGCCGGACGCGCTCGGAGGCCGCTTCGGTGCGGTACCGCTGGTCCTGGGCGGTCTGCGCGGGTACGGGACTCCGGCCGTCGGCGAGGTTGAGTACGGGCAGCGCCACGGCCCAGGCGGTGATGAGGGCCGCACAGCACAGCGCGGTCACCCGCAGCCCGCCGCGCACGGGCTTCGCCGCGGCGGGCTCGGGCCGCTCGCCGAGGAGTTGGCGGCGCAGCGCCTCCAGCGTCCTGCCGATCCGGGCGGTCTCGCCGCGGCCGGTCACGTTCACGGGCCGGTCCAGGCTGCCGCGTACGAGCCGGGCGGCCTCCATGTCCAGTCCGCGCAAGGGGCGTTGGACGCGGCGCACGAGCCACCAGACGACGAGGAGGCCGAGTACCAGGAGCACGACGGCGGCCAGCGGGCCGAGGAGCCGGTCGCTGCCGACGGCGGTGCCGGAGGGCACGGGGACGGTGGTGGCGACGGAGAGTCCGAGGCGCTGGACGCGGTCGCCGCCGGGGACGTCCGCGCGGCCGACGGCGAAGTAGCGGTCGCCGTCGCGGCGTACGGACCCCGCGTCGCCCGCGGCGAGTTCACGCACACCGGGGGTGTCGGCCTGGTCGCCCGAGGCTGCGATGACGCGTCCGCCGGGGCCGGTGACGAAGGTGGTGCGGTTGCCGCGCTCGGCGGGCAGCCGCAGCGTGCCCGCGGCGACGACCAGCTGTTCCGTGCCGTCCGGCCCGTCGAGGTAGGCGAAGGAGAGCAGTCGGGGCGCGCCGGAGCCGGTGGTCACCAGGCGGGGCCGGAGGCTGTCGTCCGAGCGGCCGTCGAACTTGTCGAGCGGTACGGTCTCGCCGCGCGCGGCGAGGAGTCTGCCCGTCTTCGGGTCCACGACCGCGAGTCCGCGCCACTTCCGATAAGCGGCGCCGAGTGAACTCAGCACCGATTCGGGAGGTTTTGGTGAATGTTGTTCAAGTATTGCTACGGCATCCCGAAGATCAGCCGTGTTCTGTTCGAGAGAAGACCCCAGAGAACGCGCCGTATCGGTCGCGACATGTTCTTGGGACTCGATGACGGCCCGCGAGACGGACCGGTCGTCGGAGCTACCGACGGTAAGAGAGGTAAGGGCGGAAATTGCCACCAACAAGGCCAACAACGCCGCTATTGGTGGCTGTACGCCACCGAGCAACGGCATATTCGCGCGCTTGCGCCGGGCCTGTGGCGGTCGAGGGGCAGCCCCCGCTGCCTGCATGGCATCGCTCCTGGTCAGGGAAGTTCGGCACGCCAGTTCATGAATTGGCGAACATCGTATCTCATGATTAACGGCATTCGCGGAGACCGCTCACCCGGCCGAAACACAACCTCGGTATCGACACGGGGAGTTGACGTGCTGTTTCACCAGCGTTGACACATGGTTCTCACGAATCCGACACACAACAGATTGCGGATTGGACCAACTCGGCTCGGGCCTGTGACAATTCGCCCGCCAAGACCGCCTACGCTGTATCTCCATGCAATTCCCCGCAGTCAAGTCACTCCGCCGACGACGCACCGCCCTCGTCACGTTTTCCGTTCTGTGCGCGGCGGGGGCCCTGGCGATCATCGCCGCCCTCCTCATATCCCACTCGGCCCCGGCACAGCCCGTGCTGCACCTGACCGACGAGGTCGGCGACTACGTGGCGGACTTCCCCCGCCACGACGGCTACCGCACCCCCACCGCCGACCAGCGGACCGCACTCGCCGACGGCGTCGCCGAGGTGCTCGACGGCAAGCTCGACAAGGCCCGCGAGAACCTCTCGGCCGTCGGCTACACGGTCCGCACCGCCCGGCTCGCGGGCACGGACCGCACGGTGGCCGAGATCACAGAGAAACACCGGACGGGCCACGGCTGGGGCCGCGTCTACATCGACCTCGGCCGGCGCGTCCGCTGGAGCGTCCAAGTCCCGCACCCGCGCTCCGACTTGCACACCGAACTCATCGGCGCCGGCCTCTTCACCCGGACGCCCGGCGGCATCATGGTGCTCGCCGGAGCCCCCCGCGACGCGGGCAAGGGCATCACGGCCGACATGGCCCACCGGCAGGACTCCGTCTTCGACGCGATCTGCACCGAGCTCGTGGCCCGCCGCGTCCCCGGCATCCAGGTGCACGGCTTCGCCGACGAGAACTCACCGGACCACGACATCGTGCTCTCCCCGGGCCCCGACGAAGCCGGCACGGCCCCCGCCCGCCGCGCCGCGAAGAAGCTCTCCGCCGCCGGGTTCGCCGTCTGCCGCGCCTGGTCCCAGGACTGCGGCCGCCTCGAAGGCACCACCAACGTCCAGGCACGGACCGCCGCCGACCACGGCGTCCCGTTCCTCCACGACGAGAACAGCCGCGAACTCCGCGACTCCGCCAGGTCCCGGGACCGGCTGGTCGCCGCGCTGGGCGAGATCGCGCGGTCGTGGATGAAGGAGTGAGGCCGTGGCGCCCTGCCTTCCGGGCGCGGGCTTACGGGCCCCGGGACCGCAGAGCGCGCCCCGGCCCCGTGGGGCGGCCCCAGTGCGTACGGTCTCGGCGGGCGGAACGTACATCCTCAGCGGAACGTACGACGGGGCCCCGGCACCCGCCCCGCCGAAGCAGCCGTCAGGCCGGGACCCAGGCCCCCAGCGCCAGCCCCGGCTCCTCCGCGCGCTGCCGGGCGACGCGCAGTCCGCCGTCGGCCGCGATGGCCGCCAGCACCACGCGCCCCCGCGCGTCCAGCGCCAGCGCGGGCGCGCCCACGCACTCCCCGCCGGTCTCGGACCAGAACGCGCCCGCCGACTCGTCCCCCGTCGGATACGCGGCGACGGCCACCCGGCCGGCCTCCGTGCGCTGGGCGAGCACCGTGCAGTCGTGGCCGTCGATGGCCGTACGGAGCAGGGCGACCGGGCCCGTACCGGCACCACCGCCGAGCGAGCCCACGACGCCGTCCGGCGCTTCCTCGCCGCGCGGGTCCGATGCATCCGCGCCCGAGGCACCCGCGTCGACGACACCTGTGTCCAAGGCACCCGCGTCCGAGGGGTCCGCGTCCTCGGCGCCCGCCCGCCAGGCGCGCACCTCGCCGTTCTTCGCGTCCCGCCAGAAGTGGGTGACGCCCGTCTCGCCCGTCGCGGCGGACGTGGCGGTCCCCGCAACCGCGACCGCCGGCACCGCCGGGGCCCGCTTCAGGTCACCGCCCGGCTTCTCCTGGCTCCAGCGGTGCGCGCCCTGCCGCGCGGGGGCGATCACGTCGATACGGCCGTCCTCGGTCGCCGCTGCGGAGAGCCCGTCGAGCAGGTCGTAGCCCTTGAGGTCCAGCCAGCCGCCCCAGGAGCCCTTGGCGTCCTGGCGTCGCCCGCACACGCCGCCACCGGCGTTGCGCACGAAGACGTGCAGCGCGCCGGAGTGGCCCACGACCGCCGCCGGCAGGCCGATCTGCTCGGCCCGGCGCCAGTCGCCGCCGTAGGGCGTGCCGAGGGCCCGCCACATCGTCGGCGGCCGGCCCGGCTGGAACTGCGTGGCGTGCACGACGTCCGTCGCGACCTCGCCGTTGTCCTTCGGCTGCCGCCGCAGTCCCACCAGATGCGCGTAGCCGTCGGGCCCTTGGGACACCGACAGGTACGGCAGCAGCCCCGGCGCGGCCAGCAGTTCGGGGCCCGTCCAGGAGGGGCCGCCGGGGCGGTCCTCGGTCCAGCGGGCGATGCCCTCCGCTCTCGGGGCGTAGGCCGTGAGCCGGCCGTCCGTACCGCGCAGCAGCCAGCCGGTGGTGGGGGTGTGCATGACTCGCCGCCAACCTTCCTGAAGAACGAATTCCGCGGTGCGCGGCACTGTCCGGCACACAAACCGATGGCCATCGACAATATCACTGGGCCTCGCGGCGGCTTCCGCCCGCGATCGGCTCCCGTCCCGGCGCCCCCGCGCGGCGCGTGCGACGCTGTCCCCATGCACACCCTGCTGATCGTGGACGCGGCGAACGTCGTCGGGTCGGTGCCCGACGGCTGGTGGCGCGACCGCCAGGGCGCCGCCGAGCGGCTGCGCGACCGCCTCGCCCCCTACGCCGCGGACGGCCTACCCGCCGCCGCCCTGGAGCCCCCGCTGGAGATCGTCCTCGTCGTGGAGGGCGCGGCCCGCCGGGTCGCCTCCGTGCCGGGCGTACGGACCGACGCGGCGGACGGCAGCGGGGACGACCGCGTCGTGGAGCTGGTCGCGCACCGCGCGCCCGAGCGGCGCTGCGTCGTGGTGACGGCCGACCGGGAGCTGCGGGCGCGCGTGGCGGCACTGGGCGCCGAGGTGGCGGGGCCCAGGACCGTACGGCCCGACGCCGGGCGCCGGTTCGACGCGTAGCGCGCCCGGTGCGCCGGGCTACCGCTTCCCCGCCCGCCGCACCCGGCTGTGCCGCTGCCCGTACACGAAGTAGACGACGAACCCCAGCGCCATCCACACCCCGAACCGCAGCCAGGTCTCCGCGGGCAGGTTCAGCATCAGCCACAGCGACGCCAGCACGGACAGGATGGGGACGGCCGGCACCAGCGGGGTGCGGAACGAGCGCGGCACGTCGGGCCGGGTCCGGCGCAGGATGATCACGCCGAGGGCGACCACGACGAAGGCGAACAGCGTGCCGATGTTGACCAGTTCGGCCAGCACGTCGATCGAGGTGAACCCGGCGACGACCGCGACGACGAGGCCGAGCGCGATCGTCGAGCGGTACGGCGTGCCGAACCGCGGGTGCACGCGCGAGAAGACCGTGGGCAGCAGCCCGTCCCGGCTCATCGCGAAGAACACCCGGCTCTGGCCGAGCAGCAGGATCATGCAGACGGAGGTCAGGCCGACCACCGCGCCGAAGCTGATCAGACCGGCCCAGAAGGGGTGCCCGACCGCCTTGAAGGCGTCGGCGAGCGGCGCGTCGACCGTCAGCGAGCTGTACTTCTGCATGCCGGTGACGACCACCGACACGGCCACGTACAGCACGGTGCAGATGGCGAGCGAGCCGAGGATGCCGCGCGGCACGTCGCGCTGCGGATTGCGGGTCTCCTCGGCGGCGGTGGCGACGATGTCGAAGCCGATGAAGGCGAAGAAGACCACGGCGGCGGCCGAGAAGACGCCCATCACACCGAAGTTGGAGGGCGTGAAGCCGAACATGACCTGGGCGAGCGGCGCCGCCAGCCCGTCGCCGCCGCTGCTGGGCTCGGTGGGCGGGACGAAGGGCTTGTAGTTGGCGCCCTTGATGAAGAAGGCGCCCACGATGACGACCAGCAGCACCACGGCGACCTTGACGCCGACCACGACCGACGTCACCCGCGAGGACAGCTTCATCCCGACGATCAGGATGGCCGTCAGCCCGAGCACCAGCAGGCACGCGAACAGATCGAAGCCGAAGTGCCCGCCGCTCGACCCGGACAGCGCGTCCGGCACCTGCCAGCCCGCCGTGTCCAGCAGCGAACGCACATAGCCGGACCAGCCCACGGCCACGACCGCGCAGCCGAGCGCGAGTTCCAGGACCAGGTCCCAGCCGATGATCCAGGCGGGGAGTTCGCCGAGCGAGGCGTACGAGAAGGTGTACGCGGAGCCCGCGACCGGGACCGTCGAGGCGAACTCGGCGTAGCAGAGCGCCGCGAGCGCGCACACCAGCCCGGCCACGACGAAGGCGAGGGCGACCGCGGGGCCCGCCGTCTCCTTCGCGATCTTTCCGGTCAGCACGAAGATGCCGGTGCCGATGACCACGCCGACGCCGAAGACCGTGAGGTCGAGGGCGGAGAGCGATTTACGGAGCGAGTGCTCCGGCTCCTCGGTGTCCTGGATCGACTGCTCGATCGTCTTGGTCCGCAGAACGCCTCTTCCGCTGCCGCGCGCCCGCTCCCCCGACGTACCACTCATCGCCGCACCTCCGTCTGCTCGGCCGTCGCCCGCCCTGAACTGGGCGATTCTCCGCAATGTTCGGCCCCATGCCGATCGCCTGCGGCGTTGCGCGGCCGGATTCACTCGAACTGACGCGTGGGCGCCCATGCCGGGTGTCCTCGCGGACCACTCGAAGGGGGACCCGGACCGGGCCCGGGACCGATGGACGTACGCCATACGGACACGGCGGCACGGCATTACGGGCGTACGGGGAGCGAGGGCTCCGGCTCTTTACTGACGTACGGGCATGGCTACGCGGCTTTACGGGCGTACCGGGCGAGGCTCGGGTTCACAGGCGTACAGGTGCGGCGGCCCGGCTATACGGGCGACCGGGCGGGCCTCGGGTTCACAGACGTACGAGCGCGACGGCACGGCTGTACGGGCGACCGGGCGAGGCTCGGGTTCACAGACGTACAGGCGCGGCGGCCCGGCTGTACGGGCGTACCGGACGGGGCTCAGGTTCACAGACGTACGAGCGCGACGGCGCGGCTGTACGGGCGACCGGGCGAGGCTCGGGTTCACAGGCGTACAGGTGCGGCGGCACGGCTATACGGACGTACGGCGAGATCGCGTACGGCCGGTCACGGGCGGGGCTGTACCTCCGGTCGCGTACCGCCGGTCCACTCCGGCGACCGCCCCGGCGCCCGCCGCGCCGTACAGGAAACCCGCACGAGAACGCGGCCGCACGGACCAGGTCCGTGCGGCCGCGTTCGTACCGTCGGCCGATACCGGCGTCGCTCAGTCGCGGGCCGTCTCCGCCGCCCTCGGGGCGGCAGCGGCGTCGGCCTGCTCGTACTTGCCGTCGATCTTGGAGACGAGCCCGGTCACCTGGCGGGCGATGTCCGGCGCCGTCAGCCCGATCTCGGCCATGACCTCCTTGCGGGAGGCGTGGTCGAGGAAGCGCGGCGGGATGCCGAAGTCGCGCAGCGGGAGGTCGACGCCCGCGTCGCGCAGCGCCTGCGCGACGGCCGAGCCGACGCCGCCCGCGCGGCTGTTGTCCTCGACGGTGACGACGACGCGGTGCCGCTCGGCGAGCGCCGGGAGCGCCTCGTCGACGGGCTTGACCCAGCGCGGGTCGACGACGGTCGTCGAGATGCCCTGCTTGTCGAGGAGGCCGGCGATCTCCAGGCACATCGGGGCCAGCGCGCCGACGGAGACCAGGAGCACGTCCGGCCGCGCGGTGCGATCGGCGGGCTCGCGCAGGACGTCCATGCCGCCGATCCGGCCGACGGCGGTCACGGCGGGGCCGACCGCGCCCTTGGAGTAGCGCACGACGGTCGGCGCGTCGTCGACCGCGACAGCCTCCCGCAGCTGGGCGCGGACCTGGTCGGCGTCGCGCGGCGCGGCGATCCGCAGGGTGGGGACGCACTGGAGGATCGACATGTCCCACATGCCGTTGTGCGACGCGCCGTCGGAGCCGGTGACCCCGGCCCGGTCGAGGACGAAGGTGACGCCGCACTTGTGCAGCGCCACGTCCATCAGGACCTGGTCGAAGGCGCGGTTGAGGAAGGTCGCGTAGACCGCGAAGACCGGGTGCACCCCGCCGGTGGCGAGTCCGGCCGCGGAGACGGCGGCGTGCTGCTCGGCGATGCCGACGTCGTAGACGCGGTCCGGGAACTCCTCGGCGAACTTCGTCAGGCCCACCGGCTGGAGCATGGCCGCCGTGATGGCGACGATGTCCTCGCGCTCGCGGCCGAGTTTGACCATCTCCTCGCCGAAGACGGAGGTCCAGTCCATGCCGGAGGCGGCGATGGGCAGGCCCGTGTCGGGGTGGATCTGGCCGACGGCGTGGAAGTGGTCGGCCTCGTCCTCCAGGGCGGGCTGGTAGCCGCGGCCCTTCTCGGTGAGGCAGTGCACGATGACCGGGCCGCCGAACCGCTTGGCGCGCTGGAGCGCGGACTCCAGGGCCTCCATGTCGTGGCCGTCGATCGGGCCGACGTACTTCAGGCCCAGGTCCTCGAACATGCCCTGCGGGGCGATGAAGTCCTTGAGGCCCTTCTTCGCGCCGTGCAGGGTCTCGTACAGCGGGCGGCCGACGACCGGGGTGCGCTCCAGGAGGTCCTTGCCGCGGGCGAGGAACCGTTCGTAGCCGTCGGTCGTACGGAGCGTGGCGAGGTGGTTGGCCAGGCCGCCGATGGTCGGCGCGTACGAGCGCTCGTTGTCGTTGACGACGATGACCAGCGGGCGGTCCTGGGCGTCGGCGATGTTGTTGAGCGCCTCCCAGGCCATGCCGCCGGTCAGGGCGCCGTCGCCGATCACCGCGACGACGTGGTCGTCCCGGCCCTGGACCTGGTTGGCCTTGGCGAGGCCGTCGGCCCAGCCGAGGACCGTGGAGGCGTGGCTGTTCTCGATGACGTCGTGCTCGGACTCGGCGCGCGAAGGGTAGCCCGACAGCCCGCCCTTGGTACGCAGCTTGGCGAAGTCCTGCCGTCCGGTGAGCAGCTTGTGCACATAGCTCTGGTGGCCGGTGTCGAAGAGCACCCGGTCCTTGGGGGACTCGAAGACCCGGTGCAGGGCGATGGTCAGCTCCACCACGCCGAGGTTGGGGCCGAGGTGTCCGCCGGTCTTGGAGACGGCGTCGACGAGGAAGGACCGGATCTCCGCGGCCAGCCGCTCCAGCTGCTCCGGGCTCAGCCGGTCCAGATCACGGGGTCCGTTGACGCGGGTCAACAGCTCCCGCCCGTCGACCGCCACCGCCTCTGGACGGCGCGCTTCGCGCGGCACCTTTGGCACTGTGCCTCCTTGCTTTGAGCTGTCGAGCCTTTGCCGGTCTGCCGAGTCTAATGTTCCGCCTGGGACGGCGATGGTCGGGCTATGCGATGTACGTCACCCATTCGGGTGACAAATCAGGGGTACTGCCCGGGCCCGGAGACGAGAAACGGCCTGTTCCCGGCCCTTCCCGACGCCTTTCGGGCAGCACACGAACGCCGGACGAGCTGGTATGCCAGCTCGTCCGGCGTTCGGGGGCCGGGGCGCCCCGGCCCCGTACAGGGCTCCGGCGGGGCTCCGGAGATCTTCGGCCCGAGAGAGGCCCGGCTATCGGCCCGAGGGAGGCCCGGCTACGCGCGGCCGGCCGTCTTCTGCGTCTTCCGGGACACCGAGTCGATCACCACGGCGGCGAGCAGCACCGCGCCGGTGATCATCTGCTGCACGGCGGCGCCGATGCCCAGCAGCGCCATGCCGGAGGAGATCGCCTGGATGACCAGCACGCCGAGCAGCGCCGACCCGGTCTTGCCGCGGCCGCCGAAGAGGCTGGTGCCGCCGATGACGGCCGCCGCGATGGCGTTCATCAGCAGGCTGCCCGCGCCGGAGGACTGGTTGGCGGCGTTGAGCTGGGAGGCCAGGAAGAGACCGCCGATCGCCGCCATCGTGCCGGAGAGCGCGAAGACGGAGATCCGGATGGCGACGACGTTGATGCCGGCGCGGCGGGCGGCCTCGACGCTGCCGCCGAGCGCGAAGACCTTGCGCCCGTACGACGTGCGCCGCAGTACGAAGTCGAGGCCGATGATGAACGCCAGGAAGATGACGACCGCGAGCGGCAGGCCCTTGAAGTTGTTGAACAGCCAGGCGATGAGGAAGGCGGGCACCGCGATGAAGACCGTGCGGAGCACGATCTCGCTCAACGGCCGGCTGGGCACCCCGGCCGCCTCCCTGCGCCGGCTGCCGAGGAAGGACACCCCGAAGAAGACGACCACAGCGAGCACCGCCACCCCGTACGCGACGGCGACATCGCTGAAGTAGTAGTTGGTCAGCTGGGAGAGCAGCCCGTCGGCGTCCAGGTTGATGGTGCCGTTGGAGCCGAGGATCTGGAGCATCAGCCCGTTCCAGCCGAGCAGGCCGGCCAGGGTGACGACGAACGCCGGGACGCCGATCCGGGCGAAGAAGAAGCCGTGGAACGCGCCGACCAGCGCGCCGCTCAGCACCGAGAGGATCAGTGCCTGCCATTCGGGCATGCCATGGCTGACGTTCAGCACGGCGAAGACCGCGGAGGCCAGGCCGCTCACCGAGCCCACCGACAGGTCGATCTCGCCCAGGATCAGCACGAAGACGATGCCGACGGCGATCAGCCCGGTGCCGGACGCGTCGACGAAGAGGTTGCTCAGGTTCCCCGCGCTGAGGAACCGCGCGTCCTGGAACTGGAAGACCAGGGCGATGATGATCAAGCCGATGACCACGGGCAGCGAGCCCAGTTCGCCGCTGCGCAGCTTGCGCCCGAAGTCGTCGAGGTAGCCCTTGAAGCCCTGCTGGCGCACGAGCAGCCGGGGGTCGACGACGGTCACGGCGCCCTCGGCAGCCGGGGCGTCCGATCCGGCCGGCCCGTCTACGGGGTCGCCCTCGGTACGGGACAGGTTCGCACTCACTTCTGCGCCTCCGTGGTACGCGCCTCACGGCGGGTCACGGCGTTCTCCGTGGCGCCCGTGATGGCGGAGATGATCTCCTCCTGGGATGTGGTCCGGACCTCGAACACACCGTTGTTGCGGCCGAGTCGGAGCACCGCGACCCGGTCGGCGACGGCCTTCACATCGGCCATGTTGTGGCTGATGAGGATCACGCCGAGGCCGCGCTCGCGCAGCCGCTCCACGAGGTCGAGGACCTGCGCGGTCTGCTCGACGCCCAGCGCCGCCGTCGGCTCGTCGAGGATGACGACCTTGGGCTCGCCGAGCAGCGACCGGGCTATGGCGACGGTCTGCCGCTGGCCGCCGGAGAGCGAGGCGACGGGGATGCGCACGCTCGGGATGCGGATCGACAGGGTGGCGAGCAGCTCGCGGGCGCGGCGTTCCATCTCGACCTCGTCGAGGATTCCGACGCGTACGATCTCGCGGCCGAGGAAGAGGTTGCCGACGACGTCGAGGTTGTCGCAGAGCGCGAGGTCCTGGTACACGGTCGCGATGCCCAGCGCCTGGGCGGTGTGCGGCCGGTCGACGGTGACGGGCCGGCCCTCCCACTCGATGGTGCCGTCATCGGCCGGGCCGACCCCGGCGATGGCCTTGACCAGGGTGGACTTGCCGGCGCCGTTGTCGCCGACCAGGGCGACCACCTCGCCGGGGTGGATCTCCAGTTCGACATCGGTGAGCGCCTGCACGGCGCCGAACCGCTTGGAGACTCCGCGCAACGCCAGCACGGGCGTAGCGGACACGTGAATCATCTCCTTCGCCCGCCTGACCGGCGGGGGTGTGGCATCCGGCGCCCGGCCCTCGGCGGGGTGGGATGAGGCGCTGGGCGCCGGACGGACTTCGGGGGTGCGCTGTGGCCCGTACGGGGTCGGCGCGCGATGGCATTACGTGCGTGCGCCGCGTGTGCGAGTCCCGTACGGGGCAGGGGAATTGACGGCTTGCTTAGGGCCGGCTACTTCAGGCTGGTTACTTCAGCCCGGCCTTGTCGCACTGGCCCTTGTACTTGGCCGTGCAGATCTCGTCCAGGTTGAAGAAACCTTCCTTGCCGACGTACTTGCCGATGTCGGCCTTGGTCAGCGCGAAGGGGGTGACGATGATGGAGGGGACCTTCTTCGCCGTGCCGCTGTCGACGGTGGACTTGGCGACCCCGTCGAGCGACTTGCCCTTGGCGAGGGCGACGGCCATCTCGGCCGCGGCGTCGGCCTCGGGCTTGTAGGGCTTGTAGACGCTCATGAACTGCTCGTCGGAGAGGATGCGCTGGACGGCGGCGAGTTCGGCGTCCTGGCCGGTGACGGGCGGGAGCTTGGAGTAACCCGCGCCCTTGAGCGCGGTGATGATGCCGCCCGCCATGCCGTCGTTGGCGGAGTAGACGCCGACGATGTTGTCCTTGCCGAGCGAGGCGATGGCGCCCTTCATGTTCTGATTGGCGTTCTCCGGCTTCCACTCCTTGGTGTCGTACTCCCGGCCGATCTTGACCTTGCCGTCGAGCACGGAGTGGGCGCCGTTCTTGTAGGACTTGGCGTTCGGGTCGGTGATCGACCCGTTCATCATGACGATCTGGCCCTTGGACGCCTTGTCCCCGAGCTCCTTGAGCAGCGACTCGCCCTGTATCTTGCCGACGCGCTCGTTGTCGACGGAGGTGTACGCCTTGATGGGGCCCTCGGCGAGGCGGTCGAAGGCGACGACGGGGATGCCCGCGTCGTCGGCCTTCTTGACCGAGCTGGCGATGGACTTGGCGTCCACGGCGTCCAGGATCAGCGCGTCGACCTTCTTGGTGATCACGGTGTCGACCTGCTGCTGCTGAACGGACGGGTCCTGCTTGGCGTTCTCGTACACGATCTTGGTGTCGGAGCCCGCCAGCTCCTTGATCTTCTTCTCCATGAGCGGCCGGTCGAACCGCTCGTAGCGCGCGGTCTGGTTCTCCGGCAGGAGCAGCCCGATGGTCAGCGGGCCGCTCTTGTCCTTCTTCTTCCCGCCGTTGTCGCCGGCCTCCTTGGCCGAACCACAGGCGGCAAGCCCGGCGGCCATCGAGACGGCGGCCACGGCCACGGCAGCACGACGCAGATGCGTGTTCACGTGAGATACCTCCCTGACGAGGCCGCGTCGTTGCGGCCGAGGTGGCTGGAAGTCAACTCGGCTGCCAGGGGGGCGTCAATAAGTAAATCCTTAACGAGATGGCAACGATGCCATTCGTTATCTGCGTGAACTCAAGAGGCGTGAGCTGCAGTGGTCAGGCGAGGGCCGTGGCGTCGGACGGCTGCACAGTCGGCTGCGTCCGGTCCAGCAGGGTCGAATCGCCCATCTCGCTCAGTACGAGCGCCAGCGCGCCCAACACCTCGGACCGGCTCCCCAGGGCGCCGGGCACGACCTCCAACTGGCGGGCCGCGCTGGGGATCGCGTACCGCGCGACGGAGTCGCGGATGGGGGCGAGCACCAGTTCACCGGCGTCCGCGAGGTCGCCGCCGAGCACGACGCGGCTCGGATTGAGGAGATTGCAGAGGTTCGCCACACCGCTGCCGATGTGCCGGCCCACGTCCGCGATGACCCGCCGGCAGCCGGGGTCGCCCTCGCGGGCCAGCTCCACCATCCGCTCCACGGTGAGGTCGGGGCCGTGGCTGGAGTGCAGCAGCGGCAGCACATAACGGGCGGCGGCGAACGTCTCCAGGCAGCCGCGATTGCCGCACCGGCACACCGGCCCGGACTCGTCGAGGGTGATGTGGCCGATCTCCCCGGCGGTGCCGCCGGGCCCGCGGTAGATCTGCCCGCTGATCACCAGCCCGGCCCCGACGCCGCTGGCCACCTTGATGTACGCGAGATCGGCCGCGCCGTGCCCGCTCCCCCAGACCAGCTCGCCGAGCGCGCCCAGGTTGGCGTCGTTGTCGACGTACACCGGCACCCCGAGCCGGGCGCCGAGGTCGTCCCGCGGATTGGTGCCGACCCACCCCGGCAGGATCGAGGTCGAGCCCAGCACCCCGGACTCGACGTCGATGGGCCCGGGGACGCCGAGCCCCACCCCGACAATCTTGCGCCGGCTGATGCCGTTGCTCTCGATCAGCCGGCTGACCAGCAGCTCGGCCCGGTCCATCCCCTGCGCGGCGGACGCGTCCACGTCCAGCGGCTCGGTCACCTCGTCCAGCACCTTGTGGGCGAGGTTGCCGATCGCGACGCGTAGGTGCGTATGCCCGAAATCGACCCCGACGACGATGCCGGCGTCCCCGGAGAGCGAGACGCTGCGGGCGCGGCGCCCTCCGGAGGAGGTCGGCGTGACCTCCACCGTGCCGCCTTCCTTCAACTCCCGCACGATGTTGGAGACCGTGGCGGCGGACAGCCCGGTGGTCCGGGCGATCTCCGCTTGGGTGAGCGACCCGGCCATCCGCACCGCGCGCACCACCCGCTCCAGGTTGGCCCGGTGCAGCGACGACTGCGATCCCGGAGTCTCCACGCCCATCCACTCCCGCCTCGACAGGCGGCACGACGGCCGCCCCGTCGGCCGGACCACGTCGATGGAGCCCGGCCATGTCTCCAACATGTGAACTCTAAGCTGAGCTGGCCCGGTTGTATCCCGTCAAGACCTTGAGCGGCGGCATCCACCGGGGAGCCCGAAGCGAATCTTCCCATATTCGCACATATCTTCGACGGCGGGCCCGGCGCACCAGCCAGGGGCGCCCGCCGGGCCCGGTGGCCGGACGGGGCGGAGGGCCGCCAACGACCTAACCTGACCGCATGAATTGGGACGACGAACAGCTACTGCGGCTAGAGGTGGACGCGATCTACGGGCTCACGGAGGAGCCCGGCCGGAGACTGCCGGGCGTGCGGGACGCGAAGGTGCGCGCGGTGTGGGCCTGGTCGCCCCGGGCCCGGGTCTTCGCGGTGCGGCCGGGCACTGAGGAGCCCGACAGCGGGCCGGAAGAGCCCGGCGGCGGGTCGGGAGAGCCCGGCGGCGGACCGGAGGCGTCGGGCAGCGGGCCGGCGGCGGTTGCGCAGCCGTACGCGCCCGGGGAGCCGCCGCGCGCGCTGGAGCGGCTGGCCGACTCGCTCGGCCCGGCGGCCGGGGAGGTCTCAGGCGGCCCCAGCTATGTCTTCCCGGCCGCTCTCGCCGCCCGGCCCCCGGCCTCGCTGCCCCTCATCACTTCCGACGAGAGCGGCAAGCGCGCCGCGGCGGCGCTGACGCGCCCCGGAAACTGGGAGACGGGCGAGTGGGCCGAGCTGATCGCCGGGGAGCTGGGCGAGTGGGCGATGGCCGTGCACGACGACGCGCCCGTATCGATCTGCTTCTCGCCCGCCACGAACGCCACGGCGGCCGAGGCGGGGATCTGGACCCGCGCGGACTTCCGCGGCCGGCGGCTCGCCCCGGCCGTCGTCGCGGCCTGGTCGGAGCGCGAGCGCCGGAACAAGGAGGTGCTCTTCTACAGCACCAGCGCCGCCAACCACGCCTCCCAGTCGGTCGCCCGCTCCCTGGGACTCACGCCGCTGGGCTGGATCTGGACGCTGCGCTGATCGAGGGGAGCCGGGCCCGTAAGACAGGCGTACGGGCCCGGCTCCCCCGCCCGCTACTTGATCGCCCCCGCCGTCAGCCCGCTCTGGACCTGGCGCTGGAAGATGATGTACGCGGCCAGGACCGGCAGCATCGCTATCACCAGCCCGGCGAAGAGCCCCGACCAGTCGCCCTTGTAGCCCTGGCTGACGGCCAGCGCCACCAGTCCCTGGGGCAGCAGCTTCTTGTCCTCGTCGCCGACGTTGAGCACGGCCGGCAGCAGGTACTGGTTCCACTGGCCGAGGAAGTTGAAGATGCCGACGCTGATCAGCCCCGGCTTGGCCATCGGCAGCATCACCTGGAAGAACGTCCGGGTGTGGGACGCCCCGTCGATGATCGCCGCTTCCGCGACCGAGCTCGGGAGCGTTCGGAAGAAGCCGCTCATGAAGAAGATCGTGAACGGCAGCGAGTAGGCGATATAGACCAGGATCAGCCCCGGATAGGTGTCCAGCAGCCCCATGTTCTTCATGACGAAGAACAGCGGCACCAGCGCCAGGATGATCGGGAAGCTCATCCCGCCCACGAACAGGAAGTAGATGAAACGGTTGCCGGGGAAGTCGAACCGCGCCAGTACGTAGGCGGCCATGGAGCCCAGCAGCATGGTGCCGGTGAGCGAACCGGCCACCACGATGATCGAGTTGAGGAAGTACTGGCTCATGTGGGCCTGGTCCCAGGCGCGGGACCAGTTGTCGAAGTGCAGGCTCGTCGGGAACGACCAGGGGGAGGTGAAGATCGACTTGTCGTCCTTGAGGGAGCTCATCACCGCCCACAGCAGCGGCAGGGTGACCATCAGCGCCCAGATGATCAGCGTCCCGTGCGAGAAGACGTTGAGGATTCTGCCCTCGCTGCCCAGGCGCCCGCGCGGCGAGTCGACCCCGGCCGGGCCGCCGCCCTGCGGCGGCACTCCGGCGCCGGACCCTTCGCCCGGACCGGCGGCCGTCCCTTCGCCCGGCCCTCCACCCGGCCCGGCTCCGGCGTTCGTCTCCGTCGCGTTCTTCTCCGTCGCGTCCGGGCGGCCCGAGGGCTCTGCTTGCGCGGTCACTGTGCTCCCCCCAGTTCGGCTGCTGCCCGCGGTACGACTGCTGTCCCCAGGTCCGTGGCTGCCCTCAGTACGGTCGATGCCCGCGGCTCGGTGACTGCCCTCAGTACGGCCGGGGTCCTGAGGTCCATAGCTGCCCGCGGCTCGGAAACTGCCCTCAGTACGGCCGGGATCCTAAGGCCCGTAGCCGCCCGCGGCTCGACTGCCCTCAGTACCGTCGCTGCCCTCCGTACGGCTGGTTCCCTGGGCCCGATCGCCGCCGCTCCCGACCCGGCTGCCGCGCCCATCAGAACTCCAGCCGCTCGCGTCGGCCGAGCTTCATGACGATGCCCGCGAAGAGCAGTGTGACGATGAGCAGCGCGACCCCCAGCGTGGTCGCGTAACCGGCCTGCCCGTCGCGGAACGCCTTCGTGTAGAGGAAGAAGGACAGCAGCTCGGTGGAGTAGTCCGGGCCGCCCGGCCCCACCGTCATGATCTGTACGACCGCGAAGCCGTCCAGCGCCATGATCCCCATATAGACCCAGCCGGTCTGCACGGTGTCCCACAGCAGCGGCAACGTGATCTTGAAGAAGCTCTGGATGCGGTTGGCGCCGTCCAGGAGCGCGGCCTCGTAGTAGTCCTTGGGAATGGAGCTCATTCCGGCGGAGAACAGCACCACATAGAAGCCGACGTTGCTCCACACCATCACCGCCATCACACACCACAGGGCGAGTTGTGGATCGCCCAGCCATTCAGGCTGTACGGAGTCGAGACCGATCGCCTTGAGCAAGGAGTTGATCGCACCGCTGTTGGGGTTGTAGGCGAACTGGAAGAGCAGGGCGACGATGGCGATCGAGAGCACCTGCGGAAAGAAGTAGACGATTTTGTAGAAGCTTGATCCGCGTACTCCGGCGACCGCCGCGTTCTTCCTGCGGCGGCCGCCGACATTGAGCATGAAGGCGAAGAACAGGCCGAGCCCGATGGTCACCAGCGGCAGCAGCACCAGCAGCAGGACGTTGTGCCCGACGGATGTCCAGAACACGTCGTCCTTGAACATGCGTTGGTAGTTCTTGAACCCGACCATCTTGAAGTCGGAGCTCAGGCCGGTCCAGTCCGTGAACGAGTAGTAGATGGCCTGGATGAACGGCGATATGACGAAGATCCCGTAAAGCACCAGGGGCACGAGCAGGAACCCCACGATGAAACGGTACTTACCGTGTTGCATGTCAACCGACCCCGATCTTCCCGTGCGGGCGCCGTCGTTGATGACGCAGGTGACGCAGGTGACGCAGGTGACGCGGACGCGGATACGAGCGGCGTTGTCGCACGTGTCGTTTCACAAGCGGCGCGGACGCGGACGACGCAAGTGACCTCATGCCCAGCTCACGCGCGCCCTTCACCGGCGCTCGCGTCGTTCACCAGCGCTCGCGTCGTGCACCGGGCGTGCGGCGCCCGCCTCATACGAAACACGCGCCGCACGCGAATCACACGCCGCCCGCATCAGAAGCACGTGCGCCGCCGCTCACCTCACGTGTGCTTGTACTTCTTGACGGAATCGTCCTTGCGGGTGTCGTCGGTGAACTTCTGGATCTTCTTGATCGTCTCGTCCGGGGTCATCCGCCCCGCCATCATCTCGCCCAGCGCGGAGACGCCGATCTTCTCCTTCTGCAGCGCCACATACCAGTCCTGCAACCGGGGGTTGACGACGTTCTTGCCGGCCTTGGTGGCCGCCGCCTGCGCGGACTTCAGCCCCGGCGGCAGGGTCAGGCCCTCGGTGCCGCCGTTGAGGGAGGTGAGCGAGGAGACCTGCCTGATGAAGTTCTGGGAGGACTTCTTTCCGAGCATGATCCGCATCAGCTCCATGCCGCCCTGCGGGTTCTTCGCGGCCTTCGGCACGATGTAGGGCTCGCTGCCCGACGCCCACAGCGTGCCGAACGGCAGCTTGTCGCTGCTGTCCAGGCCGGAGGGCGCGCTCACCGTCATCTCGAAGTCCTTGGGCGTGGTCTTCTTCGACTCGTTCTCCACCCAGGAGCCGTTCGGGATGAACAGCGCCTTCCCCTCGTTCCACGCCGTCTGCGATTCGATGTGGGTCAGTCCGGGCGTGCCCTGGAGGATGTAGCCCTTCTTGTACAGCTCGTAGTACGCCTCGAAGGCGGCCTTCACCGCCGGGTCCTTCCAGGCGTTCGGCTCCAGGTTGTCGATCTTGTCCAGGACCTCGACGCCGCCGATCTTGGCGATGAAGGGGTAGAGGCTGAACGGGAGGTAGTACGGGAACTTGCCCGGGTACGTCCAGCCGGCGATGCCCTTCTTCTTCGCCTTCGCGCACAGGGTGAGCATCTCGTCCCAGGTCTCCGGGTACTCGGCGTCGAGTTTCCGGAGATTGGTCTTCGAGTACCAGACGCCGTACACGGTGTAGGCGTAATAGAGGACCCAGGTCTCCTGGCCGTCGAACCGGCCCATCTCGGCGACGCCGGGGCGCAGCGTGTCGCGCACCGTCTTGCCCGGGTCGTCGATGGAGGGCGCGTCGAGCAGGGCGTTGAAGTCGGCCAGCTGCCGCTTGCCGACCAGGGTGCCCATGTCCATCTGCTCGGCGCCGGAGTTGTCGATCAGGTCGGGCGGGGTGCCGCCGTTGAACCGGGGCTGGAGCGTGGTCTGGATCTTCTGCGTCGGCGTGTGCTTGATCGACGCCTTGGGGAACGTCTGCTTGTACAGCGCCTCGGCGTCCTTCGCGTACTGCTGGCCGAGTCCGCCGTCGAAGATGACGACGTCCAGGGGTGCGCTCTCGTTGACGGCGAGGGGGTTCTTCTTGGTCTTCTTGCCCTTGTCCGCCTTGTTGCCGTCGTCGCCGCTGTCGCTGCTGGCGCAGGCGCTGAGGACGCCGATCGAGGGGACGGAGATCAGGCCGATGGCAGCTGCTCGCTTGATCAGGCCTCGGCGGCTGAATTCTGAGGTGGATCCCATGCTCAAGTCCTCGCTTTCCAACAGGACTCAGGCGGTAAGCCGGTCTCCCCTTTGAACTCGCCTTTGGCGAAGGGCCCGACACCGCGGGTCAGTCGAAGCAGGGTTGTGCTGGGTATGCCCGGGGGCCGGCGCTGTTCACACCACGTGCGATGGTCCGCGACGTCTTCCCCCCGGATCCGGGGCGGTGATGTACGACCTGTCCGGACGCCGACAGGTATAGTCCACTGCCCGTAGAATGAGCAAGATCGAATACAGCTTTGGTCAGCAGTCTTTCCCGAGTTGAGACCTCGATGACATATAACGCGCTACGCACCTTCGGCGAGGCCCTGACTCCGTTTGCCCCGTGAGCCGGTTTCCGCCTCGCGAAGACGTCCGTACCCTAACCGCTCGACTGTCGTGACCGCGACAAATTCGCCCGGCGACAGGATCCGACCCAGGCCGGAAACGGACCCGGCGGGAGGCGAAAAGGCCGGTTCTCCGGGCATCCGCCGGCCGAGTACCCTAACCCGCCCTCCGGCAGGCGCCCCGTCCCGCCCGCGCCCGCATGGATCACGTTCCGTCGCGCCCCCTTGACACCTTTGGCCCCTCGCGTCCTACTTATCTCTGCGCAACTCAATTGACAACGTTGTCACATGCGTTGAGAGGCACAGAATGCGACAGAGACGACGATGGCGGGCGGTCAGCGGACCGGCCGCTCTGCTGGCGGCGGCCGCGCTCGTGGCGACGGCACAGGGCGCGGCGGTGGCGTTCCCCGCCCAGCCCGGGAAAACCGGCAACGAGTTCCACTCCTCATTCGAGAAGGACGACCCCCAGCCGGACTGGCGGGATACGGTCGAGACCGGGCCGGACGGAAAGAAGAAGGCGTCCGGCGTGGACGGCGGCTACTCCTCCGGCATACCCGGCAGCGTGACCGACAAGGTCACCGCCGTACGCGCCAGCGGCGAGAACAGCGCGTCCGGTGAGGTGAAAGAGAATCTGGTGGACGGCGAGACCACCAGCAAATGGCTCACTTTCGAGAAATCCTCCTGGTTGGAATTCGACCTGGCCGAGCCGGTCAAGGTCGTACGGTACGCGCTCACGTCCGCGAACGACGCTCCCGGCCGGGACCCGAGGGACTGGACCCTCAAGGGCTCCGAGGACGGCAAGAACTGGACCGTGCTGGACGCCCGTAAGGACGAGTCCTTCGAAAAGCGGCAGCAGACCCGCGAGTTCGGGTTCAAGAATTCCACCGCCTACCGGCATTACCGGCTGGACATCGCGCGCAACGGCGGGGACGACATCACCCAGCTCGCCGAGTTCCAGATCTCGAACGGCGAGGACACCCCGCCGCCGCCCTCGGACATGCGCACCTCCGTGGACCGCGGCCCGACCGGCTCCCCCACCGCCAAGGCCAATGTCGGCTTCAGCGGCACGCACGCGCTGCGCTACGCGGGCACGCACAAGGCGAAGGGCCGCGCGTACTCGTACAACAAGGTCTTCGCCGTGCACACCAAGGTGACGCCGCGCACCCAGCTGTCGTACAAGATCTTCCCGTCGATGCCGGAGTACGACGCCAACTACCCGGCGACGCATGTGGCGTTGGATCTCGCCTTCACCGACGGCACCTATCTCAGCGACCTGAACGCCGTCGACCAGCACGGCGCCCGGCTGACCCCGCGGGGCCAGGCGGACTCCAAGACGCTGTACGCGAACCAGTGGAACAACAAGGAGTCGCGGATCGGCGCGGTGGCGGCGGGCAAGACGGTCGCCCGCGTACTCGTCGCGTACGACTCCCCCAGCGGTCCGGCGCAGTTCCGCGGCTGGGTGGACGACGTCTCGATCGCGCCCGCGCCGCCGGAGAAGCGGCTCGCTCATCTCGCGGACTACGCGGTGACGACGCGCGGCACCAATTCGAGCGGCGGCTTCTCCCGCGGCAACAACATCCCGGCCGCCGCCGTCCCCAATGGCTTCAACTTCTGGACGCCGGCGACCAACGCGGGCTCCACCGACTGGCTCTACCAGTACGCGGCCGGGAACAACGCCGACAACCTCCCCACCATCCAGGCGTTCAGCGCGAGCCATGAGCCGAGCCCCTGGATGGGCGACCGGCAGACCTTCCAGGTCATGCCGTCCACCGCGGCCGGCGTTCCGGACGCGAAGCGGACCGCCCGCGCGCTCCCCTTCCACCACGAGCGCGAGACGGCGAAGCCGCACTACTACGGCGTCACCTTCGACAACGGGCTCAAGGCCGAGATCGCGCCCAGCGACCACGCCGCGATGATGCGCTTCGCCTTCCCCGGCGACGACGCGAGCGTCATCCTCGACAACGTCAAGAATCAGGGCGGGCTCTCCCTCGACCCCGAACACGGCGTGATCACCGGCTACTCGGACGTCAAGAGCGGCCTGTCCACGGGCGCCGGGCGGCTCTTCGTCTACGGCGTCTTCGACGCTCCGGTGACCGGCAGCGGAAAGCTGAAGGGCGGCGGGGGCGACGACGTCACCGGCTATATGCGGTTCAAGCCCGGCAAGGACCGCACCGTCACGCTGCGCATCGCCACCTCCCTGATCGGCGTCGACCAGGCGAAGGCCAACCTCCAGCAGGAGATCCCGGCCTCGGCCTCCTTCGCCTCGGTCACCGGCAGGGCCCGCGCCGCGTGGGACTCCATCCTCGGCCGCATCGAGGTCGAGGGCGCCTCCCGCGACCAGCTCACGACGCTCTACTCCAACCTCTACCGGCTGTACCTGTATCCCAACTCCGGCTCGGAGAACACCGGTTCGGCGCACCGCCCCCGGTACCAGTACGCCAGCGCCTTCTCGAAGCCGACGGGCGACGACACTCCGACGCATACCGGCGCCAAGATCGTGAACGGCCAGGTGTACGTCAACAACGGCTTCTGGGACACCTACCGAACCACCTGGCCCGCCTACTCCCTGCTGACCCCGAAGCGCGCGGGAAAGATGGTCGACGGCTTCGTCCAGCAGTACAAGGACGGCGGCTGGATCTCCCGCTGGTCCTCCCCCGGCTACGCCGATCTGATGACCGGCACCAGCTCGGACGTGGCCTTCGCCGACGCCTACCAGAAGGGCGTGCGCTTCGACGCGGAGGCGGCGTACGAGGCCGCGCTCAAGAACGCGACGGTCGCCCCGCCGGACCGGGGCGTCGGCCGCAAGGGCATGGACACCTCCGTCTTCCTCGGCTACACGAGCACCAAGACCGGCGAGGGCATGTCCTGGGCGCTGGAGGGCTACCTCAACGACTTCGGTCTCGCGAAGATGGGCCAGGCGCTCTACGCCAAGACCCACAAGGCCCGTTACAAGGAAGAGTCGACGTACTTCCTCAGCCGCGCGCAGAACTACGTCAAGCTCTTCGACCCGAAGATCGGCTTCTTCCAGGGCAAGGACGCGGACGGCGGCTGGCGGCTCTCCCCCGACAAGTACGACCCGCGCGTCTGGGGCAACGACTACACCGAGACCAACGGCTGGAACTTCGCCTTCACCGCGCCCCAGGACACCAAGGGCCTGGCGAACCTCTACGGCGGCCGCGACGGGCTCGCGAAGAAGCTCGACACCTTCTTCTCGACGCCGGAGACCGCCTCCCCGGACCTCGCCGGCTCCTACGGCGGCATCATCCACGAGATGACCGAGGCCCGGGACGTACGGATGGGCATGTACGGGCACAGCAACCAGCCCTCGCACCACATCGCGTACATGTACGACGCGGCCGGCCAGCCCTGGAAGACGCAGGCCAAGGTGCGCGAGGTGACCTCCCGGCTCTACCTCGGCAGCGAGATCGGCCAGGGCTACCCGGGCGACGAGGACAACGGCGAGATGTCGGCCTGGTACGTCTTCAGCGCCCTCGGCTTCTATCCGCTGGTGATGGGCAGCCCCGAGTACGCGGTGGGCTCGCCGCTCTTCACCAAGGCCACCGTCCATCTGGAGAACGGCCGCGACCTCGTCGTGAAGGCCCCGCGCAACAGCGCCCGGAATGTGTACGTCCAGGGGCTGAAGGTCGACGGCAAGCGCTGGAACTCCACCGCGCTCCCCCACTCGCTGCTCGCGCGCGGCGGGACGCTGGAGTTCGCGATGGGCGACAAGCCGTCGTCCTGGGGCAGCGGCAAGCACGCCGGGCCCACGTCCATCACCCAGGGCGACAAGCCGCCGACGCCGATGGAGGACGCGACCACCCCGAAGTCGGAGGTCACCCTCACCGGCGGCGGCGACGGCTCGCACCTGGTCGACAACACCTCCGCCACGGACGCGACCTTCACCGCGGCCGAGGTGAAGCCGGGGCGCGCGACGCGGGCGGTGCAGTACACGCTCACCTCGGCGGCGCACGACAAGGCGCCGTCGGGCTGGGTGCTGCAAGGCTCCGACGACGGCAAGCGGTGGCGCCAGCTGGACCGGCGCGCGCATGAGTCGTTCCCGTGGGACCGGCAGACCCGCACGTTCACGGTCCGGGCCCCCGGTTCGTACACGCATTACCGGCTGGTGCCGACGGGGAAGGCGACGCTCACCCAGATCGAGCTGCTGAAGTAGCCGACCGGCGGCACGACGGGCACGAATCCGGTGGGCACGGAGCCGTCCAGGCTCTGTGCCCACTCGGGCGAATCCGCGCCCGCCCCGCCCGGGCCTGCCGCGGCTCCAGGTGCGGATGCGGATCCTCGCTGTCCTGGACCAGCCGCTCACGGACGACCTGGCGGGGCTCCTTCTTCAGGTTCTTCAGGTTCTTCAGGACGAATTCCGGGGGACGAGGACGGTGCGCTCGAACGGGCCGCCGTGTGCGGCGGCGTACGCGACGGCTTCGTTGACGGCGTCGAGGCCGAACAACCGGACCGTCTCGGGGGCGAGGTCCAGCGCGCCCGAGGCGAGGAGCCGGATGATGCCGACGTTCGCCGCGCGGGGGTACATCCACTGGCCGCGCACGGTGATCGAGTTGCGCATGATCCATGGGTACGGGAGCGCGAGGTCGTCGCCGCCGAGCATGCCGACGCCGCCCATGAGGACGACACGGCCGTACTCGCGCACGGTCATGGCCGCCGCTCGCGCCACCGTGCTGGGCGCGCTCGGCGGGAGCAGGTCGATCATCATGTCGATCGGGCCGTCGGCCGCGTCCGACATCGCCGCCCGGTCGACGTCCCCGTCGCCGGTCAGCGGCACCGGGCGCAGCCGCGGACCGAACCGGTCGGCGAGCAGGTCGAGCACCGCCCGGTTGCGGCCCGGCGCGACCACGCGGCCCGCCCCCATCGCGAACGCGACCGCGACCGCGCTGCTGCCGAGGTTGCCGGTGGCCCCGCTGACCAGCAGCGTCTCGCCCGCTTCGAGCCCGCCGGCCAGCAGCCCGCCGTAGGGGATGATGTGCGCGGTGAGCGCGGCCCAGCGGGCCGGGTCGTCCCCCGCGGCGGCCGGCAGCGGGAAGACGTTCTCCGTGTGGACCCGCATGAGTTCGGCGAACGCCCCGTCGTGCTGGCGCAGGGCGAGCCGCGCGCCGCCCTCGCCGCGGGAGCTCCAGCCCTGAAGCGTGATGTCGGGCGTCAGGGCGTCGTCCCGCGAGCGCACCGTGGGGTCGCACCACACCAGGTCGCCGACGCGCAGCCGGGTGGCGTCCGGACCGACGTGGACGATCCGTCCCACGGCGCCGACCCCGGGCACGACGGGAGGGACCAAGGGGTACTTCCGTTCGCCGCCGAAGACCTCGGCCGCGTACGGGGGGACGCTGGCGGCGAGCACTTCGACCACCACTTCGCCGCTCGTACCCGCCTCGGGGTCGGGCTCCTCCCGCACCGTGAGCGGGGCGCCGAAGCCCGTCAGTACTGCTGCTCGCATGCGATGACCTCCATGTTCGTCCTGATCCGTCGGGATCGACACTATGAGTCCGACAGGCATGAGGGAAGCGACGATCAGGCATCTGTGGTATGCGTATGTCGCATGGACATCTCCAGTACGGGCCTACGGGTGCTACAGCAGATCGCGGAATCCGGCAGTTTCACCGCCGCCGCCGCCAGACTCGGCTACACCCAGTCGGCGGTCTCACGGCAGGCCGTCTCCCTCGAACGGAGCGCGGGCGCCACCCTGTTCGACCGCCGCCCCGACGGGGTCCGGCTCACCCCCGCGGGCCTGACCCTGCTGCGCCACGCCCGGACCATCCTGGACTGCCTCGCGGCGGCCGAATCCGACCTCACCGGCGGCGCCCCGCGGACCGAAGTGGTGCGGCTCGGCCTGTTCCTGAGCGCGGGCGCCGTCATCCTGCCGGCCGCCCTCACCCGCCTCACGGACACCGACCCCCAGATCACGGTCACGACGACCGAGGGCACCACGCCCTCCCTGATCCGGGCGCTGCGGGCGGGCTCGATCGACCTCGCCGTACTGTCGTCCCGCCCGCCGCACCGGCCCCTCGACAGCGAGTCGCCGCGCCTGCACGTCGAGACCGCCGTGGACACCGAACTGGTCCTGGCGGCCTCTTCGACCGGGAAGTTCGCCGGCCGCGGCACGGTGCACGTCGACGAACTGGTCGACGCCGCGTGGATCGCCGCCCCGTCGTCGGGCTCCGAACCGCTGCTCGGCGTCTGGCCCGGCCTGCCCGGACGGCCGCGCGTCGTCCACCGCGCACGCGACTGGCTGACGAAACTCCGGCTGGTCGCCGTCGACTTCGGGGTGACGACGGTGCCGTCCCGGCTCGCGCCGGTGCTGCCGCCCGGGGTGAGCCTGGTACGCGTCGAGGGCGCGCCGCCCGAGGTCCGCCGCGTTCTGGTGGCGCGGCTCCCCGGCCGCCCCGCCCCGGCGATCACGGCCGTCACCCGAGCGATCATCTCGACCGTCTGACCTGTGCCGCCGCTCGGACCGCTGCTCGGACCGCTGCCCATGCGACCGCTGAGGCCCCTGGGCCCCCTGGGCCCCCTGGGCCCCCTGGGCCCCCTGGGCCCCCTGGGCCCGAACGTAATCCTTGAGTCTGATGCGATGTAGACCGGCGGTTGGATGTTGCGCAGGCCTACCGACACTACGTTTTTCGTCGTAGGCAACGCCGCACACCCACAGGAGTAATCCACTGATGGCATTCACCGGCCCCCGCCGCCGAACCGGCCGAACCGGCCAACTCCCCCGCCGAGCAGGCGTACTGGCCTCGGCGTCGGCGGCACTGCTGGTCGGGGCGGCCTCGACCGCCCCGACAGCATCGGCGATCTCACACGGCTCCGACGCCCCCGCCCGCGCGGCTCCCTGGATGGCGACGCTGGCGTTCTCCCACGACGACCCGCTGACCCAGCGCGGCTACTGCGGGGGAACGCTCATCGCCCCGGACCGCGTGCTGACCGCCGGGCACTGCGTGATGGGCAAGGCCCCGGCGGACTTCCAGGTCTATCTCGGCGCCGACAAGCTCTCCGAGCCGCACGGGGAGGCGCACCACGTGCGGGGCTGGTTCTGGCATCCGAAGTGGCGCGAGGTCGACACCGACGACGGGTCGTTCGCGGCCAACGACATGGCCGTGGTCGTGCTCGATCACCCGGTACGCGGCGTGCGGCCCGTTCCGATCGCGGACCCCGCCGAGGTCGCGGACAAGGTGGTGCGGGAGGAGGCCGGGACGCTCTACGGCCACGGCGGCACGGAGCACACCGACCCGAAGAAGGGCGGGATGACGGACCAGTTGCAACAGGGCGCGATGAAGCTGCTTCCGCCGAAGCAGTGCGCGCAGGACATCCCGCAGAAGTCGGTGGGCAAGTCCGACTTCTGCACCACCGGAGTCCCGGCCGGTCGCGGGGCGAAGGCGCCGAGCGTCTGCCCCGGCGACTCGGGCGGACCGCTCATGGTGTCCACGCCGGGCGGCCGCAAGGTCGCCGGCGTGCTCAGCGCGCAGAGCGGCGACGGATGCGACGGCAGCGTGCACCAGGGCGAGTTCATGAACCCCGGCCCCTGGAAGCGGGAAGCCCTGCGCCCCGACCCCGAACTGGCGCCGAACGGAAAGCTGCGGATCACCGGAACCCCGGCCGCCGGCCACCGTCTGAACGCCGCGATCGACGCGCTCGCCCCGAAGTCCGCCGAGGTGCACTACGCCTGGTATCAGGAAAAGGTCGACGACGACGGCTTCAAGTACAACGTCCCCATCGACGGAGCCACGGACCCGGGCCTCACCGTGTCCAAGGACCTCGCCGGCAAGCGGCTGTTGTGCATCGCGACACTGACCGACCCGGCGGGCAAGGTACGAATCCAGCAATCTGTCAGCCCCGTCGGTGCCTGACAAAAACGATTGACATGTAAAGGAGTTGTGCAAAGATCCAGGAGTTATCGCGACGCGTCTCACCACATGGGGGCGCGTCGCGACTCATCTCATGACTTCTGGAGACAAAAATGAATGCTGCTTCCCGACCCACCCGCAGACGCACCCTGTCGCGCGTCGCCACGGCGGCGTTAGTCGCCACCCTGGTCGGCACCACCGCGGGCACCGCCATGGCCGAGGACGCGGCCCCGACCCCGCTCCAGGACGCCGTGCGCCATGCCGCGAAGCACAAGGTTCCCGGGCACTCCGCCTCCAAGTCGATGAAGCTGAAGGCGTTCCCCGGCGACGCCCCCATCTTCCCGCTCTCCGCGGTCAACGGCTCGGGCGACCTGTACGAGTACTGGCCGAGCGGGAACGGCGGGCTGGAGGACCGCCAATACGTCACCGACGGCTGGGGCGACTTCGACGCGGCGTCCACCGTCGACCACTCGAAGACCGGCTACGCGACCGGCCTCTACGCCCGCACGACCGACGGCAGACTCATCTACGCGGGCGAGGGCGCGGGCACGGACGGGGCCCGCGAGGTCGGTCCCGGCTGGAACATGTACGACAAGGTGTTCTCCCCGGGCGACCTCGGCGGCGCGAAAGAGGCCGACATCCTGGCGCGCGACAAGGACGGCGTGCTCTGGCTCTACCTCGGCTACCCGGACGGAACCCTGACGGGCCGTTACCGCGTCGGTCCCGGCTGGGGCCAGTACACGGCGATCACGGGCCAGGGCGACCTGACTGGCGACGGAAAGACCGACATCGTCGCCCGCGACAAGGACGGCGTGCTGTGGCTCTACAAGGGCACCGGCGACTACAAGAAGCCGTTCGCCGCGCGCACGAAGATCGGCCCCGGCTGGAACCAGTTCAACGCCCTTGCCTCGACCGGCGATGTGGACATCGACGGCCACAACGACCTGGTCGCCCGCGACAAGGACGGCGCCCTGTGGCTCTACAAGGGCACCGGCAAGGCGTCCGCGCCCTTCCAGGCCCGAGTGAAGATCGGCAACTCCGGCTGGAACCAGTACAGGCTGCTGTTCTAAGCGACCACCACAGTCAGTTGCGACGTGCGCAACGACTGCTGCGGTGGCCGGAGTTGCGAGCATCAATGCCTGGCGGACGGCATAACCGCCGTGTACCGCACGGACGTTGACCGGAAGGCTTCGTGAATATCGACTGGATGCCGGACGCCGTCAGGGCCGACACGGACGGCGAGCTCAAGGAGAGGGGCCACCTCTCCACCGGCGCGCCGGCCACCGGGCACCTGTCCGACTCGACGTGGAAGGCGGTCGTCCGGGGCATCCGCCCCGGCACTGAGTAACACAGCCCTGGCTCTGCTTTCACCTGCTTTGACCTGCGCTAATCGAGGGGCGCGCCGACCCGCCTGGGGCGGCGCGCCCCTCGCGTCGTGAAGGACGGTCAGCTGTAACCACCCGGCCGCGCCCGGCCGCCCGGCTCGCCTACAGCCCGTCTCCGCCGGTCACCCCGCCGCCCCGTCACAAGACATCGGCGAGGCGGTCCACTTGGTTCGGGTCGCGGCCGTAGCAGTAGAGCATGACCTCGTCGGCGCCGAGGTTCGCGAAGTCGGCGATCGCACTGCGGATCTCGGTCGGCGTGGTGAGCATTCCGGTCACCATCCGGTCCGGCATGCCGGTGAAGGCGTAGTACGCGTGCATGTTGGCCTGGGCGTCGTGGACCACGTCTTCGGGGCCGAGCGCGACGTTGACCTGCGCGACGATGCGCGGTTCGCCGTCGCGGCCGTACTCCTTCCAGAAGCCGCGCGCGGTGTCGAACAGGCCGCCTGCCCAGGAGGGCGGCGCGGCGGCGAGGAAGCCGTCGCCCCAGCGTGCGACGCGCTCGATCGCGGCGGGCTTGAAGCCGCCGAAGAGCACTTCGGGGCCGCCGGGCCGGGCGGGCGCGGGACCGATCGGGCCGATGCCGTCGCCGTACGGCTCGTCGGACCACAGGCGGCGCGCCACCGCCATCTGCTCGTCGAGGCGTCGGCCTCGGGTGTGCATGTCGATACCCGTGACCTGGTGGTCGTCGTCCCGGCCGCCGATGCCCAGGCCGAGGACCAGGCGGCCCCCGGTCATCCGGTCCAAGGTGGCGGCCTGCTTGGCGAGGAGGGCGGTGTCGCGCAGCGGGGCGAGCAGCACCTCGGTCTGGACGCGGATGCGGGAGGTGGCGCCCGCGAGGACGGCGAGCGCGACCAGGGGCTCGGGGTTGTGGTAGACGAGCCGGTCGAGCAGGCCGAGCGTGCTGAAGGGCCCGGCGTCGGCGCGCTGGGCCCAGGTGAGCAAGGCGGCAGGGTCGGCGATGGGCAGGCCGATACCGATGTTCATGAAGGAGACCTCCGAAGGAAGGGTCGACAAATTCTGCTGCCGCCCCTCCGGCACCTCAGTGAGGTGGGACGTTCCCGCTCTGCGGCGTGCTTCTGGGGAACGTCTCGTCGAAGTGATTCCACCGTAGAGTCATCAGGTTTGACGGGACAAGCCGATTTGGAAGCTGCGGACACACCCCTATGCCCTGACTTCCCGTGGAGCTGATGGCGACGACCGGGATTGTGGACCGGGCACGGCTCAGTCCGGCGCGGTCACGAGCGGCACGCGAGGGCACACCTCGTTCCCGAACGAGCGGTGACGAACGGTATGCCGACTGCGTGTCGAGCCGTGCGCGTTGCCCTGAAGAGGACGTGTAACACCCCGTTCACCGGCATTTATGATCTTGGGCATGGGACGGATACCGGAAGTGGTGTTGCGGGGTCGAGGCGTCGTCTTCCGGCTGGAGGGGTACGCGGTGCGGGTGATGCGCGGGCGCACCACCTGGACGGTGCCGCTGGCGGCGATCGACCGCGTCGACTACGCGGGAGGACGCGTCCTTCTGAGACTGTCCCGCGATGCCGACGAAAGTGACGCTTTCACGCTCACCACTCGCAACGCCACCGCCGCCGGCGCTTTCGTCGGGCAGCTGCGTACGGCCTTGGCCCGCCGGCCAGCCTCGGCACAGGGGCCGGCCCACGTGGTGAGGGACGTCTCCGGGCGTCGCCTCCCGCGTCTGCCGCGCCTCTCGGCGGGCGGGAAGATCGCTCTGGGGATCGTGCCGTATATCGCCTTCTTCTACGTGGCCGGGAACAAGGGCGCGGAAGCGGGCATCGGTGGCCTGGTGGCCTTCATCATGCTCTTCGGCCCTGTGGGCTGGCTGATGCTGTACGCAGGCTGGACCGAGGTGATGCGCGACGCACTGATTCTGCGACGGCGGGGCATCACCGTCCCCGGCCGTATCCGGGACTACGACTGGCACCGCATCTCGAAGGACCAGGCGGAATGGCGCCCCGTCTACGAGTTCCGGACGCTGGAGGGCCGGAACCTCGTCGTCACCCAGCCGGTCGGCCGCGAGCACAAGGGCGAAAGGGGCCCGGTGGACGTGACCTACGATCCGCTGTCGCCGACCCGCGTCAGGAGCCTTCGCGACAAGCGGCTCGCCATACGCGGCATCGCGCTGACGTTCTTCGGCGTGCTCTCGGTCATCTTGATGGTCATCCCGTTGTGGCTGTTCATCTCCGCACTGCTGACGGGGTGAACGGTGATCCCGGGCAGAGACTGCCCGACCGGGCTCGGCCTCTTCTGGGGCGCCTCGGCGAGCCTCGCCCGTCTGGGGGTGACGGCCGGCGCACGGCAGTCGTTCCCCGTCGGCGGTCTCGCCATGGAAGCCCTGACCCTCGCCGTCGGCACACTGGCCGTCGCCCTCGTCGGCTGCGCGGCCCAACTGCGCGACGGGCCGCGCGCGAAGCGCTCTTCTCCAGTTCCGGCGACCCGTTCTGCCGCTTCCCCAGGGCGGGCAGTCCGGTAGCGCTCTGAGCGGGGAGCCGGGTGAAGCAGTGCGTGAGCTGGTCGGCCGACGAAAACTTGCTGACAGAGATTGATAATGTTTGCAGCCCTGTCCTGAGCGACCCTGGACTGAAATTCGTCCGGCCAACTGACGGGCTGGGCGCGATTCCCACTTCAGGCAGTTCGCGAGGCAAGGATATTTCAAGTGACAACTGCAGCGTTCGAGGGCCCTCCATCCGTTTTCCTCTGGTCGATATTTTCGACGGGTTGTGTGTGGCTACTGTTCGGGGCCGTCTTGGCCGTCACAGACGCTCTCGCGTTTCGTAGAAGAGTGACGTGTTCTGCTCGCTGCCTGGCGGTTCATGACGAGCCCGGCGGCATGGTGCGGCACTTGTTGGAGTGTGATTCCAGTATCGGAGGGGAGAATGACGTCCTGCTTCGAACCAAAGGAGTCAGTGTCGCAGTCGGACACCGCGTCTCAATTTCCTATGACCCGAAGAGGGCGCACGAAATATATACGGCAGACCGTCATCCCCGATTCGCGTACATGCGGGCGGTTGTCGGCTCGACGCTGATCGGCCTTGCGTTGATCGGCTACGCGCTGGTCCGGTGGACGCTCGTCTGACTCCCGGCATGCCGGATGCTGCTGGGCGCTACGATCCAGGGCTTTGGCCCGCGTCGACGGCGACGCCCTGGACCGAGCGGCCGGGAGCCGGCTCGCGGCCCGCCGACCCGACAACCTGGGCCGCCGGGCTGCGCCCCCGGTCGTGAACGGCAAGGCCATCCGGGGCCGGCCAAGGCAAAAGGCCGCAAGATCCATCTGCTCGCCGCACGGCATTGGCTGACGCCATTCGATGAGTGGCGCACATCAATCTGCCCCATATCCGGCTACACCGGAAGATTCCGGCTCCACGGAACGGCGGCAATCGGAATGTCGCCTACCCGTTGCCCGCGAGATGTTGATGCGCAATAGTCAGCCCGGCAGTCAGGAAAGGGCGACTGCACCGGTTTCGGCGAGCAAGGGGAGACGTCATGAAGCTGAAGAACGTAGTCCGATCGACCGCAGGTCTGACCGTCGCGTTGGGCACAATGCTGGCGCTGAGTACGTCCCCGGCCTACGCGGCGGACAAAACCCTGACCCTCAATGGTCGCGGCACCGCACATTTCAAGGACGACGGAGACAGATTCACCGTATGTGACACCAACGCGGACGGCCACGGTGTTCAGATGACCCTGTATCGCGTCTCCGACGGAAGGCCCATGTGGACGATCAACGACGGAGGTGACGGAGGCTGCGACGGCAAGACGTACGGCATCGTGGGCAGCACGCAGTATTACATGCACCTCTGTTGGAGCGTCCCCGGTGCCGCATGCGTCAAGTCTTCCAATTTCAGCGAGAGCTAGTAATTGGCTCGCACCCCTTCAACGGTTGAACGACTCCCGCCCCCGGTAATCAATCGGGGGCGGGAATGACCAAGTACCACTAGAGTACCTATGCTCGCCGACCGCGTTAGATCACTGATGTGTTCGCCGTCGTTCAGGCTTCCTTATTGGCGAACCTGGTCACTCTTCGGACCAACATCTTTGATCCCGGTCGGAGTTCCGTCCGGGTCGAACGAGTGGTGGAAGGTGAAGGCGTACGGCGCGGGGCTGTGGCCGTGGAGGTGCTCCAGCCTGGAAACCCCGTCCTGCCAGGCGGGTATCACGCCATCGGAGACCCACCAGAACACGTAACCCGGGTGTTCTGTCCTCTCGAACCAGTCGTAACGCCGGTTCAGCGCCTCACGGTGCAGACCGGTGTAGATGGCGTCGAAGGCGGAACGCACGTCGGTCCAGAGGGAAAGGGTCGCGGCCAGCGCGGTGGTTTCCGCCGTACGGCCCTTGCTGTACCAGGCCGGTACAGCGAATTCCCCCCATGCACCCCAGTCCAGGTCGAAGTGCGTGACCCCGTCGCCGCCCACCGCTTCAGCATGAGCAACATATCCAGGGTGCTGGCTGATCTTCCCGTAGATGAGCTCACCGATGTCCTGGAACTCGCGTGTGAGAGGTGCGGGGTCGGCGACAGGTGACTTCAGGACTCCGAATGTGTACAGAGCAAGATGGGGCATGCGTCTCTCCCTGGTTGAGGGTGCCTGATGTGGACCCGATTCGGCGGCTCAGGCCGCGTCACGGGTGGCCCAGCCCGAAGAAACCCCCTGCACGACCATGGCCGACCGCCGAAGACCAGATGAAGGTAACCGCCCCTGCGGGCCATGTCGAAGTTGCGTTTTCCCCGCCCAAGTGGCTTCGCACACAGGCCCTTTCAAGAGCCGAGGCGAGGGTGAACTGCCGTAGCTGTCCGAAGGGTTCCTCGACGAGGGTTGACCCAAGAGGCGTCGGGTGGGTCGCGGCACCCCGCGCGGGGTGCCGC